>JBFWMJ010000022.1:0-31999 GCA_050251675.1 Sphingobium sp.
GGAACCTCAGCGGCAGGCGGACGAGGGATTGCATGCGGGTGATCCTTCCATGTCTGCCCCACCCTGTCGACGGACCATGCGGAGCGCGGCGTGAACGGCGCGCGCGTCCGTCATTCGTCAGTTCGCGGGCGCGGCGTCATCCGCCGGCGCGGCGGCGTCCGCAGGCTGGGCGGCGGCCTTTTCCTCCGCGACGGCGCGCGCCTCGATCGCCTTGCTGTCGGCGTCGATCGTGGACAGGCGCCTGGCCCGTTCGGCTTCGACCAGATCCTTCCAGCTGGCATTGTCCGCCGCCTGCCGTTCCAGCTTGGCCAGGCGGGCCAGCTGGGCAAAACAGCCGGTTGCGCCGCCGCCGCCGACGGGCGAACAGCTTTCCGTGCCGCTGCGGCCGACATATTCCATGGACTTCACCCGCTCGCCCCAGGCCTGATGGCTGGGCTGATTCGGATCGCCGCGCAGCGGTTCGGGAATGCGGTAGCGTTCCTCCTCTCCCTTGCGCGCGCACACCACGATCTCCTCGCCGGTGCTGCTGCTGGGACAGGCATCGTCGCCATAGACGATGACCAGGTTCACCCGCTCCGACCCCGGCTCCGCGGGCGGCGCCTGCTCGGCGGCCCCGGCGGAAGGCGACTGGGCCCGCACAGGAGCCGTCCCGGCAATGCCCAGCGCCAGCATCGCCGCGGCCAGCATCGGCATGGATATGGTCTTCCTCATCGGTTCGTCCTCGTCAGATGCGCTTCGACAGCGCGATTGCGGTGCGGCAGCCCAGGCGGATCAGCCCGGACAACAGGGGATAGGCGGGCGCGCGTTCCGCGCCATGGGCAATGGCCGCATCGCGATGTTCGACCTCTTCGGCCTGAAAATCCGCGATGACGGCGCTAAGTTCCGGGTCGGACGACCCCAGCGCGTCCAGTTGCTGCGCGTAATGGCGATCGATTTCCGTCTCTATCGCGGCGGTGCAGGCCATCGCCGCTTCCGGCCCGATCGCCGCGCTGACCGCGCCCAGCGCAAAACCGGCGACGCTCCACAATGGCTGCAAAGCGGTTGGCCTGACGCCGCGTTGCGCGATCATCTCGTCGAACCGCTGGCGATGGCGTTCCTCCTGCGCGGCCATACCGGCAATGACCCGCGCATCAGGGTGCCGGTCGCCCATGACGGCCAACTGTCCGGCATAGATGCGGATGGCGCCGTATTCGCCCGCTTGATCGACCCGCACGATGGCGGCGCGGGCCCGGTCGTCGGCGGCGCGGCCGGGGCGAGGAAAATCACCGGAACGGGTCATGCTTTCATCCTTGCCGGGGCCGCGCCCGGACGAGCAGGGCCAGGACGGCGAGCGCGGCGCCCACCGACAGCAACGCGTTATAGCCGGCGAGCGACAGGCCGAACAGGGTCCAGGGCGCAACGTCGCACCGGGTTATGGGCGCTGCCATGATCGCCGCCAATATGTCCGTCGATCCGCCGGTCGGCGTGGTCGAACAGGCGGTCAACCCCTGCCACCAGCCATATTCGACGCCGGCATGGAACAGGCCGATGCCGCCACTGACCGCGATGGCAAGCGCGGCGAGGGCGGTGAGGAGGATAGTGAGCCGGGGCGAGTCCTTCGCCAGCAAGGCCGCGATCGCCAGCGGAATTGCCGCCATATGGGGATAACGCTGCCACCAGCACATCTCGCAGGGGTGAAGGCCGCCCAGATATTGGGACGCATAGGCGCCGCCCAGCAGCAGCAGCGGCGTGAGCAGCGCAATCAGCCGGGCGAGAGAGAGGGCGGGCGTCATTGCGCCCCCGTCACGCCGGCGCGCCGGCCATCGCCGGAACGGGGAAGGGCGCCATCATCGGTCACTGCGCCGCAGGGCCGCGCACAGCACCGGGCGCGGGCCGCGCGCCCGCCTGCGCGACCAGAGCGCCGGGCTTGCCCGCCAGCCGGGCGATCGTCCTGATCGCATAGTCGAGCTGGAAATCGTCAATGCCCTTCTTCTTCAGCTCCTCGGCCGTCGCGGTGAAGCGCGGATCGTCCTTCACATCCTCTTCCAGCGCGGCATTGTCGGTCTTGATCTCGTTGATCAGGTGACGGCGCAGGTCGCTTTCGCGGAATTTGGGACGTGCCCTGTAATCGGGGTCGGACAGCTGGGGCACCTTGATATCGGGTTCGATCCCGCCTTCCTGAACGCTGCGGCCCGACGGCGTATAATAGCGCGCGGTCGTCAGTTTCAGCGCGGTGGTGTTCGACAGCGGCACCATCGTCTGCACGCTGCCCTTGCCGAAAGTGCGTTCACCCATCACCAGCGCGCGGTGCTGATCCTGTAGCGCGCCGGCCACGATTTCCGACGCGGAAGCAGATCCCGCATCGACCAGCACGATGACCGGCAACCCCCTGGCATCGTCGCCTGCCTTGGCATAATAGCGCTCGACGTCGCCTTTCGCCCGGCCACGCTGCGACACGATCTCGCCCCGTTCCAGAAAGGCGTCGCTGACCGCCACGGCTTCGTCCAGCAAGCCGCCCGGGTTGGATCGCAGGTCGAGGATATAGCCGGTAGGCTTGCGCCCCAGGCTCTTGTCGATGCTGCGGAACGCCTGACGCACGTCCGCGCCGGTATTGGCGGAAAAGCTGACGATGTTGATGATGCCGATGCCGTCCTTGACCTCCCATTTCACGGGCCTGATCTGGATGATCTCCCGCGTCAGGGCCAGTTCGATCGGCGCGTCGCGGCCGGGGCGCACGATGGTCAGCTTGATCGCCGTGCCGGGCGCGCCGCGCATCTTGTCGACCGCCTCGTCCAGCGTGCCGCCATAGATGAGCTGGCCGTCGAGATGGGTGATATAGTCGCCCGCCTTGATACCCGCGCGCCATGCCGGGGTATCCTGCGTCGGGGCGATCACTTTGACCGCGCCGTCCTCCTGCGTGACGGACAGGCCAAGGCCGCCATAGCTCCCCTCCGTCTGGGTACGCAGATTGGCGAAATCGCGCGCGTCGAGGAAGCTGCTGTGCGGGTCGAGGCTGGCGAGCATGCCGTCGATCGCGCCCTTGATCAGCTTTGCATCGTCGACCTTCTCGACATAGTCGCTGCGCACCTTCTGGAACACGTCCATGAATTCATCGAGCGCCTTGTAGCTGGACGCTTCACCGTCGGCGAGGGCGGCGGTGGTGGCGGGAATGAGGGCGAGCGCTCCGAGCGCGATGGCGCCCCGAAGGAAGGGGGATTTCATGGGCGTCCTGAGTCCTGACATGGAGATCCCGCTATAAGCCGTTTTGCGGGCGACGCAAAACCAGCTTCGGCCATTATCGGCGATGATCGATGAGCGCCCGGTTAACGGGGCGCACCCCCACCCCTTAGCGCCCGCGGCGGGCAGGCGCGCTCATTCCAGCCGTGCGAGGGGGACGATGTCGACCGGACGGCCGTTCCGGCGCAGTTCGATGGTTATCGCCGGGCGTCCCGCGCCCGCCACGCCGACGGGGTCTCCCGGCCGCACCATGTCGGCGACAGCCACGCTCAGACGATGCAGTCCGGTGATCAATGTGGTCCATCCCTGTCCATGGTCGACGATCAGGATCTGGCCGTAACCGCGATAGGGACCGGCAAAGGCGATCCGCCCGGCGGTGGGCGCCACGGCCTGCGCGCCGGCCTGGGTCACGATGGTCAGGCCGCGCGCGCGCACGCCGCTATCGTTCACCTCGCCCATGCCGGTCACCAGCTGGCCGATCACCGGCAGGCGATAGGGCGGGGGGACGCTGGCGCCCTGTTCGCGTTCCGGGGCGGGATCGCCGGCCTGATCGGGCCTGGCGGGGCGCAGCACCGGCCCGGACAGTCCGGCCAGCGTTTCGCGCAGGTCGCCCGCCTGTTCCAGCCGGCCCATCAGGTCGACGATGTCGCGGGCGCGTTCACCCAAAGCCAGCGCGCGTTCGCTTTCCAGCCCGGCGTTGGAACGCAGGTCGCGCGCGGCCAGGCGTTTGCGCGTCTCCAGCTGGCGCAGCGCGCCCTGCCGGTCGCGCAACTCGACATGGCCCTGCGCCAATGCCGCGGCCGCCTGCTCGGCGGTGCGGCGCAGCGCCCGGCTGCGGTCCAGCTCGACGCGCAGCCCCGCCGTGCGTTGCCGGATAACGGGCAGCACTTCGCCAAGAACGGCGCGCATGTGGATGGCGTCGGTCATGGACCCGGGCTGGACCAGCGCCAGCGCAAGGGGGCGGCGGGTGACCATCTGCAACGCCGCGGTCAGCCTGACCAGCGGTTCCTGCCGTGCGGCAAGGCGCGCGGTCTGGGCACGTTGCAGCCGGGCGACGATCGCGCTGCGCGCCTGCGCGGCCTGAACGGCGGCCTCCGCCTCCTGAATGCGCGCGGCCATGGCGGCGGCGCGGCGGCGCGCCTGATCGGCCTCGTCCCGGGCCATGCCCGCCTGCCGTTCATAGCGTTCGGACCGCTCGCGCGCCTCTTCCACCTGCCGGCGCGCGGCCTTCAGCGCCGCCTGCTCCTGCGC
Organism: Sphingobium sp.; assembly: GCA_050251675.1. Taxonomy (GTDB): domain Bacteria; phylum Pseudomonadota; class Alphaproteobacteria; order Sphingomonadales; family Sphingomonadaceae; genus Sphingobium. The sequence goes on from JBFWMJ010000022.1 coordinate 4,468, forward strand.
CAGGCTGGTGCCGGCCTGACCGCTCAGCACCAGTTCGCGCCCGTCCTGCGCCGCGACAGGTATCGCGCCGAACAGGGCGGCGCCGGCCAGGATCGTCATGATGATGCCGTGCTTCACAGTCCCCCGGCGCTTCGTCCGTCCCCTTGCCGCCGCGCCGTTCCTAGACCATCCCCGCGGCCGACGCGACCCCCAAGGGTCAGCCTCCTCACCGGATACGACCGAGGTTTGAAGAAAATGACCCTGGCGCGAGGGGGATTGGTGCCGGAATGCGGCGATATCGCAAACCGATCCGACGCCGGACCCGCGTCGTTTGATCAAATCGCCTTGGGGACTTCCCGATAATGGGGGGTGGTCCCGCAGGGCCGGTTGACAGGCCGGGCGCCCTATCCCTCCCGATGATAGGGGTGGCCGGCAAGGATGCTGCATGCCCGCCACAACTGTTCGGCGAGCATCGCGCGCGCTATCATATGCGGCCATGTCATGGCCCCGAAGGCGATCAGCAGGTCCGCCTGACCGCGCTGGGCGTCGTCAAATCCGTCGGCCGCGCCGATCAGGAACCGGCATTCGCGCGTGCCGCCGTCGCGCCATCCTTCGATCCGCCGCGCAAATTCCATGGAGGACAGCTGCAGGCCCTTCTCGTCCAGCACCACGGTGACCGTGCCGGGGCCGGCGGGCGGCATACGGCCGCCGCGATCGGGCAGTTCGGTGATGCGGTGCGGCAAGGTCAGACGTTTGCAATACCGCTCGACCAGATCGGACTCGGGCGAGCGGCCGATCTTCCCGCGCGCGACGATATGCAGCAACATGGGGCCATCATCCCTTCATGCCGGCCTTCATGCCGGGAACAGGGCATTTTGAAGATGACCGCTGACGATCACCGCCCCGGAAAACCCCAAACCGACAGGCCGGAGCGCTATCGTTCCGCATGGAAAAGATCCGGCCGGCAGGATCAGGCGGTGCCCGCAACCTGCGGCGTGTCGACAAAGCCCCACATCCGTTCCAGATTGTAGAAGCTGCGCACTTCGGGCCTGAACAGGTGGACGATCACGTCACCCGCGTCGATCAGCACCCAGTCGGCGACCGGCAACCCTTCGACCCGCGCGGATCGCCCGGTCTGCGCCTTGATGCGCTCGGCCAGCTTCTGGGCCATCGATGCGACCTGACGGGACGATCGCCCGCTGGCGATCACCATATGGTCGGCAATGCTGCTCTTGCCTTCAAGCGGGATGGTGATGGTGTCCTGCGCCTGGTCATCGTCCAGCGATTGCAGAATCGCGGCGTGCAGCGCGGCAACGCTGTCGGCGTCGAGGACCGCGTCATTGGCCGGGGTGCCGGCGGGCATGGATCTGGTCAAAGAAGCTCCATTCTAGCGCGTTCCTGCCACATGCAGGACCGATCTGTTCCTCATTACCGCATTGTCGGGCAAGCTGCCTGCCGCGCAGCCGGCCTGACAATACTAAATCAACCGGCGCGTGAGCGGATCGCGCACGCGTGCAGGATATTCGCGATGCCAGAGAGGGTCCGCCTGCCGCAGCAGGGTTGCCGATCTTGGGTCAGGGCGAAAGCGCAAAAGCACGAGCGCCGGCGGTCTCCACACCGTCCATTGTCTGCTCTGGCGCGCGGGCCGGACGAATCGCCGCAGCCAGGCCATGGCTACCGAACCATTAGCACCCTCATCATAACCCGGCCGCGCGATCACGGCAATGGGGATTTGCCGGGCCATGATGCGCCAGCGTTTCCACCGCGCGAACTGGGCGAGATTATCGGCCCCCATCAGCCATATGAAGCGATGGCGGGGGTAGCGCCGCGCGATCGCCGCGACCGTGTCGACCGTAAAACGGGTGCCCAGTTCCCGCTCGATCGCGGTGGCGCGGATCGGCGCGCGGCGTGCCACCTGCCGCGCGCGCGCCAGCCGCGCGGGGAGCGGGGCTATGCCCACCGCGGGCTTGAGTGGATTGCCCGGCGACACCAACCACCATATTTCGTCCAGTCCCAGCGCGTCCGCCGCGAACAGCGATATCGCGCGGTGCCCGCCATGGGCCGGATTGAAGGAGCCGCCGAGCAGGCCGATGCGCGTCATCGCCGACCCATGCCATCGCTCCTCGCCTCCGGCAATGCCCCGTGCGGGACGAGGTCGGCGGCCCGTCCCTGATTCGCACCGGCGATGCGCGGCGGGACATAGGGGAAGCGGGTCGATACGTCCCGATGTCAGGACCTAGGCGCGGCTGTGTCGACGCGCCGGCCTCAGCCGCTCGATCGCAAGATAGATGACGGGCGTGGTATAGAGCGTCAGCAACTGGCTGACGAGCAGCCCGCCAACGATGCAGATGCCGAGCGGCTGGCGCATCTCCGCGCCCTCGCCCATGCCGAGCACCAGCGGCAACGCACCCAGGATCGCTGCCATGTTGGTCATCAGTATCGGCCGCAGCCGCAGCCTCGCCGCCTCGCGGATCGCATCCAGCGGCGCCAGCCCGCCCCGGCGCTGCCGCGCAATGGCGAAGTCGATCATCAGGATCGCATTCTTCATCACCATGCCGATCAGCAGGAACAGGCCGAGCAGCGCGATCAGCGAAAATTCAAAGCCGGTCAGCCACAGGGCCAGGAACGCGCCCACCCCCGCTGAAGGCAGGGTGGACAGGATGGTGAGCGGATGCGCCAGGCTTTCATACAGCACGCCGAGCACGATGTAGACGGCCAGAACCACCCCCAGCAGCAACAGCGGCTGGTTACGCGCATTGCTGCCGGCGAGGTCGAGTTCACCGCCGACCCGGGCTTGCACGTCGCTGGGGATCATCAGCGGCGCCAGCGCGCGGTCGATCGCGGCGCCGGCCTGTTCCAGCGACACGCCCTGCACCAGCGAAAAGCTGACGCGTCGCGCGGCGAACTGGTCGCGATGGGGCACCCAGTCGTCGGCCAGACCCTGCGTGCGGGTGGTGAAGGCGGTCAGCGGCACCCGTCGTCCATCCGACCCGATGACCTGCACCAGATCGAGCACGGCCGGATCACTGGTATAGCGCGGCTCCAGTTCCAGGATCACCCGATACTGGTTGAGATCGCCATAGAGCGTGGCGACTTGGCGCTGGCTGAAACTGTTGTTGAGGACATCGGTGATGGCGCGCATGTCGACGCCCAGCCGCGCCGCGGCGTCGCGGTCGATGTCGAGGTTGATCTGAAGATTGCCGCCATCCGCCCGGCCGTCCACATCGGTCAGTTCGGGCAGCGGCTCCAGCGCCGCGGCTACCTTGCGCTGCCAGTCCTTAAGGCCGTCGAGCTGCGGCGAGAGCAGATGCAGTTCATATTCCTGACCCTGCTGGCCCGGCGGGTCCAGCTGGATATCCTGATCCACACGCACCCACAGGACGCCGCCCGGCACCCTTGGCATGCCCGCACGCAGGCGGGCCACCACGGCGCTGGCGCTTTCGCGTCGCTCCGCCATCGGTTTCAGGCGGACCAGCATCCTGGCATTGTTGATGCCGGTACTACCCCCCGCATCGCCCACCACGTCGGCGACCGCCGGATCGGCCATCAGATAGCGGCGATAGGTCTCGATCTTCGGCTGCATCAACTGGAACGACATGCCGTCGTCGCCCCGCGCGAAGGCGGTCAGCTGGCCGGTGTCCTGTTCCGGCAGGAACCCCTTCGGGATGACAATGTACAGCCCGACGTTGATCGCCATCGCCGCGACGAGCAGCGCAAGGGTGATCCGCCGGTGGCGCAGGGCGCCGTCGAGCGTGTGTTCATAGAAGGCGGCGACCTTTGCGGGGAATCCCGGTCGCCGCGCGTCGTCCCGCGCGGGGGTGAGCAACCGCGCGCACAGCGCCGGCGTGAGCGTCAGCGAGACGATGAGCGAGATCAGCATCGCCGCCGCCAGCGTCAGCGAAAATTCGCGGAACAACAGCGTGATGACGCCGCCCATGAACAGGATCGCAACGAAGACGACCAGCAGCGACAGGTTCATGGCGATCAGCGTGAAGCCGACTTCCCGCGTGCCGCGCAGCGCCGCCCGGCGCGGTGAAAGTCCGGCGTCGATATGGCGCGAGATATTCTCCAGCACCACGATGGCATCATCCACCACCAGCCCCGCCGCGACGATCAGCGCGGTGAGCGAGAGGTTGTTGAGGCTGAACCCCATCGCCCACATCGCCGCGAAGCTGGTGACCAGCGCGACCGGTATCGCCAGCGTCGGGATCACCGCCGCGCGCCAGCGCCGCAGGAACAGGCCGACCACCAGGATGACCAGCCCCACCGAAAGCGCGAGCGCCAGCTGCGCCTCGCGAATCGTGGCGCGAATGCCGGGCGAACGGTCGAGCACCACTTCCAGCTGCGCCTGCGCGGGCAACAGCGTGCGCAGCGCGGGCAGGCTGTCGCGGATCGCGTCGGTGGTGGCGACGATATTCGCGCCCGGTTGCCGCCGGACGGTCAGCAGCACCGCCGGACGGTCATTGTGGAACCCCATGGCATAGCGGTTCTCGGTCGATTCGCTGATCACCGCCACGTCGGACAGGCGGACCAGCCCGTTGGGCCGGCGGGCGACCACCAGCATCGCATAATCCGCCACGTCGCGCAGTTGCGCGTTGCTGCCGATCACCCAGTTCCGGCCGTCCCGTTCGGTCAGGCCGAGCGGGGTCAGCGCATTGGCGTCGGCGATCGCGCGGCGCACCTCGTCGAGCGCGACGCCCTGCGCGGCGAGGGCATGGGGGTTGAGCTGCACGCGCACCGCCGGCAACGACGCGCCGCCGAGCGACACTTCCCCCACCCCCGGCACCTGCGACAGTTTCTGGGCGAGGATGGTGGACGCCTCGTCATACAGGCGTTCGGGCGGCAGCGTGTCGGACGACAGCGCCAGCGCCATGATCGGCGCCTGACTGGGGTTGAGCTTGCGATAGACCGGTTCGGACGGCATGCCGGACGGCAATTGCCCCCGCGCGGCATTGATCGCCGCCTGCACGTCGCGCGCGGCATCGTTTATGTCGCGGCCGAGTTCGAAGATCATCACGACGTCGACCGATCCCTGGCCGCTCGTCGCTTCCATCAACCGGATGCCGGCAATGCTGCCCAATGCCCGCTGGAGCGGCACGGCCACCGCCGCCGCCATCGTACGGGGGTTGGCGCCGGGCAGGCTGGCCGTCACCTCGATCGCCGGAAAGTCGACCTCCGGCAGCGGCGCGGTGGGCAGTTGCCGCCAGCCGATCAGTCCGGCCAGCATCATCGCGACCGCCAGCAGCATGCTTGCCACCGGCCGCGCAAGGAAGAAGCGGGCGGTCATGCCGGGGGAAGGACCGCGCCCCCGCCCTGCCCTGCCTCCCCGCCGTCGCGGACGCGCCACCGCGCCGCCATGCGATCGAACCACAGATAGACGACCGGCGTGGTGAACAATGTCAGCACCTGGCTGACGATCAGCCCGCCGACCATGACGAGGCCCAGCGGATGGCGCAGTTCGGCCCCCGCGCCCTGCGCGAACATTAGCGGCAACGCGCCGAACAACGCGGCGAGCGTGGTCATCAGGATCGGGCGGAAACGCAGCAGCGCGGCGCGACGGATCGCCTCCCGCGGGGACAGTCCCTCGCGCCGTTCGGCCTCCAGCGCGAAGTCGACCATCATGATGCCGTTCTTCTTGACGAGGCCGATCAGCAGGATGATGCCGATCACCGCGATCAGGTCGAGCGGCTGGCGCGCGATCAGCAGCGCGAGCAATGCCCCCACGGCGGCCGACGGCAATGTGGAGAGGATGGTGACCGGGTGGACCACGCTTTCATACAGCATCCCCAGCACCAGATACATCACCACCACCGCCGCCAGGACGAGCAGCAACGTGCTGCTGAGCGAGGCCGCAAAAGCGCTGGCCGCCCCCTGCCAGTTGAGCGTGACCGACGGCGGCGCGGCAAGGTCCGCCCAGGCGCGGTCGATCGCATCGACCGCGCTGCTGAGCGATGTGCCCGGCGACAGGTTGAAGGCGACCGTCGCCGCCGGGAACTGGCCGATCCGGCTGAGCAGCAGCGGCGCGGTGCGCATCTCGACACGGACCAGACCGGCCAGCGGCACCGGCGTGCCGTCGGCGGCCTTGACGAACACCCGGCCAAGATCCTCCGGCCCCTGCTGAAGGCGCGGATCGGCTTCGATCACGACGCGATACTGGTTGGCCTGTGTGAACAGGGTGGTGATCTGGCGCTGGCCGAAGGCGTTGTAGAGCGCAGCGTTGATGTCGGCCGCGTTGATGCCCAGCCGGCTGGCGGCGGCACGGTCGATCTCGACATAGGCTTGCAGCCCGCCTGTTTGCAGGTCGTCGCTGACATCGGCCAGCTCGCGCCGCTCGCGTAGCCGCGCGACCAGTTTCGGCGTCCATTCGGCAAGCTGGCGGGCGTCGGGCGACGACAGGCTGAAACGATATTGGGTCCGGCCCAGCTGGTCATCGACGTTCAGTTCCTGAACCGGCTGCATATAAGCGCGAATGCCCGGAACCCGCGCCACCGCGCCGTTCAGCCGGTCGATCACCGCGGTCGCGCCGTCGCGCTCTCCATGCGGTTTGAGGTTGACCAGCATCCGCCCGCCGTTGAGCGTGGCGTTGCTCGCGTCGACACCGATGAACGAGGAGATGGTGGACACCGCCGGATCGACGCGGATCGCATCGACCAGCGCCTGTTGCCGCACGGCCATGGCGGCGAAGGATATATCCTCCGGCGCCTGCGTCACGACCTGAATCGCGCCCGCATCCTGCACGGGGAAGAACCCCTTGGGCACGGCCAGATAGAGCAGCGCGGTCAGCGCCAGCGTGCCCAGCATCAGGCCCAGCATCAACGGCTGGCGCTCCAGCGCCTTGTCGAGCAGCCGTTCATAGCGCGCGACCACCCGGTCGAGCAGGTCCTTGCGGCCGGTCTGCGGATGGGGCCTTAGCATGCGCGCGCACATCATCGGCGTCAGCGTCAGCGACACCAGCAGCGAAATGGCGATCGCCACCGCCAGCGTCACGGCGAATTCGCGGAACAGCCGCCCGACGACATCGCCCATGAACAATAGCGGGATCAGCACCGCGATCAGGCTGACGGTCAGCGACACGAGGGTGAAGCCGATTTCCCCCGCGCCTTTCAGCGCCGCCTGCAGCGGGGATTCGCCCTTTTCCAGATGACGGGCGATATTTTCCAGCATGACGATGGCGTCGTCGACGACGAACCCCGTGGCGATGGTCAGCGCCATCAGCGTCAGGTTGTTGAGGCTGAAACCCAGCAGATACATGACCCCGAAGGTGCCGACCAGCGAGAGCGGCACGGCCACGCCGGGAATGATCGTCGCGGGCAGATTGCGCAGGAACAGGAAGGTGACAAGCACCACCAGCCCGACGGCGAAGACCATTTCGACCTGCACGCCGCGCACCGACGCGCGGATCGTTTCGGTCCGGTCGGTCAGCACGTCCACCCTGACCGAAGCGGGCAGGCCGGCGGTCAGTTCGGGCAGCAGCGCCCGCACGCGGTCCACCACCTCGATCACATTCGCGCCGGGCTGGCGCTGGATGTTGACCAGCACGGCCGGCACCGGGCCGGACCATGCGGCAAGGCGCCGGTCCTCCGCGCCGCTTTCCACGCGCGCGACGTCCCCCAGCGTCAGCGGCCCGCCGTTCGACCAGCCGATGACCAGCGCGCGATATTCCTCGGCGGAGGACAGCTGGTCATTGGCGTCCATCATGATGGAACGGGTCGGGCTGTCGAAACCACCCTTGGGCTGGTTGACCGAAGCGGCGCCGATGGCGGTGCGCACATCCTCCATATCCAGCCCGCGCGCGGCGAGCGCGGCGGGATCGACCTGCAACCGCACCGCCGGGCGCTGGCCGCCGGCCAGGCTGACCATGCCCACGCCCGGCGTCTGCGACAGTTTCTGGGCCATGCGCGTGTCGACCATGTCATAGACCTGCGGCAACGGCAGCGCGGTGGAACTGACCGCCAGCGTCATGATCGGTGTGTCGGCCGGATTGACCTTGCGATAGACGGGCGGGGTCGGCAGGTCGCCGGGCAACAGCGCGGCCGACGCGGCGATCGCCGCCTGCACCTCCTGCTCGGCGATGCTCATGGAAATTTCGAGCGCGAATTGCAGCGTGATGACCGATGCCCCGCCCGAACTGGTCGAGGACATTTGCCGCAGGCCCGGAATCTGTCCGAACCGGCGTTCCAGCGGCGCGGTGACCGCGCTCGACGCCACATCGGGACTCGCGCCGGGATAGAAGGTGAAGACCTGGATCACCGGATAGTCGACCTGCGGCAACGCCGCGACCGGCAACAGGCGCCATGCGATCAGCCCCGACAGCAGCAGCGCCGCCATGAGCAGCCCGGTTGCGACCGGGCGCAGGATGAATCCACGCGAGATGTTCATGGCCGGGCGATCATTTCCCGACCGGCGCGCCGGCCGATGACGCCACGACCTCCACCTTCTCGCCGTCCTTCACCCGGTCGAAACCTTCGATCACCACGCGCTCGCCCGGTTTCACACCGCGCAGCACCTGCATGCGTTCGCCATCGCCGGCACCAGCGGTGATGTCGCGCCGGCGGGCCAGCCCCTCCTGATCGACGATATAGACGAACGGCCCCTTCGTGCCCTGCTGCACCGCCGCCGCCGGGACGGTCAGCGCATCGGGAATGGTGCGCACGCCCAGCCGGACATTCACGAACTGGTTGGGGAACAGCCGTTCGTCGCTATTGGCGAAGGTGCCGCGCAGACGCAACGTGCCCGAACCGGTGTCGATCCGGTTGTCCGCCGTCGTCAGCCGGCCGGTCGCCAGCAGGTTGCGTTCGCCGCGATCCCACGCGTCGACGCGCAATGCGCCGCCCTGCCCCTGCGCCCGCATCGCCGCGCGCACGGCGTCGATCTGGGATTCAGAAATGGTGAAGATCACGGAAATCGGCTGCATCTGGGTGATGGTGGCCAGTTCGGTCGTGTCGCCCACCTGCACCAGATTGCCCGCATCGATGCCGCGCAGGCCGATGCGCCCGGCGATCGGCGCGCGGATCGAGGCGAATTCCAGCCGCAGCCGGGCGTCGGCGATGCGGCCGTCGCCAGCGGCCACCGCACCGTCATATTGGCCGACAAGCGCCTGTTGCTGGTCGAGTCTGGTCTGGGTCGTGAATCCCCTGCGCGCCAGTTCCCGATGCTGTGCCAGCTCCCGCCGTGCCTGCGCCAGTTGCGCCTCCGTCTGGCGCCGTTCGCCAAGCGCCTGCGCCAGACTGGCGCGATAGGGGCGCGGATCGACCTCCGCCAGCAGCTGGCCCCTGGCGACATTCTGCCCCTCCCGGAAATGGACGCGGACCAGTTCGCCATCGACGCGGCTGCGCACGGTGACGCTGGCGAGCGGGGTGACGGTGCCCAGCGCCTTGATCTCCACATCGAACGCCCCGGTCCGCGCCGGCTCGACCCGGACAACGGCGGTCGGGCGCCCCCCCTCACCCTGCCCGGCATCGCCGCCGCCAGACAGCCACAGGGCAAGGCCCGCCGCCACAAGCACGATCAGACCGAGCGGAATGAACCAGCGCCGCGATGTCCACAACTTTCCGTCCGCATCCCCCGTCGAACCAACCACTGAGCGCCCCGTTTAACGATTGAGTTTCATTAGCAGTAAAGGAGCCGTGGATTCTTGCAAGGAACTATCGCTTTCGCTTTTACACAGCCGGACCGGGCGACAGCCCATTCCGCGCGGCACAGCGACAAGACGGGAAACCACGCGAGGCAGCCGGATTGCGCGCGACGTTCCGGCAGCCTGCGTCAGCCGCGCGTCGCATCGGACGCGGGCGGCGCGATCCGTCCGGCGCGCAGCATGATCCTTCTGATGAATCCGGGCACGCCCGGCGGGAATCACCCCAGACGCCGCAACGCTTCTTCCCGGCCGATCAGCGGCATCAGCAGGCCCATGTCCGGGCCATGATCCAGCCCCGTCAGCGCGCGGCGCAACGGCAGGAACAGGGCCTTGCCCTTGCGTCCCGTCTCCTCCTTCAGCGCGCCGGTCACGCCGCGCCAGACATCGGCGTCGAAGGACAGGCCGGATAACAGGTCATGCGCGCGGGCGAGGAAGGCGCGATCCTCCTCGTCCGGGGCGGGCGCGTCGATCGGCCCTGTCACGACCCGCCACCAGTCGGCCGCCTGCGTCACCGTTTCAAGATTGGGGCGGATCGCCGCCCACGCCGCCTCGCCCATACCCTGCGGCAGCCGTTCAGCCACGGCATCGAACGGCAGCTGATGCACGATTTTCTGGTTGAGCGCCGCCAGTTCGCCCTCATCGAACCGGGCCGGCGCGCGTCCGAAATGCGCGAAGTCGAAATTGTCGACCAGCGGCCGCGGATCGGCGAACGGTTCCACCGGCAGACTGGAGCCCAGCCGCGCCAGCAGCGACAGGAGCGCCATCGGCTCGATCCCCGCCGCGCGGAAATGCGCGACGCCCAGCGACCCGAGCCGTTTCGACAGCTTGCCCTCGCTGCCGGTCAGCAGCGCGGCATGCGCGAAGGCCGGCAGCGGCGCGCCCAGCGCGGCGAACATCTGGATCTGCGCGGCCGTGTTGGACACATGGTCCTCGCCGCGCACGACATGGCTGACCCCCATGGCGATATCGTCGATGACCGACGGCAGCATATAGAGCCAGCTGCCGTCGGCGCGGCGGATTACCGGGTCCGACAGCAACGCCGGGTCGAAACGCTGGTCCCCCCGGATAAGGTCGGTCCAGACGATCGGTGCGTCATGGTCCAGCCGGAAACGCCAATGGGGCGTGCGCCCTTCCGCTTCATAGGCGCGGATCTGCGCGTCGGTGAGCGACAGCGCGGCACGGTCATAGATCGGCGGCAACCCGCGCCCCAGGAGCACCTTGCGCCGCAGGTCGAGTTCCTGCGCCGTTTCATATGCGGGATAGATGCGGCCCGCCGCGCGCAGGGCGTCGAACCGCGCCTCATAGAGCGCGAACCGGTCCGACTGCTTTTCCTGCGCATCCCATTCCAGCCCCAGCCAGCGCAGGTCGGCGCGGATCGCATCCGCATAGTCGTCCCGCGACCGTTCAAGGTCGGTATCGTCGAGCCGCAGCAGGAAGCGCCCGCCCGTCTTGTTCGCCCATAGCCAGTTATGGAGAGCGGCGCGGATATTGCCGACATGCAGATGGCCGGTCGGGGAGGGGGCGAAACGGGTGATGACGGTCATGGGATGGTTCCGGGCGCGTTCCACAAACACGCGTTGGTTCAGGGGGCGCCCTACAGGGTCCGAAAGGCGTTGGTGATCGGATAACGGCGGTCACGCCCGAAATTGCGCGTGCCGAGCTTCACGCCCGGCGGCGACTGACGACGTTTATATTCGGCGACATACAACAGCCGCTCGATCCGCGCGACGGTGTCGCGTTCGAAACCGCGCGCGACCAGCTGGGCGATCGACAATTCCTCTTCCACCAGCCCGTACAGGATCGGGTCGAGTATCTCATAAGGGGGCAGGCTGTCGTCGTCGCGCTGATCCTCGCGCAATTCGGCGCTGGGCGGCTTGGTAATCACCCGTTCGGGCATCACCGGGCCGATCGGGCCGTACCCTTCGCCCAGCGACGGGACATTGTCGTTGCGCCAGCGCGACAGGTCGAACACCGTCGTCTTGTACGCGTCCTTCAACACCGAATAACCGCCGGCCATGTCGCCATACAGCGTGGCATAGCCCACCGACATCTCGCTCTTGTTGCCGGTGGTGAGCAGCATGGGACCGAATTTGTTGGACAGCGCCATCAGCGTGACGCCGCGAATACGCGACTGGATATTCTCCTCGGTCAGGTCGCGGGGCTGGTCCGCGAACGGCCCGGCCAGCATCGTGCCGAACGCGCCCACCGCCGGTTCGATCGGGATGCTATCATACCGCACGCCCAGCAGCTTCGCGCAGGCGACCGCGTCGTCCAGACTGTCCTGTCCGGTAAAGCGCGACGGCATCATCACACACCACACCCGGTCGGCGCCCAGCGCGTCGACGGCCACGGCGGCCGACAGCGCCGAATCGATGCCGCCCGACAGGCCGAGCACCACGCCGGGAAAACGGTTGCCGTTCACATAGTCGCGCAGCCCCAGCACCATGGCGTTGTAGATATCGGCGGGATGCGCGTCGAGTTCATGCCGTTCCCCCGGCAGGCAGACCCACCGGCCCGCGCGCCGTTCCCAATGGGTGAAGGTCAGCGCCTCTTCCCAATCGGGCAGCTGGTGCGCGACCGACAGGTCGCCGTTCATGACGAAGGACGCGCCGTCGAACACCAGTTCGTCCTGTCCGCCGACCCGGTTGAGATAGACCAGCGGCAGGCCGGTTTCGCGAACCCGCGTCCCGGCGACGCCGTTCAGCCGGCGATCATCCTTCCCGACCTCATAGGGGCTGCCATTGGGGCTGATAAGGATGTCCGCCCCTTCGGCCTTCAGATGCGCGGTGACGAACGGGAACCAGATATCCTCGCAGATCGGCACGCCCAGCTTCACGCCGCGGAAATCGATCGGCGCGGGCAGCGGGCCGGGCGCGAACAGCCGCTTTTCATCAAACGTCCCGTAATTGGGCAGTTCGCGTTTCTGCCGGATCGCCGCGACGGCGCCGTTTTCCAGCAGGGCGACGACATTGAACAACACGCCCTGCGCCGCGACGACGGTGCCCACCAGCATCGCCGGCCCGCCATCGGCGGTGGCGCGGGCCAGCCGGTCGAGTTCGCGGTTCGCGCGGTCGATCAGCGCCGGCTTCTGCACCAGATCCTCAGGCGGATAGCCGATCAGCTGCATTTCGGGAAAGACGATGAGGTCCGCCCCCGTCGCCTGCGCGCGCCAGTCGAGCATGGCATCCGCATTGGCGGTGAGGTCGCCGACGGTCTGCGTCGTCTGGGCAAGCGCGATCACGAGTTTGTCGGTCATGACGGCGCCACTAGCATTTTGCCCTTCCGCGCAAAAGCGCCTTTCCACCGCCCCCCCGCACCGCTAAAGGGGCGGCGTCTTCACGCATCGTCATCAATTCGTCATCATGACTAAATTCGGGGGTTACAGGCCGTGAAACTCATGACCGGCAATAGCAACAAGCCGCTGGCTGGCGCCATCGCCGACTATATCGAAATCCCCCTGACCGACGCCAGCGTCCGCCGCTTCGCCGACGAGGAAGTGTTTGTCGAGATTCACGAAAATGTCCGGGGCGAGGATGTGTTCGTGCTCCAGTCGACCAGCTATCCGGCGAACGACAATCTGATGGAACTGCTGATCATGATCGACGCGCTCAAACGCGCGTCGGCCAAGCGGATCACGGCGGTCGTCCCCTATTTCGGCTATGCGCGTCAGGACCGCAAGCCCGGCCCGCGCACGCCGATTTCGGCGAAGCTGGTCGCCAACCTCATCACCACGGCCGGCGCCAACCGCGTCCTGTCGGTCGACCTGCACGCCGGTCAGATTCAGGGCTTTTTCGACATACCGACCGACAATCTGTTCGGCGCGCCGGTCATGTCGGCGGACATCCAGGCCCGCTTCAGCGATCGCAACATCATGGTCGTGTCACCCGATGTCGGCGGCGTGGTGCGCGCCCGCGCGCTGGCGAAACGGCTGGACAACGCCCCGCTGGCCATCGTCGACAAGCGCCGGGAACGCGCCGGCGAATCGGAAGTGATGAACATCATCGGCGATGTGAAGGACCGTTTCTGCATCCTGATCGACGACATCGTCGATTCGGCGGGCACGCTCTGCAACGCCGCCGTCGCGCTGAAGGAAGCCGGCGCGCAGGATGTCGCCGCCTATGTCACCCATGGGGTGCTGTCGGGCGGCGCCGTGGCCCGCGTCCAGTCTTCGGAACTGATGGAACTGGTGATCACCGATACAATCCACGGCCGGCAGGCGGTGACCGAATGCTCCCGCATCCGCCATCTGCCGATTGCGCCGCTGCTGGGCGAAGCGATCAAGCGGATCGCCGACGAAAGTTCGGTGTCCAGCCTGTTCGACTAAGGCCCCCGTGCCGCATGCCGGTTCACGGGAGGACGGTGAACAGGATGGACGGCGCGCCGAAGGGCGCGCGTTTCCCTGCCCGCCTCCGGGCGCGGCCTTCGATCAGCCTAGCGCCACACGCGACTTGGGGCTAGGCGAGGGGGCATGACGACCCGTGACGATCTGACCCTCGCCAACCGCCTCGCCGACGCGGCGGCAACGGCCATCCGCCCGTTTTTCCGGGCACGCTATGATCTGGAAGTGAAGCCCGACAAATCGCCGGTGACGGAGGCGGACCGCGCCGCCGAAGCGGCGGTCCGCGCGATCCTGGAAAAGGAACGGCCCGGCGACGGAATCATTGGCGAGGAATATGGGCCGACCCGCGCGGATGCCGACCGCGTGTGGATCATCGACCCGATCGACGGCACCCGCAGCTTCATCGCCGGCCGGCCGATTTTCGGCACACTGATCGCTCTGACGCAGGATGGCTGGCCCACGATCGGCATCATTGACCAGCCGATCGGCCGCGAACGCTGGGCCGGGATGGCGGGGCAGCCCACCCTGTTCAACGGCCGCCCGGTCACGACGCGCGCCTGCCGCGCGCTGGACCAGGCGATCCTCGCCTCCACCGCGCCGCAGCTTTTTCCCGGCTGTTCGGGCGAACATTTCGCCCGTCTGGGGGGCCAGTGCCAGGATACTATCTGGGGCGGGGACTGCTATAATTACGGGCTTGTCGCGTCGGGCCATATCGATTTGGTGGTCGAAGTCGGGCTGAAACCGCATGATTTCGCCGCGCTCGTGCCCGTCGTGGAAGGCGCCGGCGGGCGCATGTGCGACTGGGCCGGCGACCCGCTGACCACCGACAGCGACGGCACGATCATCGCGCTGGGCGATCCGGCGCGGCTGGACGATGTGCTGGAGGCGCTGGCCGAAGGGCATGACGGGCATTAGCGCCGCCCGAACCGGCTTGCCTTTTCCCCGGTCGCCGCTTATAGGCGCGCCCTTCGCGATATTCATGAGGAACCGCCCGGCTAACGAGGGCTGCCGTGGCTGTTTGCAATCGTCGCGCTGTATAAGGAGACGAAAATGCCCAAGATGAAGACCAAGAGCGGTGTGAAGAAGCGCTTCAAATTCACCGCTACCGGCAAGGTCAAGCACGGCGTCGCTGGCAAGCGTCACCGCCTGATCAGCCACAACGCCAAATATATTCGCCAGAATCGTGGCACGTCCGTTCTGTCCGATGCCGACGTCGCGCACGTCCGCCTCTGGGCGCCCTACGGCCTGAAGTAAGGAGTAGAGGACAATGGCACGCGTAAAACGTGGTACGACCACCAAGGCGAAGCATAAGCGGATTCTGGATCAGGCGAAGGGCTATTATGGCCGCCGCAAGAATACGATCCGTATCGCCCGCCAGGCCGTCGAAAAGGCCGGCCAATACGCCTATCGCGACCGCAAGGTTAAGAAGCGGACCTTCCGCGGTCTGTGGATCCAGCGGATCAACGCCGGTGTCCGCGCCGAAGGGCTGACCTATTCGCAGTTCATGCACGGCCTGAAACTGGCCGGCGTGGAACTGGACCGCAAGGTGCTGGCCGACATCGCCATGCATGAGGGTGAGGCGTTCAGCGCCATCGTCGCCCAGGCGAAGGCCGCGCTGCCCGCGGCCTGAACGGCATCGCCTAAACGGCATCGATCGCATGATCGGACAGGGGGCGCCGGGACACATGTCTCTGGCGCCCCTTTTCCTTGCGTCTCGGCCTGTAAGTGCACGATGTGTCGCATGACGACATCAGCATCGTTCCGGCTTGATCAAGGGCTTTGCCAGCGACTACGGGGTCAGGCGCGGACAGGGATTGGCCGGCGCGTTTCCTGGACACCCGATTGCCGGATATTGCGGGAGAGGACGTCCCGCCTTCGCGGGAATGACTGACTTATGACCGACATTGCAGACCTGAAAGCCGGCCTGATCGCCGATATCGAAGCCGCCGCCACGCTTGACGCGCTGGAGGGATTGCGCGTGGGCGCAATGGGCAAGAACGGGATCGTCACCGCCCTGCTCAAGACACTGGGGCCGATGAGCCCGGAGGAGCGGTTGCGCGAGGGGCCGCCGATCCAGGACCTGCGCCAGAGCGTGACCACCGCGCTGGCCGCGCGCAAGGCCGTGCTGGAGCAGGCCGCGCTCGACGCGAAGCTGGCCGCCGAGCGGATCGACATGACCCTGCCCGCCGATGCCGCGCCGCAGGGGTCGGTGCACCCGGTCAGCCAGGTGCTGGACGAACTGGCGGAAATCTTCGCCGACCTTGGCTTTGCGGTCGCCACCGGGCCGGAGATCGAGGACGACTGGCATAATTTCACCGCGCTCAACATCCCCGAAACGCACCCGGCGCGGGCGATGCACGACACGTTCTACTTCCCCGACATCGAAGGCGCGGCGCACCGCATGCTGCTGCGCACGCACACCTCGCCGGTGCAGATCCGGTCGATGATGACAACGCCGCCGCCAATCCGCATCATCGCGCCCGGCCGCGTCTATCGGTCCGACAGCGACGCCACCCACACGCCGATGTTCCATCAGGTCGAAGGGCTGGTGATCGACAAGGGCATCACCCTTGGCCACCTGAAATGGACGCTGGAAACCTTCCTCAAGGCGTTTTTCGAGCGTGAGGACATCGTGCTGCGGCTGCGCCCCAGCTATTTCCCCTTCACCGAACCGTCGGTCGAGGTCGATGTCGGCTATACGCTGACCAACGGCCAGCGGGTCATCGGCGGCGACGGCAACGCGCCGGACGGCGGCTGGCTGGAAGTGCTGGGCAGCGGCATGGTCCACCGCCGGGTGATAGAAGCGTGCGGACTCGACCCGGACATATGGCAGGGTTTCGCCTTCGGCACCGGCGTCGACCGCCTCGCCATGCTCAAATATGGGATGAACGACTTGCGCGCCTTTTTCGACGGCGACCTGCGCTGGCTTGGCCATTACGGCTTTTCCGCGTTCGACGTGCCCACATTGTCGGGAGGAGTAGGCGCATGAAATTCACGCTGAGCTGGCTCAGGGAGCATCTGGAGACCGACGCGAGCCTCGACGCCATCCTTGCCGCGCTGAACGATATCGGCCTGGAGGTGGAGGGCGTCGAGAACCCGGCGGAACGGCTTGACGGTTTCTTCGTCGCAAAGGTGCTGACCGCCGACCCGCATCCGCAGGCTGACAAGTTGCAGGTGCTGACCGTCGACGCGGGCAAGGGCCCGCTTCAGGTGGTGTGCGGCGCGCCCAATGCCCGCGCCGGGCTGGTGGGTGTGTTCGGGGTCGAAGGCGCGACGGTCCCCGCCAACGCCATGGTGCTGCGCAAGGCGGCGATTCGCGGCGTCGAATCCAACGGCATGATGTGTTCGACCCGCGAACTGGAACTGGGCGAAGACCATGAGGGCATTATCGAACTGCCCGCCGACGCGCCCGTGGGCGCCGCCTTTGCCGGCTATGCGAAGCTTGACGACCCGGTGATCGACCTGTCCATCACCCCCAACCGGCAGGACTGCATGGGCGTGCGCGGCATCGCCCGCGATCTGGCGGCGGCCGGGATCGGCGCCTTGAAGCCGCTGGCCATTCCGGTGATCGAAGGAAGCGGGCCGGGGCCGGATGTGCGGATCGACGATGCGGACGGGTGCCCGGCCTTCTTCGCCCGTACCGTCAGCGGTGTCCGCAACGCACCGTCCCCCGACTGGATGGCGCGGCGGTTGCAGGCGATCGGGCAGAAGCCGATCAGCGCGCTGGTCGACATCACCAATTATGTCATGTTCGATCTGGGGCGTCCGCTCCATGTCTATGATCTGGCGACGCTCCGCGGGCCACTGGTCGCGCGCCGGGCGCGCGCAGGCGAGGAGGTGCTGGCGCTCAACGGCAGGACCTATGCCGTGGATGAGACGATGACCGTGATCGCCGACGATGCCGCCGTGCACGATATCGGCGGCATCATGGGCGGCACGCATTCGGGCGCCAGCGATGGCACGACCGACGTGCTGATCGAATGCGCCTATTTCACGCCCGAACGGATCGCCGTCACCGGGCAGGCGCTGGCCCTGACCAGCGACGCGCGCAGCCGGTTCGAGCGCGGCGTCGACCCCGCCTTTCTGGACGATGGCCTGTCGATCGCGACCGCCATGGTCACGCACCTGTGCGGCGGCACGCCCAGCGCGGCGACGCACGCGGGCGCGCCGCCCCTGACGCCGCGCACGATCGCCTATCAGCCGGGTCAGTGCCGGACGCTGGCCGGCGTCGATGTCGCCGAAGCGGACCAGCGCCGCATTCTGGAAAGCCTGGGCTTCACGGTGGCGGCATCCGGCGAGGAGTGGACCATCACCGTGCCCAGCTGGCGCCGGGACGTGGACGGATGGCCCGATATTGTCGAGGAGATCGTGCGCATCGTCGGCCTCGACCAGGTACCCTCCACCCCCCTTCCGCGCACGCCCGGCGTCGCCCGACCCACCGCCACACCCGAACAGCTGATCGAACGAAAGGTCCGCCGCACAGCGGCCGCGCGCGGCCTGTCCGAAGCGATCAACTGGTCGTTCCTGTCGGAAAAGGAAGCGGCATCGGTGGGCGGCGGCCACTGGACGCTGGCCAATCCGATTTCCGAGGATCTGAAGGTCATGCGGCCCTCGCTCCTGCCCGGCCTGCTGTCCGCGACCCGGCGCAATATCGATCGCGGCGCGGCGTCGGTCCGGCTGTTCGAAATCGGGCGGCGCTATTTCGCGGGGGACGCCGGGGCCAGCGTGGAACGCGCGACACTGGGTTTCGTGCTGGCGGGGGAAAAGACGCCGCGCAGCTGGACCGCAGGGGCTGCCCGGCCGTTCACCGCCCATGACGCCAAGGCGGAGGTTCTGGCGCTGCTGGCGGCGGCCGGCGCGCCGATCGGCAATCTCCAGAATTTCCCGGCCCTGTCGGCGGAAGGCGGCACGTCCGCCTATCACCCCGGTCAATCGGGGACGCTGCGCCTTGGTCCCAGGACCGTTCTGGCCGAATATGGCGTACTGCATCCCGTGCTCGCCAGGCATTTCGGCCTGTCCGGCACGATCGTCACGGGGGAAATCTTCCTCGACGCGATCCCCGCCCGGCGAAAAGCCGGCGCGCTGCGCGCGCCCTATGCCCCCCCCGCGCTGCAGGCAGTGAAGCGCGACTTCGCGTTCATCGTGCCCGACGCGGTCGACGCGGACGCGCTGGTCCGCGCGGTCAGAGGCGCGGACAAGAAGGCGATCGTCGACGCGCGCCTGTTCGACCTGTTCGTCGGCCCCGGCGTGGAGGACGGCATGAAGTCGCTCGCGATCGAGGTCACGCTACAGCCGGGCGACAAGAGCTTTTCCCAGGAAGAACTGGACGCGATCAGCACAGCGGTCGTGAAAAGCGCGGCGAAACTGGGGGGCGTGCTGCGGGGCTGAACCTTATTTTTTCTTGTCCGGTTCCGCGGCGGGCGGCGCGATCGGGGCGATCCTGCACCCCTTCGAGCTGGCCAGCCCGCGAATATAGCCGCGCCGGGCGACGCCCGCCGTCACCGCCGCCTGCAAACGCCGCTCGGCGGGTGCCGCGCCGCTGATTTCCCGTACGAGGCCGCGGAAAGGAATGAGCGAATTGACGATCGTCTTGCCCACGGCTTCGGCGATCTTGCCGGTGCGATTCTCGTTCGCCTCCGCCCCGACGGTGAAATCCTCGCCCAGCACGGCGTTAAGCTCGCCCAGCGCGCCATTATACGCCTTGCAATTGCGTCCGGGCGGCGGCGCATAAGGGTTCTCGACCGCCCGTTGCAGCACATCGGGTATCTTGTCCTTGTCCACGCCCACATCGCGTACGGGCTGGGTAGCGATTGACCCGGCCTTGTCGAGCGTCTTGTCCCTTGGCTTGTCCTTCGTCTCCTGGGCCATGGCGGCGCCCGACAGGAGCAGGGACAGCAACAACGCTCTGGTGATCACGGCGAATCCTCCCTCATCCGATTACGCCATCGTAACCAATGAACGGCGTTCAGGGTTCCTCTTGCCTGCCGCACCCGCCCTTTCCTAAAAGGCCGGCAGGGAGACAGGCCGTGGCGCAAGAACTGGTACATATCGCATCGGGGCCGATCCGCGCCGCCATCTCGCCGTTCGGGGCGGAACTATGGTCGCTGACCGATGCGAACGGCCGGCCGCTGATGAGCGACGGCGACCCGCGTTGGTGGACGGGCCGCGCGCCGCTACTGTTCCCGTTCGTCGGGCGATGCAGCGGCGACCGCTATCGGGTCGACGGTCGGGACTACGCCATGGCACAGCACGGCTTTGCCCGCCGCATGCCCTTCGCCCTCGCAGGGCGGACAGGCGACAGCGCCACGTTCCGACTGGACGCGGACGCCGCGACCATGGCCGTCTATCCGTTCGCGTTCCGCCTGGACATGGACTTTGCGGTGCGGGGGGCGTCACTGACGATGACCGCGCTGGTGATGAACCGGGGGACGGCGGACATGCCTTTCTCCTTCGGCTATCATCCCGCCTTTGCCTGGCCGCTGCCCTTTGGCGGCGCGGCGGACGAGCACCGCATCGTCTTTGACACACCCGAGCCCGCGCCCATCCGCATGGTCGGAACCGAACCGGGCCTGATCGCGCCCGATCCCGTCGCGTCCCCGGTGGATGGCGACACGCTGTCCCCCACACCCGCGATGTTCGCGGGCGACGCCCTGATCTGGGACAGGCTGGAAAGCCGCAGCCTGATGTGGGGCGTGCCGGGCCGCACACGCCTGAAGATCGATTTTCCCGACACGCCCTGGCTGGGCCTGTGGCAGAAGCCCGGCGCCCCCTTTTTGTGCGTGGAGCCATGGGCGGGCATGGCCGACCCCATGGGTTTCACAGGCGATGTCTGGGAAAAACCGGGGATCATGCGACTGCGGCCCGGCGAACAGCGGCATTTCCGCATGGCCGTCACGCTGATCGACGGGCGTGAGAGGATGTAGGCGGCTCTTTTTCAAGCGCACACGGTCCACTGTCAGGAACACAGGGTTCTGCATTTGGGACGCCACAGCGATTGGTGAAAGCTGTCATCGCCTCCAGCATCATTCGCCGCGCCGGTTCCAGCGAAACGCTTCACCGCCATCATCCCGCAGGGATGCTGCTCATCCTGCCGGGAATAGAGCATCGTGCGCAAAGTGGGCACCGATTTTGCGCAAAAAACGATGCGACCACAAAGAATTAGTGCACGCGTCCTGCGTCCGATTTAACGCAGCGTGCTCTAGCAACGCCGCTTGCCCGCCCCTGTCTCGCTCGCTCGATACGCTTTCCGGCCGCGATCGAACCCCACGAGACGGCGCGCCATCAGCCCGCATGCACGATGGCCGACAGATGGCCGGACCGTTTGCGTTTCAATCGAAACCGGCGACAGTCCGGTGTTGCGGCTTTCTCCTGGATGAGAGGCCGTTTATCGCGGACACCATGGCACCGATCTGCCGCTCCCAATAGAATCTGGAGCGGACATCGAGCGGCGTTCCGCCTTCGTAACGCGGCGCATCCAGCAACATGCGAACCGTCCTGCGAAAGACGTGCGGGTCGTCGGTGATATGGACATGCGGCAACGATGCTGCGCGTTCGAAGCCCCGAAAGGCCTTGCTGGTGGCGACGATGGGGCGACCCGCTTCCAGCGCTTCGGCCGTTTTCAGATTAGACCCTTCCCCTTCCGAAATCGGCAGCAAAACCACATGACTGGCGCTGACCGCCGCCTGAAGATCGACCTTTTCCATCCATTTGATCAGTTCGATGCGGCTGGCATTGACCCGTTCAAATGCGCGCGCGCCCTTCATCTGCATCAGGATGTGCCCCACGCTGCCGATCACCAGGATTTTTTCATCGGGAGCGAGGAAGGAGAGGCCAGGCGTAAGCATGTCCCAGAAACCGTCGGCATTGGGACGATGGCCGCTGCTCACAAAGGCCGCGAAGGGACGCCCCATATAACGCCGCCATCCTTCGACGCGGCTTTTCGTGCAGGAAAAAGGCTCAACCCCGTTGCCCGCCACTACGACTTTGCGGACGCCCTCCACCTCGTTGCGGAAATAGGCCGCATCGGTCTCCGTGCAGGCCACCAGCAGATCGGCGCGCACCGCGGCATGATGTTCAACGGCCTTGATGCCCGCGCTCAGCGCCGCATGCTCGCTCGCCGGGCCGCTGGCCCGCGCCAGCATGCTTTCCTTCAGGCGAAATTCGATGTTCTGGGACGAATGGACCAGCCGGATGTCGTGATGCTCCGCCAGCTTCTCGGCTGCGGCGAACAGCCAGGGCTGCTCGCTGATGATGATGTCGGGGCGATATTTGTCCCGGACGGCCATCAATGCGGCGAGGGCGGACGCATCGGTGGCGGCGTGAACACCGCTCAGATAATCCGACAGAAACGTATATTCTTCCCGCCAATATTCCGATGACCGGCCAAAGGGGACATCGTCTTCGGACGCAGGCTGATAATCCTGCTCGACATAGACGGCAACCGTCTTCACCTCATGGCCGGCGTCGCGCAACGCCTTGGCGATCATGGCACAGCGGATCTGCCCGCCATGACTGGGCGAGTTGATCGGATAATTGGTGAGCTGCAAGATTTTCATCAGCTGTCCAGAAGTTTGGCGCAGAACTCATCGCCGAAGTCCTGCCAAGTGCGTTTGAATGCGTCGACGGTCAGCTTGGCTTCGACCGACGCGCGATAGGCGTCGTCATCCAGCAGGCGGATGATCTCTCCCTTCCACCCGAGAAAGTCGAGCGGATGATAAGAAGGCATCAATCCCCGCGTCGCCTCGATCAGTGCGCCGCTCTTCGATACGACGCACACCTTGCCGAGCGCTGCCGCTTCGGATGCCGCGAGGCCCCATCCTTCATAATAGCTGGGGAAGACCGAGAATGCGGATCGCGCATAGAGTTGGGTAAGCAACGCATCGCTAAGGCCCTCGCGCCAGATGATCTTGCCGGCGCGGGCCGCGTTCATGCGCTCGATCGTGCGGATCAGGTCGTTGCATCCCCAGCCCCGCATGCCAACCAGAACCAGCCTGGGACAGCGATTGCCGCGCTCGGCATAAAGGTCACGCCATATGTCCAGCAGAAGCTGGTGATTCTTCCGCGGCTCGAGCGTGCTCACATAGAGGATGAAGGGCCCCTCCTTCTCGATGTCGTCCAGCTTGATGCGGTCGTTTTCGTCCAGGGGCGGGGCGCTGGCGGGTATGACGGGCGCCGCCAGGGGAACGGCCTTCACCGGCGGCGCGGTCGCGGCCAGCCCCCGGCTTTCCCAGAATTCCCGCAGGGCGGCCGCCGAGGTTTCCGAATTGGCGAACACGGCTTTCGACAATCGTCCCACCGCCCGATAATGATGGTTGAACTGATCGAAAAATTCCATGCCCGGCGTATATTCGGGGAACAGCAGGGGGATGAGGTCATGCACCCCGGCGATGAGCACGCGCTGCTGGCCATAAAGCTGTTCGACCCGATCGGGCACCTGATAGGACCAGTCGCTTCCGACCGTTATGAAGCTGTCCGTGTCGGTGGGCCCGAAGGGTTTCAGATGGTTGCGCACGACCGCGGCGTCATGATCGGGATTGTCGCTCAACACCCAGTTGTCGGACATGATGTCGCTGAAGCAGCCGTCCTTGACCGTCATCCACCGGTCGCGCGGCACATCCAGATATACGGGCAGCACGGCGTCCGGGTAATGCCGGACAACGGCCTTCGTGATTTCCCGCTCGACGCGGACGATCCCGACCGGGCGCCGACGCCAGTTGGCGGATGTCGTTATATTGACGACCAGGCGACCATCCATGTTAATTTCCCAAGACCAGTTGATCGCAGAACTGCTTGCCGAAATCATCCCAGGTGACGTTCCGATATCGGTCGGAAATCTTCCGTTCCAATGATTTCCTATAGTTCCAATCGTCCAGCAGCCGGTCGATTTCCTTCTTCCAGCCCGGAAAGTCCAGCGGATGATAGCTGGGCATCAGGCCTTGCGTGGCTTCACCCAGGGAGCTGTTGTTGGACACGACGCAGACCTTCCCGAATGCCAGCGATTCCGTCGCCGCAAGGCCCCATCCTTCGTACAGGCTCGGGAACAGCGTGAACGCGCAGTTATGATAGAGATGCGCCAGCAGATCGTCGCTGACATGTTGCAGCCAGTTGATCTTGCCGCCGATATAAGCCGGCATCCGGGGCACGCGATCGAGCAGGTCGCCATTGCCCCAGCCCGCCATGCCGACATACACGAACTGGGGGCAGGCCGCACCGCGTTCCAGCCAGAGGTCGCGCCAGATGTCCAGGATCATCCTGTGATTTTTCCGGGGTTCGACGGAACTCACATAGAGGATATAGTCGCCCCTCCCGAAGACGTCGCGCATGATCGCCTCGTCATGCGGCTTGAGCGCCGGCAGGCGGGACGAGGACGCATAGCTTGCCAGAGGCATGACGAATATGTCGGGCGGCGTGTGTTCGAGACCCGCTTCCTGCCAGAAGCGCAGAAGATCGCGACTGGACGCCTGCGAATTGGACCAGACCTTCGTGGCGCTATGGCCCATGTCGACCAGATGCTGCCGGAATTCCTGATCCAGTCCGTCGCGGGCGACGAATTCAGGAAATTGCACCGGCACCGTATCGTGACAGGCGAGGACGGCCCTGGCGCCGAATTGCGCCAGATAGGTCACCAATTGATGCGTCGGCGCATGATCCCAGTCGAGGCCGAGGGAAATATAGGTATCGCCCGGCTTAATCGCCACATCCGTCAGTTGCGCGGGGACATAGGATGCCATCACATCGGCATTGATGCACCATGCATCCGCAAGGATATTGTCCACCTGAAAAGGCAGAAGCTTCTTCAAGACGCGCTCATGCCCGTCCCAGATCACGAAATCGACATTGCCGAACCGCCGGAGATACTTTCCCAGCTCCCGCTCGACCCGCACGATCCCGACGGCGTGCCGCCGCCAGTGATTGCTGGTCGAAAGGTTGAACAGATAGCGCGTGCCGCCGCCGCCCAGCACTTCGGTCGGCGTCTCCCGATTGTGGAGGATGCTGTGCTGAAGCTGAAGGACGCCTTGCTGGAGATCGTCGATGCGCGCGAGCAGCGCGTCGGTGTTCCTGCGCTGCTCTTCCGGCACATGTTCGGGACTGGTGACCGGCGCGACGGCCGCCTGTTGGGCGGGCCGCCTTGCCGGACGCTTGAAGTGGAACCGCCAGAAGCGTGAGCGCCGATACTGGCGCACGGCCTTGAGTATATCCTCCCCCAACACCATCCCGGCCGCTTCGGGAGAAGCGCAAAGATCGGAAAGAATCTGGTTGCGATTGCCGTTTGCGCGCAAGACGCCAAGATAATGAGTGAGCCCTGACGGGTCCGCTTCCCGGCCCACGATGACGTTGAAACATGAACGGACGAAATGCTCATCATCCATCGACATCATTTCGGACAGGCTGACCGTCCTTCTTTTAATGTCCTGATTCAGCATGGATGCGTATCTGCCCATTCCAGTCGATGCGTTTGTTCGGAAAGTGCGATGGGCGCCAGAATGACGAAACCACCAAAGTTTATGACCGCCATTTACGCTCCGCCGGTTGCACCGGCGGCGCTGTGAATTCACTTCGTTAGAATGTACGCGACGCCGTGGCAATAGCCCCGAACCGGCCCGGCCATATCGCCGCGATGGACGCTGCGCGGCAGGCAAAGCTCGGGCGGACAGGGCGAATTTATCGCGGACCGATGCGCCTGCATCTGGCGGACAAGCGACGTGCCTGCCCCTCCCTGCAGGGCCTGCCCCTCCCTGTAGGGAAAGACTGGCCGCTATAGCCGGTCGCCCCGGCGCCCGCGAATATCGGCCTCCCGGGGCAAAGGGCACTGCGACGGACGGGAGGCAGCAGCGGATGCCGGTGCGAAAGCTGATCGTCCGCCCGAACGAACGGCAGCGTTGGACGTGCGGTGCCCCCTCGACCTGTTTCAGCGCAAGATTACGACGCCGCCGGCAGAGCGCTGAGATCGATTGTGGCGCTGCCTTAGGGGCATGGCGGGAGCCCGAGCAATGCCGGACCTCCTGCCGCCCATCCCCTGACGCCGCGCCGCCGGGACATGCTGGCGTTGCGCGTAAAAATCCCTATATGGGCCGCCCATGACCATCCCGTCCCGCCGCACCTTCGCGATCATTTCCCACCCCGACGCGGGCAAGACCACGCTGACCGAAAAGCTGTTGCTGGAAGGCGGCGCCATCCATCTGGCGGGCGAGGTGAAAGCGCGCGGCGCCAACCGACGCGCCCGGTCCGACTGGATGAAGATCGAACAGCAGCGCGGCATTTCGGTCACATCTTCGGTCATGACGTTCGAGCGAACCCGCGATGGAGAAACCGTCACCTTCAACCTGCTCGACACGCCGGGGCATGAGGATTTCAGCGAAGACACCTATCGTACGCTGACGGCGGTCGACAGCGCGGTGATGGTGATCGACGCGGCCAAGGGCATAGAGCCGCAGACCCGCAAGCTGTTCGAAGTGTGCCGACTGCGTAACGTCCCGATCATCACCTTCGTCAACAAGGTGGACAGGGAAGGGCGCGAGACGTTCGGCCTGCTGGACGAGGTCGCCGACCAGTTGCAGCTGGACGTGTGCCCGATGAGCTGGCCGGCCGGCATGGGCGGCGAGTTCGAGGGGATTTACGACTTCGCCACCAACCAGTTGATGCAGCCCACCGGCCCGAGCAAGGAATTTGACGGGACGCGCCATCGGTTCAGCGGCCTGGACGACCCGAAGCTGGGCGATTTCCTGTCGGAACGCGCCCTGGAGAAATTGCGGGAAGAAGCGGAGCTGGCGCAGGGCGGCTATGCGTCCTTCGACCTTGGCGCCTATCGCGCCGGCGATCTGACCCCGGTCTATTTCGGCTCCGCGCTCAAACTGTTCGGCGTGACCGAACTGATCGACGCGCTGGCCGCCCATGCGCCCCCGCCCCGCGCCCAGCCGGCCGAACCGGCGGCGGTGGAGCCGGACAGCGGCGAAGTGACCGGCTTCATCTTCAAGGTGCAGGCGAACATGGACCCGATGCACCGCGACCGCATCGCCTTCATGCGGCTGGTGTCGGGCCGGTTCCGCCGCGGCATGAAACTGACGCCCAGCGGGTCTGGAAAGCCGCTCGCCGTCCATTCGCCGATCCTGTTCTTCGCGCAGGACCGCGAACTGGCGGACGAAGCCTATCCCGGCGACATTATCGGCATTCCCAATCATGGCGCCCTGCGCGTCGGCGACACGTTGAGCGAGAAGCCGGGCCTGCGCTTCACCGGCCTGCCCAATTTCGCGCCGGAAATATTGCGCCGCGTGGTGCTGAAGGACCCGACCAAGACCAAGCAGCTGCGCAAGGCGCTGGACGACCTGTCGGAAGAAGGGGTGATCCAGGTCTTCTATCCCGACATCGGCAGCAACTGGATCGTCGGCGTCGTCGGACAGCTCCAGCTGGACGTGCTGATTTCCCGGCTGGAAGCGGAGTATCAGGTCGCCGCCAGCCTAGAACCCTCCCCCTTTGACACCGCCCGCTGGATTTCGGGCGACGAGGCGGCGGTCAAGGAGGGGGTCGCCTATAACGGCGCGAACATGGCCAGGGACCGCGACGGCAATCTGGTGTTCATGGCC
>JBFWMJ010000023.1:0-31416 GCA_050251675.1 Sphingobium sp.
GCGCCCTGCGCCGCCTCCGTCTTGGAATAGGCGGTGCCCACCACGAAATTGCGGTGGGCAAAGGCCATGATGAGGAGGTTGGTCGCAACGATCTGCGCCAGCCCGGCGGCGAGGCAGAAAAGCGGGAACAGCGGCGCGACCGGCGGAAGGGATGCGCCGGTCGCCAGCATATAGGCGATCAGCAGCAGCGCCGCGCAGGGCAGGCCGTAGAGATAGCGCACCAGTCCCGCGCCATTGACCGACAATGTCCGGCTGACGCGCCGCTGCACGGCGGTGCGCCATGCCTGCAACCCGCCGGCCAGCAGCGTGGCGGGCAGCCAGATTGGCGATGTGATCATGGGGTGATCATGGGCGTGCCGCCGTCATCGCGGCGCGTGGCGGGACGGCACGCGCCGGTTCACGCCGTTTCAAGCAGCCTTTCGCGCTTGATCTTCTCCTGCCAGACCAGCGGCGCGAGATGATGGACGCTCTGCCCCGCGCTGTCGACGGCGACGGTGACGGGCATGTCCTGAACCTCGAACTCGTAGATCGCCTCCATCCCCAGATCGTGAAAGCCAACGACCGTGCTGCCCTTGATCGCCTTCGCCACCAGATAGGCCGCGCCCCCGACCGCCATCAGATAGGCGGACTGATGGTCCTTGATCGCCTCGATCGCCTGAGTGCCGCGTTCCGCCTTGCCGACCATGGCGAGCAGCCCCTGTTCCAGCATCATCCGGGTGAACTTGTCCATCCGCGTAGCGGTGGTCGGACCGGCGGGGCCGACGATTTCCTCGCCCACCGGATCGACCGGGCCGACATAATAGATGACGCGGCCCCGGAATTCGACCGGCAGTTGCTCGCCCTTCGCCAGCATGTCCTGAATACGCTTGTGCGCGGCGTCGCGGCCCGTCAGCATCTTGCCGTTGAGCAGCAGGCGGTCGCCATGTTTCCAGCTCCGCACCACCTCCGGCGTCAGGGTGTCGAGGTCGACGCGGATCGCCGCCTTGTCCGGCGCCCAGTGGACATCGGGCCACTGGCTGAGGTCGGGCTGTTCCAGATAGGCGGGGCCGGAGCCGTCCAGCGTGAAATGAGCGTGGCGGGTCGCGGCGCAATTGGGGATCATCGCGACCGGCTTGCCCGCCGCATGGCAGGGGGCATCCATGATCTTGACGTCGAGGATGGTGGACAGGCCGCCCAGCCCCTGCGCGCCGATGCCCAGCGCGTTCACCTTGTCGAAAATCTCGATGCGCAGCTTTTCGATGTCGTTCTGCGGCCCGCGCTGTTTCAGCTGGCCCATGTTGATCGGCTCCATCAGCGCCTTCTTGGCCAGATGGACGCAATGTTCGGCAGTCCCGCCGATGCCGATGCCCAGCATGCCGGGCGGACACCAGCCCGCGCCCATTTGCGGGATCATCTCCAGCACCCAGTCGACGATCGAATCGCTGGGGTTCATCATCTTGAACTTGGACTTGTTCTCGCTGCCGCCGCCCTTGGCCGCGACGTCGACGGTGACCGTCGATCCGGGCACCATCTCCACATGCAGGACGGACGGCGTGTTGTCCTTCGTATTGCGACGGGTGAACGCGGGATCGGCGAGGACCGAGGCGCGCAGCTTGTTTTCCGGGTGGAGATAGGCACGGCGTACGCCTTCGTCGACGATCTCCTGCATCGATTTCGACGTGTCGTCCAGGCGGCAGTCCATGCCCCATTTGACGAACACATTGACGATGCCGGTGTCCTGACAGATCGGCCGGTGCCCTTCGGCGCACATCCGACTGTTGGTCAGGATCTGCGCGATCGCGTCCTTCGCGGCCGGCGACTGTTCCGCGTCATAGGCCTCGCCCAGCGCGCGGATATAATCCATCGGATGATAATAGCTGATGAACTGGAGCGCGTCGGCCACGCTTTCGATGAGGTCGGCCTGCTTGATAAGCGTCATCTACCCTGTGTCCCTATGGCTTTGCCCCGCTTTGCCGCGGGTGCGTTGGCACCGGGCTATACGTTTTTCACGGGCCGAGTCCAGATCGGCGGCCGGGTCGGAAGGGGAGGGCGGGACATGGTCATCCCCCTTTTTGTCCGGCCATGCCGGGCGGATCGAAAGACGCGATGAATCGGCACGGTGACGGAGCGCCATTTGACGGTGGCGCGCAGAAGCGTGGCAAGGCAAATTTATTTTAATTTTTACCTGTGCCGGCTTGTCTTTTGCGGGAGCGGCGGAACTCCGTGCTTTGCGCTCCGGCCCGTCGATGAAGCGAATCGCCAGAGCGATGAACGGAGCCTGTGAACCGCTATTTACCCTCTTGCGCCGCCGGGTGGCTGTGGCACTATCCCTTGTATCGGGAGAATGGGGATGACCCAACAGATTGTGATCGCGGTACGGGAAAGCGTGCTCAGCCCGAAGGTTTCCGTGCCTTGCGATCCATCTGCGGCGGGGCATCCCGTTACCCGTTGAGCGCGATTCATGATAGGGTGCAAGGCGTGGATTCCTGCTCCTTGACAGAATCGAACATAATAGGAACATTGGGGGCTCGCATGGATTTCCGTGACGGCGAACAAGTGGGTGCAGACGACGTGGCGACGGTAGTGGATGAAATGGTGGCGGACCGTCAGTCCCCGGCGCCTGCCCTGGCGCCGCCGGCGGCGATCTCCTCCTCCACGATTCAGGCGCGGCGTTTCGCCGTTGCGATCGACCCGTCCCGCGATGCGCTGTTGACCGAATTCGGCAAGGACACGCTCAAGGACCGCTATCTGCTGCCCGGCGAGGGGTATCAGGACCTGTTCGCCCGCGTGGCGGCGGCCTATGCCGACGATCAGGATCATGCGCAGCGCGTCTATGACTATATCTCGCGCCTCTGGTTCATGCCGGCGACGCCGGTGTTGTCGAACGGCGGCACCGGGCGCGGACTGCCGATCAGCTGCTATCTCAATTCGGTCGACGACAGTCTGGAAGGCATCGTCAACACCTGGAACGAAAATGTGTGGCTCGCCTCGCGCGGTGGCGGCATCGGCACCTATTGGGGCAGCGTGCGCGGCATTGGTGAACCGGTCGGCCTTAACGGCAAGACCAGCGGCATCATCCCCTTCGTCCGCGTGATGGACAGCCTGACGCTGGCGATCAGCCAGGGATCGCTGCGTCGTGGCTCGGCCGCCTGCTATCTCGACATCTCCCACCCGGAGATCGAGGAGTTCCTCGAGATCCGCAAGCCCAGCGGCGATTTCAACCGCAAGGCGCTGAACCTCCACCACGGCGTGCTGTTGACCGACGCGTTCATGGAAGCGGTGCGGGACGGCGCGGAATTCATCCTGCGCAGCCCCAAGGACGGGTCGGAACGGGGCAAGGTCGATGCGCGCGCCCTGTTCCAGAAACTGGTGGAAACCCGCCTGGCGACGGGTGAGCCTTATATCGTGTTCAACGATACGGTGAACCGCACCATGCCCAAGCATCATCGCGATCTGGGGCTGAAGGTGTCGACTTCCAACCTCTGTTCGGAAATCACCCTGCCCACCGGACGCGACCATCTGGGCGCGGATCGCACGGCGGTCTGCTGCCTGTCGTCGATGAATCTGGAGACATGGGACGAGTGGAAGGACGACAAGCGCTTTGCGGAAGACATCATGCGCTTCCTCGACAATGTGCTGCAGGATTATATCGACCGCGCGCCGCCGGAAATGGCGCGCGCCAAATATAGCGCCAGCCGCGAACGTTCGGTCGGCCTGGGCGTCATGGGCTTCCACAGCTTTCTTCAGGCGCGCGGCATTCCGTTCGAAGGCGCCATGGCGAAATCGTGGAACCTGCGCATCTTCAAGCATATCAAGAGCAAGGTCGACGAAGCGTCGATGCAGCTCGCGGTGGAGCGCGGCCCGTGCCCCGACGCCGCCGACATGGGCGTGATGGAACGCTTTTCCTGCAAGATGGCGATCGCGCCGACCGCGTCGATCAGCATCATCTGCGGCGGCACCAGCGCCTGCATCGAACCGATCCCGGCGAACATCTATACGCACAAGACGCTGTCGGGCAGCTTCGTGGTCAAGAATCCCTATCTGGGAAAGCTGCTGATCGAGAAATCCAAGGATTCCACCAATGTCTGGAATTCGATTCTGGAACGGGGCGGGTCGATCCAGCATCTCGATTTCCTGAGCCAGGAAGAAAAGGACGTCTTCAAGACCAGTTTCGAGATCGACCAGCGCTGGCTGCTCGAACTGGCTGCGGACCGCACGCCCTATATCGACCAGGCCCAGTCGCTGAACCTGTTCATCCCGGCGGATGTGGAGAAATGGGATCTGCTCATGCTTCATTTCCGCGCCTGGGAACTGGGCATCAAGTCGCTTTATTATCTGCGGTCGAAGAGCGTGCAGCGCGCCGGTTTCGCCGGCGCGGGCGGCGTGGAGGCCGATAATACGATCGACGCGCCGAAGTTTGAAATAGAGAGCACCGATTATGACGAGTGCCTGGCCTGTCAGTGATTTCGGTCAAAGCGGTGGTTTGACCGGGCAGGAGAGCCGTCTTGACGAATGGTTCGGCCTTTCCGTCGATTGCCGTTTCGACTGTGGTCGCCGCGGTTTTCAACGGTCCGCGCCGTTCACGATGGAAGACAAATCCTGCCGCGGCGCGTTTTCTGGCCGGGCTGCCATTGGAAGACGCGGAATGATCGGCCCGAAAAATGTGATGAACCGGCATAATGCCGGTACTGTGTCGCCTACTTCCTGTTTGCGCTGGCTTTGACCTCTGGACGTTTTGCTCCTGTCGAAGCCATCGCCATACCAACGCTAGATTGAGGTCCAACAATGTCCCTTCTTCAAGCCTCCAAAGTCTACAAGCCCTTCGAATATCCCTGGGCCTATGAGTTCTGGAAGCGCCAGCAGCAGCTCCACTGGCTGCCCGAGGAAGTGCCGCTGGGCGAGGATTGCCGCGACTGGGCGCAGAAGCTCTCGGATCATGAGCGCAACCTGCTGACGCAGATTTTCCGTTTCTTCACTCAGGCCGATGTCGAGGTGCAGGACTGCTATCACGAAAAATATGGCCGCGTGTTCAAGCCGACCGAAATCAAGATGATGCTGACCGCGTTCAGCAACATGGAAACGGTCCACATCGCCGCCTATTCGCACCTGCTCGACACGATCGGCATGCCTGAAAGCGAATATAGCGCCTTCATGCAGTATAAGGAAATGAAGGACAAACACGACTATCTTCAGCAATTCGGTGTGGACAGCGACGAGGATATCGCCCGCACATTGGCCATGTTCGGCGGTTTTACCGAAGGGTTGCAGCTGTTCGCGTCTTTCGCGATGCTGATGAACTTCCCGCGCTTCAACAAGATGAAGGGCATGGGCCAGATCGTCACCTGGTCCGTCCGTGACGAAACGCTCCATTGCGAGGGGATCATCAAGCTGTTCCACGCCTTTTGCGCGGAACGCAACTGCCTGACCCCGGCGGTCAAGGACGATATCATGGACATGTGCCAGAAGACGGTGCGGATTGAGGACGCCTTCATCGACCTGGTGTTCGAGATGGGGCCGGTCCCCGGCATGACGCCGAAGGATATCAAGAAATATGTCCGCTATATCGCGGACTGGCGGCTGGGGCAGCTGGGCCTCAAACCCATCTATCTGATCGACGAGCATCCGCTCCCCTGGCTGACGCCATTGCTGAACGGTGTCGAACACGCCAATTTCTTTGAGACGCGCGCCACCGAATATAGCAAGGGCGCCACGCGCGGGCAGTGGAACGAGGTGTGGGACGCGTTCGACCGACGCAAGACGCTCAAGAGCGGCGAGGCGGCCAATGCTGACGATACCGACCCCGACATGTTCAAGGCGGCGGGGATCGCGGCGGAGTAAGGCGAGGGGCGCCACGCGCCGGGGGCGCTCCTCTGTTCTGTGCGCCAGGGCCGACCCCCTGTTCTGTCGGCGGCGCGGGCCGACGGGCGCCCGCGCCAGCGCCTAATCGTATCCGTAACGGACACATCTTTCGCCGATGTGGCGTGGACCTGTGCCATGGTCGGGGCATGGTTCATCCCCTGCCCAAGTCACGCTATGCTTTCGTTTGCGCCGTCTGCGGCGGTGAACAGGTCACACGGGAGGCCTGGGCGACGTGGGACGTCGATGTGCAGGGATGGGTGCTGGATGTCGTGTTCGATACGGCCTGGTGCCATCGCTGCATGGGCGCCGTGCGGCTGGACCAGGTCGTCCTGACCAGCCCGTCGACCTTCTCCGCGCCCGGTTCCTGACGGGAGGCGGTTGCTGATCGCGGCGGCGCCTTTTTTGCGCGCGCCGCCGCGCCGACCGCGAAAGCTCTTCGCGCGCGCGACAGGCCGTCTGGCCGGTGTCCGTTTTCGCTGGCGCCGGGCCGAGTCAGCACCAGGAACGGCGC
The DNA here is from genome assembly GCA_050251675.1 of Sphingobium sp. Taxonomy (GTDB): domain Bacteria; phylum Pseudomonadota; class Alphaproteobacteria; order Sphingomonadales; family Sphingomonadaceae; genus Sphingobium. The sequence continues at coordinate 6,350 of JBFWMJ010000023.1, forward strand.
GCGCCGTCCCATGGTCGCGCAAGTCCTTCCGTCACCAGCATGCCGCCGATGGATTCGCCGCCGCGTGTCACCACGCGCAAGGCGCGGCCATAACGGTCGGTGTCACGCGTTCCGCTTTCCAGCGAGAAGGGGCCAGCGTTCATCAGAGCCTGCAACCGGGCGGTCGCCCGCGCGCCGCGCGCGCCCTCCGCGGCGCAGCGCGGACCATGGGTTTCGGGTGTGTCGATATCCGCGATCCGGTATTTGCGTCCCTGAAACCAGAATGTGTCGCCGTCCACAACGCAATTGGCTCCTCCACCCGTGTGACACATGCCAAACCGCGCGGACAATATATCACTTCCGCGCGGCGCAATAATGCTTCTGCGCGGCGTATCCGGGGATTGCGCCATCGTAGCAGGTGTATCGGCAAGCATGTCGGCCGCCCGGTCCCACATCACTGGACCATACCATCCGATCAGCAAGCCGATGCAGAGTGTCAGGCTGAGCGCCCAACCGTTTATTCCGCGCCTGCGTTGCGACGGACGAAGGGGGCGCAGGCGTCCCGCACCGGATCGGGCGGGCTGTTTCCGCCATTCAGCATCGATTTGGGAGCGGGGAGGGCGAGCCATGCCCCGCCCTTACCGTTTCCTTTGCCAAGAAGAGGTTAAACCCGTTCCATTGTCTCACCATAACGGAAGCAACCTACGCGCAGACATTGTGGCCCGCTTGCGTTCAATCCTTGTCGGGCAAGTCCGGCCCCCCGGTTTCGGCGGCGGACGGGTTGACGTTCGCCGGGTCTTCTTCACCGTCCATCCGCGGTTCGTCGGCGAAGGCGTCATTGTCGATCCGGCCGGATCGGGCCATGCCTTCCATGCGCTCCACCAGATCGGGCGTGTCGTCGGGGATGATCTGGGCGGGATTGGGGGCGCCGCCGCGCACGCTGTCCTCGGCCAGATCGGTGGCGCGTACCCGTGCATCGTCGGCGACGTCATTGGCCTGGGTGCCGCTGTCGGCCTGCCCACTATTATCCTCGCCCAAATTCGGGAAGCGGGTCCTGTCGGTGTGATCCATGGCGCGTCTCCTTGGTGATGAAGAGGCAACGGACGGGCGGCATCCTCGTTCCGCCACGCGGGGCGGAACGAGGCGAAGGGCCGGGCCGTGAATGCGACTGGACAGCGGCGACACAAGGCGGCAAAGCCCTGCGATCCTTTCGCATTGCAACAGGAACGGCCATGTCCCGTCAGCTTATCTCTTCCGGCTCGCCTTTCGAGGCGCAGGTCGGTTACTCGCGCGCCGTCGTCCAGGGCGACTGGTGCTTCGTCGCCGGCACCACCGGCGCCGACCCCGAAACGCGGGTGATGCCCGAAAGCGTCGTCGAACAGGGCCGCAACGCGCTCGCGGTCATTGGCAAGGCGCTGGCGGATGCCGGCTTTTCCTTTGCCGATGTGGTGCGCGTGACCTATTATGTCACCGACCCGGCCTATTGGGACGATCTGGGCCAGGCGAGCGCGCCGGTGTTCGGCGACATTCGCCCAGCCGCCAGTTGCGTGGTCGTGGGCCTGATCAAACCGGAAATGAAGATCGAGATCGAAGTCACCGCCTATCGCGGCTAGACTATTGTTTTACCGCGATTTCTGATTCGCCCGATGATGGGCTGCGCCCCGGCGTGGCGTCATCTGGCCTCAATCGCCTTTGATAGAGGGACAGTCCCGTGATCACTATGTACGGCATCAAAAATTGCGATACGGTCAAGAAGGCACGCAATTTTCTCGACAATGAACGCGTCTCATACGGCTTCCACGATTATAAGGTGTCGGGCGTGGACGAAGCGCGTCTGCGCGGCTGGGTTGCCGAACATGGCTGGGCAACCATACTCAACCGGTCTGGCACGACCTTCCGCGCACTGGATGCGGGGGACAAGGCGCATATCGACGCCGACAAGGCGGTGTTGCTGATGATGGCCAACCCGTCGATGATCAAGCGTCCGATCCTGGATACCGGGCGGGAAACCATCGTCGGGTTCAAGGCCACGACCTATGAGAATGCGTTGCAAGCGGCGAAGGTGTGAGCAGGCACGGCCTGCCCGATGTCCTCCTTCGATCCCTTGCCATCCTGTTGCGCCTCGGCCTTGTCCTGCCGGGGCCGATGACCATGGTTCCCGCACTGGCCGAACCGATGATCATCGCCCATCGCGGCGCCAGCGGCGAGCGGCCCGAACATACGCTGGCCGCCTATGAACGCGCGATCGATCAGGGCGCCGACTTCATCGAGCCCGACCTGGTCCTGACGAAGGACGGGGTGCTGGTCGCCCGGCACGAAAATGAGATTGGCGGTACGACCGATGTGGCCGATCGCCCCGAATTTGCCGACCGGCGCACGACGCGCATGATCGACGGCCGGGAAACGACCGGCTGGTTTACAGAGGATTTCACATGGGCGGAGTTGCGCACACTGCGCGCCCGCGAGCGGCTGGCCGACCTGCGTCCGGCCAATACGCGGTTCGACGGGCTGTATCCTGTACCGACCTTTGAGGAGGTGTTGAAGCTGGTCCGGGCGAAGGAGGCGGAGGCGGGGCGCCGCATCGGCCTGTACCCCGAAACCAAGCATCCGTCCTATTTCGCGTCGATCGGCCTGCCGCACCAGCGACCGCTGCTCGAACTGCTTGCCCGTTATGGCTATTCGACGGAAGTCGATCCGGTCTTCATCCAGTCCTTCGAGGTCGGCAATCTGAAGCAATTGCGCGCGGTCAGCCGCCTGCGGCTGATCCAGCTGGTCGATTCCTCGGGCGGGCCTGCCGATCTTGACGGGACCGGCTATGCCGACATGCTGAGCCTGGAGGGGCTTGCGGCCATTGCCGCCTATGCCGACGGCATCGGCCCGTCCGCCGCGATGATCCTGGCGCCTGAAGGCGTGACGGCGCTGGTCGGGCGCGCCCATGACGCCGGGCTGGAGGTCCATGTGTGGACGCTCAGGGTGGAGAATGATTTCCTGCCCGCCCTCTTCCAGCGGCCCGATGATCCGCGAGGGCACGGGGATTTCGCAGGCCATGTACGGGCGATGGCCGACGCCGGGGTCGACGCGATCTTCACCGACTTCCCGAAACAGGCGCGCGATGCGCTGGCAGGCGCGCGGCCTTAAGCGCCCGAGGGGGATGGCGCAGGCCGGCCGAAGCGCCGGGCTGCGTTCCCGACGGCACGGGGACCTTGCCAAAGCGGCGGCGGCGGCGAATAACGGTGCCATGCTTTCGCAGAAGACCCGTTACGCCATCCGTGCTCTCCAGCATCTTGCAGACCGCTACCGTCAGGGGCCGGTGCCGCTCAATGAAATTGCCACGCGCCAGAATATCCCGGCCAAATTCCTGACGGTGATTCTGTCGGAAATGGCGCGCGAGGGGCTGGTGGCGACCCAGCGCGGGCGGGATGGCGGCTATTGGCTGGCGCTGGCGCCGGTCGACATCAGCTATGGCGACATTGTGCGGCTGACGCGCGGATCGCTGGCGCTGACTCCCTGTGCCAGCCGTTTTGCGCATGAAAGCTGCACCAATTGCCTGCCCGAAAGCGAATGTCGCCTGCACCGCGTGATGTTGCGCGTCCGTGACGAGACGGCGAGGGTCCTCGACGGCATCAGCCTTGCCGATCCGCTGGCGCTGGAAGGGGTGGGGTAGGATAGTAGGGGCGCTCCTCGCCACCGTCTCCTCGCCATCGTCCCCCTTGCGCTTGGCGCGCGGCTTCGCCACATCCCTCGCATGACCACGTCCCCGCCGCTTCAGGCCGCCATCATCCCTGTCACCCCCTTGCAGCAGAACTGCACGCTGTTCTGGTGCACGGCCACCAGGCGCGGCGCCTTCGTCGATCCGGGCGGCGACCTGCCGCGGCTCAGGGCGGCGGCCGAACAGCAGGGGGTCACTGTCGAGAAGATCCTGATCACCCACGGCCATATCGACCATTGCGGACAGGCGGGCATTCTGGCCGAGGAACTGGGCGTCCCGATCGAAGGGCCGCATGAGGCCGATCGCTACTGGATCGACAAGCTGGGCGTCGACGGCCTTAAATATGGGATAGATGGCCGGACGTTCGAGCCTGACCGTTGGTTGCGGGACGGCGATCAGGTGACGGTGGGCGATCTGGTGCTCGACGTCATCCATTGCCCCGGCCACACGCCGGGCCATGTCGTCTTCCACCATGCCCTCAGCCGGCTGGCCATCGTCGGCGACGTGCTGTTCCAGGGGTCGATCGGCCGGACGGATTTCCCGCTCGGCAACCATCAGGACCTGATCGACGCCATCACCGGCAAGCTGTGGCCGCTGGGCGACGACACCGCCTTCGTCCCCGGCCATGGTCCCATGAGCAATTTCGCCCATGAACGCCGCCACAATCCCTTTGTGAGCGACGCGGCGCTGCGCTGACCGCCGGGCGTGCCTGCTCCCGCACGCCCGATCGCCAATATGATCGTCAGACCTGCGCCGACAGGGCGGACGGGGCGGGCGTCGTACGCGTGACGCCATAGGCGATGGCGAGCGCCGCCCCGGCCAGACCCAGCATGACAGCCCAGGTCAGGATGGTGCCCCCGGCCCGCGCGACGTTGGGTTTGTCCGCTTCCATGCCCAGCCCATGGGCGATCCGGCTGATGGTATAGAGCAAGGCGGCGATCCACAGCCACAGCGACGCCCCGGCCGCCAGTTCCACCAGCGCGAACAGGATGAGGACGATGGGCGTATATTCGTTGAAATTGGCGTGCGCGCGCATCCGCTGGCCAAGTTGCCGGCTGCCCCCATCGCCATGCAGCGCCCCGGCTGTCACCCGAATCCGGGTGCAGCGGATCGCCAGCCAGAGGTTCAGCAACGCGCAGGCGGCCGCCAGCGTCAATGTGATCGGTAACGGCATGGTTGGTTCCTCCCCCGAATATATTGCTTGCCCATCATAGGCGCCCAGGCGCGCTGAACAAGGGTTCACGGTCCAACAAGGGCTTGCACCCCCGCCAAAAAGCGCTATAGGCGCATGACTTCGCGACCTCCCGATCCGCATGGGGCTGCGGCGCCGGCGGCGTCCGCATTTCCAGGCGGAGACTGGCCAGTCGCATAACCAGTTTATTCACGGATACAGGTGCCGACATGGCTGTCCCCAAGAGGAAAACGTCCCCATCCCGCCGCGGCATGCGTCGCAGCCATGATGCGTTGAAGGTCGAAGCATTCCAGGAATGCTCGAACTGCGGCGAACTCAAGCGTCCTCATAATCTGTGCGATGCCTGTGGCCATTATAACGGCCGCGAAATCGTCGCCGTCGGGGCCTGACGCAACCTCCCGCTTTTCCAGAAGGTGACCTGAGGTGACCAGCCAGCCGCGAATCGCAATCGACGCGATGGGCGGGGATGAAGGCGTGCGCGTCATGATGGCAGGTGTGGCACTCGCCCGCCGCCGGCATGACGGACTGCGCTTCACCCTGTTCGGCGACCAGATGCGGATCAAGGCGGCGCTGGACAATCACCCGAACCTGCGCGCGGCGTCGGACGTCGTCCACGCCGACACGGTGGTGGAAGCCACCGACAAGCCGAGCGTGGCGATCAGGAAGAAAAGCAGTTCGATGAGCATGGCCATCGCCGCCGTGAAGGCGGGGGAGGCCGGCGCCGCCGTTTCAGCGGGCAACACCGGCGCGCTGATGGCGATGGCGAAGGTGGCGTTGCGCACCATGCCGGGCATAGACCGGCCGGCGCTGGCGGCGATGCTGCCCACGCTGGGGGCGAACGACGTCATCATGCTCGATCTGGGCGCCAACACCGAATGCGACACGCGAAACCTGGTCCAGTTCGCGGTGATGGGCGCGGCCTATGCGCGCATCGCCTTCGACCTGGACCGGCCGCGCGTCCGGTTGATGAACATCGGCACGGAAGAGATGAAGGGGACGGAGGAGATCCGCGACGCGGCCGCCATATTGCGCGACGCGAAGGGGCTGCCCATGTCCTTCGACGGCTTTACCGAAGGGGACAAGATCGGCCGGGGCGATGTCGACGTCATCGTGTGCGACGGCTTTTCGGGCAATGTCGCGCTAAAGACGGCCGAAGGCACGGCGCGGTTCGTGACCGACCTGCTGCGCACGGCGTTCACCAGTTCGATCCGGTCCAAGCTGGGCTTCCTCATCTCCAAGCCGGCGATGCACCTGCTCAAACATCAGCTTGACCCAAACAACCATAATGGCGCAGTCTTTCTGGGATTGAACGGCGTGGTCGTGAAAAGCCACGGCAATGCCGACGGCAAGGGCGTCGCCAATGCGGTGCACGTCGCCGCCCGGCTGGTGGAGGAAGATATTACCCGGCGGATCGCCGCTGACATGGCCAGTTTGCCTGCCATTTCCCCCGCGCCTGCGAAAGTGGAGTTGTCCGTAAAGTGATTCGCCGTTCAGTCCTCCTGGGTACAGGGTCGGCCCTGCCCGTCCGGGCCGTTGACAATGCCGAACTGGCGCAGACCGTCGATACCAGCGACGAATGGATCGTCGAACGGACGGGCATCCGCACGCGCCACATCGCGGGCGAAGGCGAAACGACGGCGACACTTGGCACGGCCGCCGCGCGCGCGGCACTGGATGCCGCCGGTGTCGCGCCGCAGGCGATCGATCTCATCATCCTGGCGACCGCGACGCCCGACCAGACCTTTCCGGCCAGCGCGACGATCGTGCAGGCGGCGCTGGGCATCGACGACTGCATCGCTTTCGACGTCGCGGCGGTCTGTTCGGGCTTTCTCTATGCGCTGACCGTGGCCGACAGCATGATCCGGTCGGGTGGCGCCAGCCGGGCGTTGGTGATCGGCGCGGAAACGTTCAGCCGCATCCTTGATTGGGAGGATCGCGGGACGTGCGTGCTGTTCGGCGACGGCGCGGGCGCGGTCGTCCTGGGCGCGCAGGACAGCGCCGACGGGGCGCGGGGCATATTGGCGTCGAAACTGCATGCCGACGGCCGCCATAACCAGCTGCTCTATGTCGATGGCGGCCCGTCGACGACCGGCACGGTGGGCAAATTGCGGATGAAGGGGCCGGAAGTGTTCCGCCATGCCGTGACCAATCTGGCGTCGGTCCTGACGGAGGTGCTGGGTGCGGCGAACCTTGATGTCGCGGACATTGACTGGCTGGTTCCCCATCAGGCCAATGCACGCATTCTGGACGCGACCGCGCGCAAACTGAAGCTGGCGCCGGAGAAGGTGATCATGACCGTCGATCGCCATGCCAACACGTCGGCCGCATCGGTTCCCCTTGCGCTCGACCTGGCGGTGCGCGACGGGCGTATCCGGCCGGACGACGTGGTCGTGCTGGAGGCGATGGGCGGCGGCTTCACTTGGGGCGCGTGCGTCCTGCGCGTCTGACGCGCGTCCCGGCTTTGGCACATCCTGTCGCGGCGCGGCGCGATTGTGCGGCATTGCGGTGTCCGATGCTTGCCGAATCGATACGGATGCAGCACAATCGCGCCGTGATCATCCGCACCCGATGATCGGCGGGCCCTAGGGTGCATAGTGGGGAAGTGATGACAGGCACGGGAACCCTTACGCGCGCGGACCTGGCGGAAAGCGTCAATCGACACATCGGCCTTTCGCGGGCGGAGGCGGCCGCTCTGGTCGAATCCATTCTCGATCACATGTGCTCCGCGCTGGAACGGGGGGAAAATGTGAAAATCTCCAGCTTCGGCACCTTCGTCTTGCGGGACAAGAATCAGCGCATGGGTCGCAATCCCAAGACCGGCATCGAAGTGCCCATCGAACCCCGGCGCGTCCTGACGTTCCGTGCCAGCCAGACGATGCGCGATCGGGTTGCGTCGGTCTAGGACGGATCGACAATCCTCTCTGAGGGGCTGCAAATGGCGTCTTTTCGCGCTTGGGGTGCGCAGGCGCCATAAGCGCGCCGCGCTCCGCTCTCGAAAATCCGCCAGTTTCGGCGCGGTCTCTTCTGAATGGCGATATGCCGCAGGTGCCGGCGACACGGTATTTTTCTTATGTTGCCATTTGTTTACCATGGGTTGACGGCAATGCGGTAATAGATGCACCATTCCGTCATGACGAAGGCGGATGGCGCATTTTTGACCATTAGCGAGCTTGCCGGCGATCTCGGCCTGCCCCAGCATATCCTGCGCTACTGGGAAACGCGCTTCCCGCAACTGCGCCCGTTGCAGCGGTCGGGAAACCGGCGTTATTATCGGCCCGACGACGTGATGCTGGTGCGCCGGATCAACCAGTTGCTCAATGTGCAGGGTTTCACCGTGCGCGGCGCGCAGAAGGCGCTGGCCGAATCCGAACCTGCCGCCGCGGCGGTTCCGTCACCGCCGCCGCCATTATCCGACGCGCGCCTGCTGGAACGGCTGGAGGCTATCCGCGCCGACCTTGCCGCCGCGATCGGCGATCCGCCGGGTCACAGCGATCGGGCGTAGATCAGGTCGCGGAACGGCACGTCACCGACCATGAACGTCATTTCGCCGATCTGGGCGAAGCCGTGACGCGCGTAGAAACGGCGGGCCCGGTCATTGCCGGAATAGACCGCCAGCAACAGGCGGTCCGCACGGCGGGCCCGCGCTTCGTCGACCGCCAATGCCATCAGCCGGTCGCCATTGCCGTTTCCCTGCCAACCGGCCAGCAGATAGAAGCGTTTCAATTCCACGTCGTGCCGGTCGTCGGTCTGGACCGGCAGCGCCGGCGGCGTCAGCATGGCATAGCCAACCGGCGCGCCCAACGGTGTTTCGCCGATCACTATCCATTGCGCCGGATCTGCCAGCGCCGCCTGATAATAAGCCAGGCCGTGCGCATTGTGGATATGCGCCAGCAAAGCTTCCCCTGGATGATCATGAGCGAACGTCGTCAGGAATGTGGCGCTCCCCAATATGGACAGCGCGACGGCATCGGCCGGCGTCGCGCGTCGCCAATATATCGTCGCCGCGCCCTTGCCCGTCATGCGGCTGGTTTCAGCAAGGATCGGGGCCCAGCGCGGGGTCGAGGTCGCGCGGGCGGGTGAAGCTGATCAGCCGGGCGGTATTTTCCGCCGCGTCGGCCCAATGGTCGATCGCCAGGTCCAGCACAGCCAGGCTGGCGGTCGGGAACTTCGCTTCCACCTCGTCGCGCAGACCGCCACCCCGGTCATCGGGCACCATGTCGAGGACCAGTTCCTCCAGCCCCGGATTATGGCCGGCCATCAGCGCGCTGTCGGCGCCGTCCGGTATGTCCCGGATCACGTCGAACAGGGTGGCGGACGGGGCCAGATAGATCCGTCGGTCCCAATGCGCCTCCAGCGGTTCGCCGAAGCCGGAAGAAAATGTCTCCAGCGTCTGCATGACCCGCGCGGCGGGCGATGCGACCACCGCGTCGAAGCGCATCCCGCTGGTGCGGGCGAACTGGCCCATCAACACCGCCGCCTTTTCGCCCCGTTGATTGAGTGGACGGTCGAAATCACGGGATACCGGGTCGTCCCAGTCGGATTTGGCATGGCGCAAAAGGGTCAACCGCTTCATCGTCACTCCATGGCGCCGGGGCCGGCGTCGCGCCCCTGATGCACCATCACCGCCTTCTCGCCAAGACCATCGTCGGCGGATTTCGCGCTGATCGCGATGATCGCTTCGTCCAGCGTCAGGCGACGTACCGGCGTGCCGGTTGGAAAGGCGCTGAGCAGCCGGCTGGGCATCGCCGCCGACAGGATGACGAAGCTGCCCCGGTCCTCCGCCCGGCGGATGAGGCGGCCGAATGCCTGCGCCAGCCGCGCGCGGATCAGCCGGTCGTCATAGGCGCTGCCCCCGCCGTTCAGCCGCCGCGCCGCGTGCAACACGCCGGGCCTTGGCCAGGGCACGCCCTCCATCACGACGAGCCGCAGTGAATGGCCCGGCACATCGACGCCGTCGCGCAACGCGTCGGTGCCCAGCAGCGATGCGCGCGGATCGTCGCGGAATATGTCAACCAGCGTGCCGGTATCCATCGGGTCGACATGCTGCGCGAACAGCGGCAGGCCGCTGCGCGCCAGCCGGTCGGCGATCCGGGCGTGGACGGCGCGCAGCCGCCGGATCGCGGTGAACAGGCCCAAGGTGCCGCCCTGCGCCGCTTCGATCAGCCGGGCATAGGCGCCCGACAGCGCGGCGATGTCGCCGCGCCTGATGTCGGTGACGATCAGCACTTCGGCGCGGCTGGCATAGTCGAACGGGCTTGGTGCCTCGAAATGGCCGGCCCCGGCCGGCAGATGGGCGGCGCCGCTGCGCCGGTCGGCCGTGTCCCAGTCACCGCCCCCTTTAAGGGTCGCGGACGTGACCAGCACGCCATGCGCCAGGCGCAGCACCGTGTCGGCAAGGGGCACGCCGGGGTCGAGCCAGTGGCGGTGGATGCCGATATCATATTCCCGCCCCTCGATCCGATCGACGGCCAGCCAGTCGACGAAATCCGGGTCGGCGGGGCCGCCGATCCGCCCGAGCAGGGCAAGCCAGGCGGCCAGCGTATCGCACCGCCACCCCAGCGATGCGACGGCCCCCTCGATCCGCGCGCGCGCCGCGCCGTCCAGCCAGTCGGGCGCATCGGTGATCACCGCCTCCAGCCGTTTGGCGAGACGCATCAGCGGCCGCAGCAGCGCGTCCAGGGCGATCGCCGCATCCTGCGCCGCTTCGACCAGCGCGCCGTCGGGCTCCGCCAGTTCGGTTTCCAGGCCATAGCCCGCGTCCGCTTCCCCCGTATCGGCGGCGCGGGCGTAAACGGCGGCCCGCACCGCGGTGAGCAGCCTTTCCACCGGGCCGAACGGTTCGCTGGCGCCGACGCGCTTCAGCCAGTCGTCTGCGGGCAGGGCGCGGGCTGCGTCGCCGGCCGCCGCGATCGCCTCCCCCCCTTCCGCGTCATAGCTGGCGAGGTCCGACAGGCGCGCGGCCAGCCCGCGTCGGCGGCCGCGCGCGCTGCCTTCCGGTCCGATGATCCAGCGGCGCAGTTCGATCGCCTCCTGCCCTGACAGGGCGGTCGAAAAGGTGGAATCGGCGGCGTCGAGCAGGTGATGCCCTTCATCGAAGATGATGCGCTGCGGCGGTTGCCCGCCGTCACGCCCGCGCGCGGCGTTGATCATGACCAGCGCATGGTTGGCGATGACGATGTCCGCGTCGGCCGACGCGCGGGCCGACCGTTCGATGAAGCATGTGCGATAATGCGGGCAGCCGGCATAGATGCATTCGCCGCGCCGGTCGGTCAGCGCCGTCGATCCGTTGCGGCGGAACAGCGTCGGCAGCCATCCGGGCAGGTCGCCGCCGATCATGTCGCCGTCGCGGGTGAAGGCCGCCCAGCGCGCGACCAGTTGCGCCAATATGGCGGCCCGCCCTGCAAAGCCGCCTTGCAGGGCGTCCTCCAGATTGAGCAGGCACAGATAATTTTCGCGGCCCTTGCGCACGACGATCCTGCGCGCGGCGGTCGCGGCATCGGGGAACAGGCGGGCGCTTTCGCGGTCGAGCTGGCGTTGCAGCGTCTTGGTATAGGTGGAAATCCACACCGTGCCCTGCGCCTGCGCGGCCCAGAGCGATGCCGGCGCGAGATAGCCCAGCGTCTTGCCGATGCCGGTGCCTGCTTCGGCCAGCAGCATATTGGGCTGGTCGCGCCGCGCGCGTGGGCGGAATATGTCGATCGCGGCGGCGGCATAGGCGCGTTGGCCCGGGCGCGTTTCCGCCCCCGCGCCGGTCAGCGCCGCCAGCCGCTCGATCACCGGTTCGGGGGCCATCGCGATCGTGCGGGCCGGCGGGCGGGGGGCGCTTTCTTCCCATTCCGGCAGTTTGGAAAACAGCCACCGTTCCGCCTCGCGCGGCTGGGCGATGCGGGGCGCCACCAGCGGGCTCCAGGGCCAGCGCAGCCGGCGCAGAGCCTGCGCTGCGGTCCAGGCGCCTTCCCGTTCCTTCCACTCGCGCTGTTCCAGGGTTGCAAGCAGGGCGTGCGCCGCCGCCTGCAACAGCGCGGTGATATCCGCTTCCGTGGCTGGCGGGGTCAGCTCCAACGCCTTTGCCAGGCCCTTGGGCGTGGGCACGACGAACCGGGCGGGATGAACGAAGGCCCACAGTTCCAGCAGGTCAAGCCCGCTAAGATCGGGATAGCCCAGCCGCTGGCCGGTCAGTGCCGCGTTCAGCAGCAGCACGGGCGTGTCGGCCGCGCAGGCGATGGCCCGTTGTTTCGGGATGGCACGGGTTTCCCCGCCTTCGCGCAGCCAGATGCCGCCATGGCTGGCGTGAAGCGCGGGCAGGGCGGATGGATCGATCACCGCCCTCGCTTAAGGGAGCGGAGGCGAAAGGGAAATGCGAAATCGGGCCGCGCGCTACAGCCGGCGGGACATCCGGTTCAGGCGGAACGTCGCCCGAATCCCCCGGCAAGGGCGGGTGCGAAGGATGGGGCGTCCGCCCGCACCGGATGGGAAACAGGCGCGCGACCGGCGTTGCGCGCCATTTCCAGCCGGTCGAAAAACGGGCCGTCCGTCAGTTCGTAGAGGAAGCGGATGCCCATCCGGTCGATTTCCGACCATTGCACGGTGCCGAACACCACAAAGCCGTCCAGATCCAGCTGGCACCGGGTGCGCGGCGGCAACGAGCACCCCACGACCTGCGCGCCGCCCTCGCTCAGGTCGACGACGACGCCTTCCTGATTGTCCAGCACGGTCGTCACAAGGATCGGTATATCGACGGCGATGCGCTCGCGGCTGCGCTGTATCTGCATGGGTCCCTCCAGATGGGGCGATTATCCGACGGCGCGGTTAATGCGAGGTAAAGGGGGAAGGCGCCGCCACGGGGTTTTCGCGCTTTGGGCGTTCCCTTTCGCGACATCCGGGGCTAGGGCGATGGGCATGACCGTGTCAGCTATACTTCGTTCCGCCGCGCAAGCGTCCAAGGCCTGGCCCTATGAGGAAGCGCGCAAGCTGCTCAAACGCTATCCCGACGGTGCGCCGGAAAAGGGGTATATCCTGTTTGAAACGGGCTATGGCCCGTCGGGCCTGCCGCATATCGGCACTTTCAACGAAGTGCTGCGCACGACCATGGTGCGCAATGCCTATCACGCCCTGTCCGACGTGCCGACCCGGCTGATCGCATTCAGCGACGATATGGACGGGTTGCGCAAGGTGCCCGACAATGTGCCCAACCAGGCGATGCTGGCCGAGCATCTGGGCAAGCCGCTGACGCAGGTGCCCGACCCGTTCGAAAAATATGAAAGCTTTGCCCACCATAATAATGCCATGCTCCGGGCGTTCCTCGACCGTTTCGGGTTCGATTATGAATTCATGTCGTCGACCGAACGCTATCGGTCGGGTACGTTCGACGATGCGCTGAAAAATGTTCTGCGCCATTATCAGGCGATCATGGACATCATGCTGCCGACCCTGCGCAAGGAACGGCAGGCGACCTATTCGCCCGTCCTGCCGATCAGCGCGCGCAGCGGCCTTGTCCTTCAGGTGCCGGTCGAGGTGGTCGATGCCGACGCCGGGCTGGTGCGGTTCGAGGATGACGGCGAAATGGTCGAACAGTCGATCCTGTCGGGCGGCGCCAAGTTGCAGTGGAAGGTCGACTGGGCGATGCGCTGGGTGGCGCTGGGCGTCGATTATGAGATGGCGGGCAAGGACCTGATCGATTCGGTGACGCAAAGTTCCCGGATCTGCCGGGCTCTGGGCGCCCGCCCGCCCGAGGGGTTCAATTATGAGATGTTCCTCGACGAGAAGGGTGAGAAGATCTCCAAGTCCAAGGGCAACGGTCTCAGCCTCGATCAGTGGCTGACCTATGGCCCCGAGGAAAGCCTGGCCTTCTTCGCCTATCGGGAACCTAAAAAGGCCAAGCAGCTCCACATGGGCGTCATTCCCCGCGCGATCGACGATTATTGGCAGTATCGCGGCAATTATCCCGCCCAGACGGTCGAACAGCAATTGGGCAATCCGGTCCATCACATCCATGACGGGAAACTGCCGCAGGGCACGTTGCCGGTGACGTTTGGCCTGCTGCTGAACTTGGTGGGGGTGATGGGGGATGCGACCCGTGAGCAGGTCTGGGGGTATCTGCGCAACTATGTCGCCGACGCCAGCGCGCAAACCCATCCCGATCTCGACCGGTTGATCGGTTACGCGCTGGCCTATCATCGCGACGTCGTCGCGCCGACCCTTGAGCGGCGCGCGCCCGATGCGCGGGAAGCGCAGGCGCTGCGGCGGCTGGACGCGGAACTGGCGGCGCTTCCGGCGGATGCGTCGGCGGAGGATATCCAGAATATCGTCTACGCCATCGGCAAGGATGAGGCGTTGGGCTTCGATACCCTGCGCGACTGGTTCAAGGCGCTGTACCAGACGTTGCTCGGTGCCGATCAGGGGCCGCGCATGGGCAGTTTCATCGCCCTCTATGGCGTGGAAAACAGCCGCAGACTGGTGGCGGAGGCGCTGTCCGCGGCGGACTAAGTCCGCCGGGATGGAACATTCGGGCAGCCCGTTGGTTGCGTTTCCGGTCCACCCCCCTTTCGGACTGATGGTACTTCCCCGTGCCATCGGCCGCGCCTGCCCGGAAACGGGCGGCGCGGCCAAGTGGGGAACAGGCCGGTCCGGTCCGGCGCTGTCCCTACCAGAAGAAGCCGCGGTGCACCTCCATGACCCGGCCGGTGCGGACGTTGACCAGCAGCACGTCGTTATAATGCCTGACCCAGCGCAGGTCGGCGCCCGCGCGCGGCAGCCGGTAGCGATGGGGATCGGCGATCCGGTAGCGTGAATGATAATAGGCCGGTTTCAGGCGCGCGCCCGTGTTCCACGCGGTATAGCGGAACGGCGCGCGCCAGTTGCCGCCGCGATAGACATCGCGGTGGTTGCGGCGGTAATCCCGCCAGTCGTCGCGCCGCCAATTGTCGCGATGGGCGTGCCGCGTATCGCGCACGTCGCGCCGGTCGCCATGGCGATATGCAGGGCGCGGGTCGCGATGTTCCTGGCGGATGTCGTGCCGGTCGTGGCGCGGTCCGGCGTATTGGGCCATGGCCATGCCCGGCCAGGCGGTCGCGGCAATCAGGCCCAGCATGATGATCTTGCGCATCTTTCTTCTCCCGTCACGGTGCTCGGCGCAGCCGCCTGCCCGAAAAGGGAGCGGCGGCGCCTGTTTCCTGCCAATGGGATATGGACGCGCCTGCCTGAACCCGTCGGGAATGGGGTCGTCAGGCGCCAGTCATCTTCGCCGGCCGGCATTCCTCCGATGGGTTGCGCGCGTGGTCACGGCGTCCACGGGCGTTCGCGAAACCATTTGGTGACGACATATTTCGTCCCCTGCTCCACCGGCCGGGCCGCATGCAGGCTATGGCTGTTAGGCGCGCCGTCCCGCGTCAGGTTGTTCCACAGCAGCAGCATCCCCTCGCGGGGAGGGACCATGAATTCGCATCGGGGGAAATGGGTTTCGCCGCCCGCCTCCACCGGCGACACATAGATCATCGCCGTCCAGCATCGCTGGCCGCCGGACCGGAGCATGGCGGGCCAATAGTCCGCATGGACCGGGAAATAGTCGCAATGGACCTTATATTCCTGACCCTGGGTATAGCGCTGGCCCTGAAGCGTTTCCCCGGTGGCGGCGTCGATGCCCGTCAGCGCGCAGATGCGGTCGCCGACCGCGATCACCAGCGGATCATGGGGGTTCAGGTGACAGCTATGGCTGGTGCGGTAATCGGCGTCGGCGCTACCGGAAAACAATGTCGACGGGCGGGCGTCCGCGTCGATCATGGCGCGCAGCCCGGCGCATTCCTCCACGCTGAGGAAGTCGTACTGGCCGTATATCTCCAGTTCGGGGCAGGGAATACGGCTGACCGCCGGGTCATGATCCAGCAGCGCGCGCACCGCGTCCCCTATGCGCGCGCGCGCCGGGGAGGCGACGCCGCCATCATCGTCGAAGGCCTGCATTGCCCCTTCCTGCCACCGGCGCGCGCGGGGATGCAAATGAAAAGGGTCGGCCTGCTCCGGTGCCGGGGCGTGACGGCGTCACCAGAAAAAGTCGTGGATCACGTCGACCACATAACCGTCGCGGATGTCGACCAGCAGGGCATCGTCATAATAGCGCACCCACCGCAGCGTTCCATAAGCGGGCGGCAGTCGGAAGGCATAGGGATCGCTTACCCAATAGCTGCGGGAATAGAGCAGGCCTGACAGGACGATACCGGTCGAAAAACGGCGATAGCCATAGTCCCAGCCGCGTGGCGCGGCATAACGGCCCATGCGGAAACGATCGCCATAGCGGCTGCGATGGCTTTGCCAGTCATAACGGCGGTCCTGCCGCCAGCCATTGTTCCAGCGTTGCTGGTTCGTCCAGCGGGTGCGATCGTCATAGCGGCGGCCATCGGTCCAGTGCCCGGGGCGCTGTGCGTCCCGGCGTCCATCCCAGCGGTGGTCCCGCCGGTCGTCCCGGTGATCCTGCCGCCAGGTGCGGGGCGGGGTCTGCCGATGGTCCCTGCGGTCGCCGCCGCGCCAATCCTGCCGGGGGTCGGGGCGCATCGGACGGACGTTCGGGCGATCGGCGGCGTCGCGCGCGCCATGCGGCGTTCCCGGCCGCACATTGTTCTGCCGCGGGAAGTCCGGCCTTCTCGCGGCCGGGTCGGTGGTCGGGCGGTGGGTGCGCCACTGGCCATCCGCCCGGCCCGGAGCCGGCGCGGCCTGAGGGCGGGGCGTGGCGCGTTGGCGGTCATGCTGCCAGCCATGCTGCCGGTCGCGTTGCGGGCCCTGGCGGACTGCCTGCCGCTGCATGGCGTTGTTTCGATTGACGCCATTGTGACTATTGGCGTCAGGACCCCGGTGGCCGGATGACCGGACATCCGCGCGCGCGCGATCGCCGCGTCCATGATCCATGGTCTGCGCATGGATCGGCGCGATGCCGCCCATGACGGTTGCGGCCATCAGGCCCGCCATCATCCATTTCCTGAACATTGTCCTGTCCACTTTCTTCAGGCCGGGGCGGCACTGCCCCTTGATATAGCCTGCTTACGCATCGGGCGATGTCGTGGTGCTGAACTGGTCCGTCAGCGATCAGAAAGGTTCGGGCGCCGGGAGCATGGCGCGCTGAACCGATTGCGGCAGGCCCCGGCGTGTAGATATCGTATTTGTTCGCGCAAAGCGGGATCCTGCTGAACGAGAGGGGCGTTAATTCCCATCCCGGTCATAGACATCGGGCAGGAATGAAACGCCTTCCCCCGACGGCAGTGCGGTCAGATAGGTCAGGTAGACCGGCACTGCCCGCGGCAGCGGAACATGCTGTTCGGGTTCATCGGATTTGGGTTTCAGCGTCTTGCCGAAGAACCATGCGCCCAGCCGCTGCGCATCCTCCAGACGGATGCAGCCATTACTGTATTGCCGGGCCGGTTTGGCGAACAGGTCGCGCGTGGACGTATCGTGCAGATAGATACCCAGATCGTTGGGGAACATGAATTTGACGCGCCCCATCGCATTGCCCCGGCCGGGCAACTGGCGCACGCGTGCCTCCGCGCGGCCGGCCGCGACCGCCGACCAGTCGATGCTGGACTGGTCGAGACGCGTGGGCGTGGCGCTCCAGTCGGACAGGGCTTCATAATTCATGCGGTGCAGCGACGCGCCCGCCAATATTTTCGGCGCGACATTGCGTTCCACAAGGTCGGAGGGGATGTTCCAATATGGGTTGAGCGTGGCATAGCGTATCATGCCGGCCATCATCGGCGTCTGGCTGTCTTTCGCGCCGACCACGACCTTCATCGTCCCGTCCAGCGCGCCGTCGCTGTAATACCATAGCCGCGCGGACGCGGCGTCGACCACGACATGCCGAACCCAGGGTCCGGGCAGCAGCCGCGCGCGTTCCAGGTTGAGGGAGAACAGACGGTCATAATAAGGCGCGCCGCGATTGAGCGCCGCCACTGTCTGAGGCCCGGCGACGCCGTCGGCCTTCAGACCATGGGCGGCCTGGAAGGCGCGGACCCGGGCGGTCAGCGCCTTGTCATAGGCGGCGCCTTCGGGAAGGCCGAGGCGGTGCCGCAGCAGCGGTACGCCCGTCCCCGTGCCGCCGGGGCGCAGTTTCAGATCCGCCGGCACATCGACCCGCGGCAGGCCGCCCCATTTGTCCAGATAGGCGGCGCGCGCGCTGCGCAGCCGCATATAGAAGGGGCTCATCCAGCCGGCCGTCTCGATATAATCGGTGAAGGACGGCGCCAGCGCCGCCGCGCGCAACACGTCCGCCGCGTCCTGCGCCCGCGGTTCCAGTTCGGCGTCGAGATAGCGGATGCGCGTACCGCGCGCGGGGCGGCGTACGGCGGACACATAGTCTGCCAGCGCTTTTGACAAAGCGAGGTCGGCACGGGCCAGCAGCTTCGCGTCGCCGCTCCGGCTTGCCTCATCGATCAGGCGGCGCAGGGATCGGGGGTTGTAATCGCCCGGCTTTAGCCCGTCGAGATCGGCGCTTTCCAGCAACGCCAGCAGCGCGCTCGCCTGCTGCCCGATGGTCCCGTCCGCCGACCAGAGCGGCCAATAGCCGCGCGGGCCGTAGAAATCCTTGTACTTCCCGCCAACGGACGCGCGAATTTCCGCCGCGACGCTGGATCGGGCGACATGATTGGCTTGCCCCTGCGCGCGGTCTTTCGTGGCTACGGCGGCCTTTGCCGCTTTGCCGCTTTTCCCATCGGGCTGCGCGACCGCCGCTGCGGGCGGAAGGCAGGCGATCAGCGCGCCGGCGACAAGTAAGGGGAGGGGGGTGGGGGGGACGCGGCGAAAAAACCGCCGCGTCCATAGAGGTGATCGGTTCAGCCGCGTTCTCCAGACCGGGCCGGGGCCGGCGGCGGTGGCGGCGGGCAGGGCGGACCCTGGACCGGATGATACAAGCCGTCGGCCGTGTAATAGCCGTCGACATAGCCGTCGCCATCGCGATCTGCCGCTACCGTGCCGCTGATCGCACCCGGTCCGACCGGCGGCGCAGGCGCCACGGGTTGCTGGTTGGACGCGCACGCGCCCAGGGCGAACACGCCGCCCGCGACCAGTGCCAGTTGCCTGATATTCATAGTATCTCCCTTTGGCATCGCGATCAGCCCAGCGGGTAGCCAGGCGGACCGCGCCGCATGTGCGGCGGGGTGGTAACGGCCGCGGGCGCGAAAGGAATCCATTGCAAAAGCGAAATGGCGTTCAACCGTGCCTGGCGCGGGATGGCCCGCCATCGCGCATGGTCGTCAGTCCAGCACCCACCGGGCGGAACTGATGCCCTGGGCGTAGAGAAGCACCGACAGGTCGCCATGCACGATTTCCGCCGCTGCCGCCGCCCGTGTCTTTGGCTTGGCATGATAGGCGACGCCCAGCCCCGCGCCTTCGATCATCGGGATGTCGTTGGCGCCGTCCCCGACCGCCAGAGTCAGAGCGCGGTCGATGCCGCCGCTGATCGCGCTTTCCAGTTCGGCCCGTTTGCGCGCGGCGTCCACGATCGGCGCCGCCACCGTGCCGAGCAGGGCGCCGTCGGCGATGTTCAGGCTGTTCGCGACGGCGCGGTCGAACCCGATTTCCCGCGCCACCGGGTCGGCAAAGCGCGTGAAGCCCCCGGAAACGAGCAGGGTCCGCGCGCCCCGCGCCTTCATCGTGCGGACCAGCGCGACCGCGCCAGCCATGATCCGCACCCGTTCGGTCCGGCACCGGTCGATCGCGGCGTCGTCCAGCCCCCGCAGCAGCGCTACCCGTTCATGCAGCGCCCCGGCAAAATCCAGCTCGCCGCGCATCGCGCGCTCGGTGATGTCCGCGATCTGCGGCTTGATCCCGGCATAATCGGCCAGTTCATCGATGCATTCGACGGTGATCATCGTCGAATCCATGTCCGCGATCAGCAGCGCCTTCTCCCGGATGGCGGACGGCTGGACGATGATGTCGACCGCCTCGCCCAGCTCGGTCAGCGCGGTCCGCGCGGCGGCGGGATCGGCGGCAAAGAAGATGTCGGCCGCCTTGCCGGGGTCGATCACCGCCCGGCCGGACGGCGCGCATCCCGCCTGCGCCAGCCGATCGGCCGCTTCTTCAATATCCCCCTGCCGTAAGGCCTGCGATGCCACTAAGGTCGCGACGAACATGGACACTCCACACAGATATAACGGCGAATCCCGCCCGCCGCTGGCGCTTATCGCCGGGCCGACCGCCAGCGGCAAGAGCGCGCTGGCCCTTGCCCTCGCCAAGGCGAGTGGCGGGACTGTCATCAATGCCGATGCCAGTCAGGTCTATGCGGACCTTTGCGTGCTGTCGGCGCGGCCGGGAGCGGCGGATATGGCGGCTGCGCCCCACCGCCTGTTCGGCCATGTCGACGGCGCGCAGGCGCATAGCGCCGCGCAATGGGCGGCCGATGCGCGCGCGGAGATCGCCGAGGCGCATGCGGGCGGGCGGCTGCCGATACTGGTCGGCGGCACGGGCCTTTATGTCCGCACGCTGCTGGACGGCATTGCCCCGGTGCCGGCCATCGATCCCGCGACCCGGGACGCGGTGCGCGCGCTGCCGGTGGCGCAGGCGCATGGCGCGCTGGCGGTGGAAGATCCCGAGGCGGCGGCCCGGCTGGCCCCTGCCGACACGGCGCGGGTGGCCCGCGCGCTGGAAGTGATCCGTTCGACGGGGCGGCCGCTGGCGCACTGGCAACGGGACAAGCGTGGCGGCATCGCGACGCAGGTCGCCTTGCGGCCCCTGCTGTTGCTGCCGCCGCGCCACTGGCTGATCGACCGGTGCGACCGGCGGTTCGCGCAGATGTTGAAGAGCGGCGCGGTCGAAGAGGTAAGGGCGCTGCTGGCGCGCGGGCTGGACCCCGCCCTGCCGGTCATGCGCGCGATCGGCGTGCGGGACATCGCGGCGTGGATCGCGGGGGCCATCGACCATGAGACGATGATGACGCGCGGCACTATCGCCACCCGCCAATATGCCAAGCGGCAATATACCTGGTTTTCCCGTCAGCCGCCGGCGGATTGGACGCGGGAGGGCAGGGCAGTGGATGATAAAATCATCAAGGAATTGGTAATTAAATTACAATAATAGAATTTGACCAATCATTTTATGTCGTGTACTGGCGACGCCTTGCCATTGTCAGGCGAACCGCGCACAGGGCTGCGCATCGCAAAGCGGAAGGAATTTTCATCGTGGCCGAAAAGAGCGGCGCGGACATTCTGGTCGAATGCCTGATCGATCTCGGGGTCGAGGTCGTGTTCGGTTATCCGGGCGGCGCGGTGCTGCCCATCTATGACGCGCTCTACAACCATCCGAAAATCCGGCATGTGCTGGTCCGCCATGAACAGGGCGCGACCCATATGGCGGAAGGTTATGCGCGCTCGACGGGCAAGCCCGGGGTCGTCCTCGTCACATCCGGCCCCGGCGCGACCAACGCCGTCACCGGCATTACCGACGCGCTGCTCGATTCCATTCCTCTGGTCGTCCTGACCGGGCAGGTGGCGACGCATCTGATCGGCACCGACGCCTTTCAGGAAGCGGACACGATCGGCATCACGCGCCACTGCACCAAGCATAATTATCTGGTCAAGGACCCCGGCAAGCTGGCCGCGACCGTGCATGAGGCGTTTCATATCGCCACGACCGGCCGCCCCGGCCCGGTTGTCATCGACGTTCCCAAAAACGTCCAGGTCGCCACCGCCCCCTATAGCAGGCCCGAAGCGGTCGTCCGCGCAAGCTATCGCCCGCAGGCGAAGGCGCCTGCCGGCGCGATCGACAGCGCGGTCGGGATGCTGGCGGCGGCACAGCGGCCCATTTTGTACACCGGCGGCGGCGTCATCAATTCGGGACCGGAGGCGAGCCGCCTGCTGCGCGAACTGGCGCGGCTGACCGGCGCGCCGGTCACTTCGACGCTGATGGGTCTGGGCGCCTTTCCCGCATCCTCGCCGCAATGGCTGGGCATGCTGGGCATGCACGGCACCTATGAATCCAACTGGGCGATGAATCAGGCCGATCTGATCCTGTGCGTCGGCGCGCGGTTCGACGACCGCGTCACCGGGCGGCTTGACGCCTTCGCGCCGAACAGCCGTAAGATCCATATCGACATCGACCGCAGTTCCATCAACAAGACCGTCGATGTCGACCTGCCGATCGTCGCGGACGTCGCCAGCGTGCTGGCCGATATGATCGACCTGTGGAAGGCGCGCGATCATCAGGGGGCGGACCTGTCCCAATGGTGGGCGCAGATCGACGGGTGGCGTGCGCGCGGCAGCCTTGGCTATCCCGAAATCGGGACGGAGATCATGCCGCAACGCGCGATCGCCGACCTGTTTACGGCGACCCGCACGGCAAAGGACGTGATCATCACCACCGAAGTCGGCCAGCATCAGATGTGGGCGGCGCAGCATTTCCATTTCGACGAGCCCAATAAATGGCTGACGTCCGGGGGCCTTGGCACCATGGGCTATGGCTTTCCGGCGGCGATCGGGGCGCAGATGGGCAATCCCGACAGCCTGGTCGTGTGCATCGCGGGCGACGCGTCGGTGCAGATGAACATTCAGGAAATGGGCACGGCGAGCCAGTATCGGCTGCCGGTCAAGCTGTTCATCTTGAACAACGAATATATGGGCATGGTCCGCCAGTGGCAGGAACTGACCTATGAAAGCCGCTATTCCAACAGCTATTCGGACAGCCTGCCCGATTTTGTGAAGCTGGGCGAAGCCTATGGCTGGACCGGCATCCGCATCGAGGAGCGCGATGATCTGGAGGCGGGTATCCGGCGGATGATCGACACTCCCGGCCCGGTGATCGTCGATTGCCGCGTGGCGAAACTGTCCAACTGTTTCCCGATGATCCCGTCGGGCGCGGCCCATACCGAAATGCTGCTGGACCCCTCCATGGTGAAGGGCAGCCTTTCGGACGAGGCGAAGGCGCTGGTGTGACCGCCCGTCTCAGGCTGAACATTCAGGTCGGTGAACCGTGGGATTTCGAACGGATCACGGGGCGGGCCGACCTGTCGGGCTGGACGCTCGATCATGACGATGCCGCGCAGGAGGAATGCGACGTGCATCTGGACGAAGGGTTCGACTATCATGCGCGTCAGATCGGCCGGCTGCTGGTCGGGCCGCGCTATGTGGGCGAACATCTGGCGCGGATGTTCGATGCCGTGACGGGCTTTCCCGTACGCATGGCCTATCGTCTTGACGGCGATTGGCACTATGCCTTCACCGGCATGATTTCCCGGCGCCATGACGGCGATCACAGGGGCAATGGCGGGCGCGAAGGCCCGGACAGCGAAACGAGCAACTGATGCATATTACGGAAGAGCAGAACCAACGGCATGTCCTGTCGCTGACCGTTTCCAACGAAGCGGGCATATTGGCGCGCATCGCGGGTCTTTTCACGGCGCGCGGCTATAATATCGACAGCCTGACCGTGGCCGATATTACGCCCGACCATCTGATCAGCCGCATCACTATCGTGACGGGCGGTCCGCCCAAGGTGATCGACCAGATCATCGCCCTGCTGGACCGGCTGGTGCCGGTGCACAAGGTGGTCGACCTGTCCGACAGCGGGCCTTATGTCGAGCGGGAACTGGCGCTGGTGAAGGTGGCGGGAACCGGCGAGAATCGTATAGAGGCTTTGCGTCTCGCCGATGTGTTCCGCGCCAAGGTGGTCGACACCACGATCGAAAGCTTCATCTTCGAAATTACCGGCACGACCGATAAGATCGATAATTTCGTGGGACTGATGCGCCAGATCGGCCTGGTGGAGGTCGGCCGCACCGGCGTCGTGGGCCTGATCCGCGGCAAGGAGCCGGTATAATCGATTAGCCCCTCTCCCGTCGGGGAGAGGGAGGGGCCCGCCGCGCAACGGCGGGGAGGGTGAGGGCGGCATGGGATCGCCCGGGCCCGGTGGTTTCCCCTCACCGAAGTTCGACCGGGGCCCGCCGGCCCAGATCTTCCCGACCCTTTTCCGAGAGGGGGAGCGTCGGCCATGAAAAAGGGAAAGCAGATGAAGGTTTATTACGATCGCGACGCGGACATCGGCCTGATCAAGGGCAAGAAGGTGGCGATATTGGGCTATGGCAGCCAGGGCCATGCGCATGCGCAGAATCTGCGCGATTCGGGCGTGGCTGAGGTCGCGATCGCGCTGCGGTCCGGTTCGGCCAGCGCGAAGAAGGCGGAAGGCGCCGGTTTCAAGGTGATGGAAAACGCGCAGGCCGCCGCCTGGGCCGACGTGCTGATGATCCTGGCCCCTGACGAGCATCAGGCCGCCATCTACGCCGACGACATCCACGCCAATCTGAAGCCCGGCGCGGCGCTGGCCTTCGCCCACGGCCTCAACGTCCACTTCGGCCTGATCGAACCGCGCAGCGACGTCGACGTCATCATGATTGCGCCCAAGGGCCCCGGCCACACCGTGCGCAGCGAATATCAGCGCGGCGGCGGCGTCCCCTGCCTGATTGCCATCGCGCAGGATGCGACCGGCAACGCGCATGACATCGCCCTGTCCTACGCTTCGGGCGTGGGCGGCGGCCGGTCCGGCATCATCGAAACCAATTTCAAGGAAGAGTGCGAAACCGACCTGTTCGGCGAGCAGGCCGTGCTGTGCGGCGGCATCACGCACCTGATCCAGGCGGGTTTCGAAACGCTGGTCGAAGCGGGCTATGCGCCGGAAATGGCCTATTTCGAATGCCTGCACGAAACCAAGCTGATCGTCGACCTGCTCTATGAAGGCGGCATCGCCAACATGCGCTATTCGATCAGCAACACCGCAGAATATGGCGACATTTCCACTGGCCCGCGCATCATTACCGATGAGACGAAGGCGGAGATGAAGCGCGTTCTGGCCGACATTCAGTCGGGCCGCTTCGTCAAGAACTTCGTGCTCGACAACCGCGCCGGCCAGCCGGAACTTAAGGCGGCGCGCAAGACCGCCGCCGCCCATCCGATCGAGCAGACCGGCGAGAAACTGCGCGCCATGATGCCCTGGATCGGCGCCAACAAGCTGGTGGACAAGGACAAGAACTGATCGTTTTTGCGGGAACGATCCGTTTCCCGTTTCGGCTCTGGAACTTCATGGGGGCGTCGCTTATTCTGGCGGCGCCCCTTGAACGTTTTTGGAGACGATGCTCATGCGCAGCTTTCTGATATCCGCCGCCGCTCTGGCCGCCCTTGCCTGCGGAACCGTCGTCATCGCCCAATCGCCCGAGATCGGAAGAGCACA
>JBFWMJ010000024.1:0-30872 GCA_050251675.1 Sphingobium sp.
CGAGGATAACCAGCGCCTGAGCGGCATCGCTTCGCTGCAATATCGCGCGACGGATTCGCTGACCCTCTCGCTCGACGGCTTCTATTCCCGCTTCAAGGTGAAGGCGGTGACCAACGAATTCCTCCAGATCTTCGCCAATGCCAGCAATGTGGTGAGCGCGACCACGGAGATATTGGACGGCCTGCCGACGATCACGCAACTGCGCGTGACCGACCTCGACATGCGCGGCGGCGGGCGTTTCGAGGATCGTGTCAGCGACACCTATTCGCTGGTCGGCAGCGCGCATTATGACAATGACGGCTGGACCGCCTCGCTCGAAGGGTCCTACGCTTCATCCAAGCAGCGTCTGCAAAATCTCAATGTCGCGGACATCGCCACCGGCGAGGCGGAGTTCATCTCCACGCCCGGCAGCACATTATGGTCGATGAACTATTATAACGGCTTCGACACGGCGCGGCTGGACCCGAACAGCTATCGCGTGGCGAGCCTCAACGGCGCGTTCAACCGGCGCAGTTCGGACCGCCTGTGGGATATCAAGGGTGATCTGCGTCGCGAATTCAGCGATCAGGGCCTTACCGCCTTCCAGACCGGCTTCCGCTACAACGATCGGAAAATCCATCAGGACAATTACGCGCTGACGGTACAAGCCGCAGGCGTCTCGGCGCTGTATGGCGGACTGCCGGAAGGGCCGATCCCCGGCTCCTACAGCGCGGCCCCGTTCATGCAGTTGATCAAGGCCGGCAAGGGCAGCTTCCTTGGCAGCTATGGCGGCAGCGCGCGTTTCGCCGACTCATGGCTGGCATCGGACACCAGAGCGTTCATCTCGAACTTCACGGACGAGGAACTGATCGCGGCGGGAAACTACACCAACGATCCGACCGGCATCACCAATGTGAAGGAAAAAGTCTTTTCCGCCTATGCCCGCGGGGATTTCGCGTTCGACACTTTGTCGGGCAATGTCGGCTTCCGCGTCGTGCACACAAAACAGGCCAGCGTCGGCGTCAGCCCGGACCTGACCGGCATCACCGTCGAACCCGATGCCGGGAACGTCACCCGCGTGCCCACATCCGCGCCGCTCACCGTGAAACGCGATTATTGGGACTTCCTGCCGGCGCTGAACATCAAATGGCAGCCTACCGATTCCCTGCTGCTGCGTCTTTCCGCTTCACGCACCATGACCCGGCCCCGCCTGAACCAGATATCGCCGACCACCACGGCCAACGGCACGGCGCGGACGATCACGCAGAACAACCCCTATCTTGACCCGTTCCGCGCCAACAATCTGGACGCCACCGTCGAATGGTATTTCAACAGGGACAGCCTGATCGGCGCGTCGGCTTTCTACAAGGACCTGAAGTCGCTGATCCGCAGCCAGACCACGGTGCAGGCCGTGCCGGTCACCTTCATCTATTCAAACGGCAATCGGGTCAGTTCCAACCTCGACTTCACCGTCAACCAGCTGGTGAACGGCGAGGGTGTTACCGTAAAGGGCTTTGAACTCTATTATCAACAGGCCTTCCGTTTCCTCCCGGCGCCCTTCGACGGCCTTGGCGTGGTCGCCAACTATACCTTCATCGACAATAGCGACCCGACCCAGCTCACCGCAGCGTCGCGCAACAATTATAATCTGACGGGCTATTATGAAAAGGGGCCGATCGGCGCGCGCCTGTCCTACAGCTGGCGCAGCGGCTTCCTGTCCACGGCATCCATCCTGCCGGCGCTGAGCCAGTATACCCGATCCTACGGCACATTGGACGGCAGCATCAACGTGAAGCTCAACGACAGGTTTTCCGTGGTGCTGGAGGCTGTCAACATCCTCGACACCGATGAACGCGTCCGTTTCACCAACGGGTTGCCGCAGGCCTATCTGGATGCCGGCAAGCGGCTCTTCGGCGGCATAAGGTTCGCGCTGTGAGCAGGGAGCACAGGATCGGCCGACGCGGCTTCCTGGGCGCGGGGGTGGCGGCGGCGGCCTTGCTGCCCGCCGCCTCCGGGCTGGCCGCCGGCCGGCCGTTGCGGCGGCCCGACATCGTCCTCATCCTGCTGGACGACTTCGGCATCGGCGACGCGCAAAGCTATAATCCCTGGTCGACCATCTCGACGCCCCATATCGATCGGCTGGCGCGCGAAGGCATGCGGTTTGACGACATGCATTCTTCCTCAGCGGTGTGCACGCCCAGCCGGTACAGCCTGCTCACGGGGCGCTATTGCTGGCGGTCGCGGCTGAAATCGGGCGTACTGGACGGGACCGGCACCAACCTCATCGAAACCGGGCGCATCACCCTGCCCGGCCTTTTGAAACAGGCGGGCTATCGTACCGGGGGCGTCGGCAAATGGCATCTCGGGCTGGGCGAAGGAGAGGCGGCCGATTATGGCAAGCCGCTCCGCCCCGGTCCTGTCGACCATGGCTTCGATTATTATTTCGGCATCCCCTCCTCGCTCGATTTCCCGCCCTATCTCTATTTCGAGAATGATCGCGTCGTCGAAGCGCCGACCGCCCACACCGAGGGCAGCGACGCGCCACGCGGCGTGTTCTGGCGCAAAGGCGCGATCGCGCCGGGTTTCCGGATGGAAGAGGTCGTCCCGACCCTGACAGACAAGGCAGTCGATTTCGTCGCAAAGGCCGGCAAGGATCAGCCCTTTTTCCTCTATTTCCCGTTGCCTTCGCCGCATACGCCCTGGGTGCCGCTGCCCGAATATCAAGGCACGTCGGGCGCCGGCGCCTATGGCGACTATGTGGTCCAGACCGACGCCATGATCGGACGACTGCTCGATGCGATCGACGCGCGCGGCGAACAGAATGATACCATCGTTATCGTCACCAGCGACAATGGCGCGGACTGGAAGCCCGAAGATGCCGCCCGTTTCGCGCATCGCGCCAATGCGCACTGGCGGGGCGAAAAGGCCGACGCGTGGGAAGCCGGGCACCGCATCCCCTTCGTCATCCGCTGGCCCGGCCATATCGCGCCGGGATCGGTGAGCCGGGAAACCGGATCGCTGACCGATGTCATGGCGACGATAGCGGGCGCGCTCGACCTCCCGCTGCCTGACGACGCGGCGGAGGACAGTTTCAACCTGCTCCCCGCCCTGCAACAGAGCGGCCACACGCCGGTCCGGCCCAACATCGTCTCCCATTCGCTACAGGGCGTATTCACCATCCGCGAAGGCCATTGGAAACTGATCCTCGGCCTGGGCTCGGGCGGATTTACCGCGCCCAGAGCGGTCGATCCGGCACCGGGCGGCCCCAAAGGACAGCTCTACGACCTCAACACCGACCCGCGCGAGGAGAACAACCTGTACGATCGCCGCCCCGATATCGTCGCGCGCCTTTCCGCGACGCTCGACGCCCTGCAACGCGATGGCCGCAGCCGGCCGCGCAGAGGGGCCTGAACATGCTGCCGCCGGCGATCGCGACGGAGGACATGGCGCTGGTGCCCGCCGGAACGTTTCTGATGGGATCGAACGATCACTATCCCGAAGAGCGCCCCGTCCGTCCGGCGACGGTGGGCGCGTTCCTGATGGACCGCACACCCGTGACCAATGACCAGTTCGCTCGCTTCGTCGCCGCGACCGGCCATGTCACCTTCGCGGAGATCGCCCCCGACCCGCGCGACTATCCGGGCATGGACCCCGCGCTCGCCATGCCGGGATCGATCGTCTTCGTTCCGCCGTCCCGTCCCGTGCGACTGGCGGACGGACCGGGCTGGTGGAATTTCATACTCGGTGCCGACTGGCGCCACCCGGCAGGTCCGGGCAGCGGGATCGACCATATCCCCGATCATCCCGTGGTCCACATCGGCTACACCGATGCCCTGGCCTATGCCGCATGGGCCGGCAAGCAACTGCCGACGGAACGGGAATGGGAACGCGCGGCCCGCGGCGGGCTGGAAGGGGCCGCCTATGCCTGGGGCGATGATTTCACGCCGGGCGGACGGCGGATGGCCAAGACCTGGAAGGGCGATTTCCCCCACCGCAACGCCGCGCCGCCGGGGCTGGAACGGACGGCGCCGGTGGGCAGCTATCCCGCCAATGGCTTCGGCCTGTTCGACATGATCGGCAATGTGTGGGAGTGGACCGACGAGGTCGCCGCCGCGCGCGGGGAAAAGGGCTGCTGCGCCGGTCTTGCGGCCGCGGAGAAAGGCGGGCCGCAGGAGCGCGTGCTGAAGGGCGGTTCCCACATGTGCGCGCCGGAATATTGCCAGCGCTACCGGCCGGCGGCGCGCTGGCTCCAGCCCGTCGACACCACCACATCCCATGTCGGTTTCCGCTGCATCCGGCGGCTCGACGCCTGAAAAACCTGAAAGAAGGAGCATGATATGAAGGGATGGAAAGGCGCCCTGCGCATCGCCGCCGCGGCGACAATGCTGGCGGGAACCGCGTTGACGCCGGTTGTAACGCCGGCAATCGCCAAACCCACGTCACAGGCCCAGGCGCGACCGAATATCGTACTTATCGTGCTCGATGACGTCGGCTTTGCCGAACTCGGCGCGTTCGGCTCCGAAATCCGCACGCCCCACATCGATTCGCTCGCGAACAACGGCCTGCGCTACAACCGCTTCGACAGCAAGGCGATCTGCTCATCCACCAGGGCCGCGCTGCTGACCGGGCGCAACAGCCAGACCGTGGGGATGCTGGACCTGGCGTCTGGCGCGGCGCAGCCCGACCCTGAAGCAACCGGCGCCCAGCGCGGCGAGCTTCCCCGTAATATCGAAACCGTGGCGCAATCGCTCAAAGCGGCAGGCTATTCGACCTGGGCGCTCGGGAAATGGCATCTCGCTCCGAAATATGATGACGCGCCCGGCCATGACAAGGGGTCATGGCCCCTGCAGCGCGGCTTCGATCATTTCTACGGCTTCCTGCGCGGCTGGACCGACCAGTACAAGCCCGAACTGGTGAAGGACAATGCGCCTGTACCGGTCCCGGCAAAGCCCGGCTATCACCTGACCCCAGACCTTATCGATCAGGCCATCGCCGCCTTTGGCGCGGACACCGCGTCGGGCAAAGACAATCCCCGCTTCGTCTATCTGGCGCTGGGGACCGCGCATGCGCCGATCCAGGCGCCCCGATCCTATATCGACGCCTATGGCGACACCTACGCCAAGGGGTGGGACGCCATCCGCGCCGAACGTTTTGCGCGACAGAAGCAACTGGGCATCATTCCCGCCGCCACGGTGTTGCCGCCGATCAACCCCGGCGACCGGCCCTGGTCGTCGCTCACCGATCAGGAGAAAACGGTCTTTGCCCGCTTCATGGCGACCTATGCCGGATTCATCACCCATGCCGACGAAGAGATCGGCCGGCTGATCGCGCACCTCAAGCAGACCGGGCAATATGACAACACGCTGTTCGTGCTGTTGTCCGACAATGGCGCCGCGCCCGAATCCGGTCAGAATGGAGGCTTCTGGAAGCCTTATGACCCACGCACGCCGGTTGCGGAGATGGCCCGGAACCTCGACAAGCTGGGTGGGCCCGAAACCCAGTCACTCTATCAGCGCCCCTGGGCCATGGCCGGCGTCACGCCGTTCCGGCGTTACAAGCTGTGGCCCTATGCCGGCGGCATCCGCACGCCACTGATCGTTTCGTGGAACAACGGGATCAAGGCGAAGGGCAGCGTGCGTACCCAGCATGTCGACGCCGTGGATATCAGCCCGACGCTGCTCGATGTCGCCGGCACCTCCTTTCGCACAAAGGCCGACGGCGCCGATCTGCTGCCGGTCGCGGGCCGATCGATCCGCGCTTCCTTCACCTCGTCGACCGCCGGCGGCCGGGACGTGCAGTTCTTCGCCCTGCGCGGCAACCGCGCCATCACGGTGGGCGACTGGAAGGCGGTGGCCATTCACAGCTATGGAACGGATTTCGCGCAGGACCGCTGGGCATTGTTCAATGTCGCGCGGGATTTCTCCGAAAGCGAGGACCTGTCCGCCCGCTACCCGGAGAAGCTGAAGGAACTTCAGGCGATCTGGTGGGACGAAGCGCGCAAATATAGCGATCCCCCGCTGGCGGAGCCCGCGCCGCAAATCCGCCAGTTCCGCCAATATGACGACGAATTCCCGCCGGAAGGCAACAGCGGCGTCAGTGGTTCGCCTGCCAAGCCCTGAGACACGAGCGGATCGACGCCGTCGTGGACGACGAGACCGGGCGGCGCGCCGGTCTCGTCACGGACGCGCACGCCACATCGACGGTCACTTCTCTCCGGCGTGCGGTGACGCCGCAGTGAGTGACGCCCCAGTGGACGCGACGATGCAGGGCCGTGCGCGTACGGCATAGCGCAAACGATCCGTGCTCACGGCCAGACACGGTAATAGCCGCCGCACTATCGCGCGTGCGGCGATGCCTGCTGCTCCCGTCGCAGCACCGCAATGATCTTGGAATAGGCGCGCGCCTGCTCCTCATGCCGCCTCTTCTCGACGGGACAGTTGGCGAGACCGGCGTGGTTCAGTGCCGCCTGTTTGCGGCGCGCGAGATGGTCGACGTGGCCCATGCCTATTGCCGGTGAAGCGAGGACGCCCATTGCCGGGCCATGTGTGACGCGGATCGCTCGACCGCGCCATCGATCAGCTTGCGCTTCATCAATGTGCGAAAGGCGTCGGCATCCCTTGGATCGAGCATCACTACCCTTGCCCCGCCGGAAACCAGCGCTTCCAGCGACGATATCCGAAAAGCATGTTTTGCGCATGTCGCCCTGACGGCGTCCGGGGTGGCTAACACATTGACCGCCCTGCTCATGCCGCGCCGCCTTCCCGGGCGAAGGGGAACCGGCCGAACGACACCGAACCATCCATCCGGTGATACGCGCGCACCGCCGCCAGATCGCATGCGGCGCAGGCAGGCGGCAAGCTATCCCGCCCTCGCGGCAACAGGGTATTCAGATTTTCCATAATGCTACTCCTTGGCTGGCAAGCGGGAGCACGATGGTCTCTCTGTCACGGCGAATGCTTGCGGCAATTTTCGCGCAATAACCGCTTAATAGCACAGCAGAATCATTACGTCTCCCGGTAAGGGAAATAGATATAAAAACTTCTGTCCCGATTGCGGGAAGGCTGCTACGGACAAATCATCGGTTCACCCTTCCGCACGATCCGACAGAGAGACTTTGGTGCTCCCGTGCATATAGGAGCATGTCATGCCGGAAGAGCTATTCTTTTCTCAGACAGCATTGGCAGCATCGGTCACCATGCTGATGTTTCCTGGCTGGCGCATCTTCGGGGCGCGGCAGTCGATAATGGCGCTGAAAATGCGCCGGTTCCAGACTATGATCGAAGGCCTATGACGATCGAATCTCCCCCATCGCTTTCCCGGATTCAACAGAACTGGCTTGCCGCCAATGAAAGACGGCTGCTCAACTGGCTGTGCCACCGCATGCCGTCCTGGGTTACGCCGGACCGCCTGACAGCGACCGGCATGGCTGGCGCCGTCATGATCTTTGCGGGTTATGTCGCCAGCAATATCTCCTCGGCGTGGCTGCTGCTCGCCATTGCGGGCTATGTCGTTCAATGGTTCGGCGATTCGATGGACGGCAGCCTTGCCCGATATCGGCGCATAGAGCGGCCCTCCTACGGATATTTCATCGATCATAGCTGCGATGGGCTGGCCACCCTGCTCATTCTCGCTGGAATCGGCCTCAGCCCGTTCGTGACGATGGATGTCGCCATGATCGCGCTTGCGGGCTATCTGCTGCTTTCCATCCACGCCTTCCTGTCGGTGCGGGTGCTGGGCGAAATGAAGCTGTCCTATCTGTCCGCCGGACCTACCGAGCTCCGGCTGATGCTCATCGGTCTGACGATCATGATGATGGTGCTGGGCACCGCGCCCGGACTGTTCGGGGTCTGGTCAGGTTTCGACATATTCGTGGGAACGGTCGGATCGATCCTGATCGTTCTCTTCATCGGTCAGACGCTGATCACGGGTAAACGGCTTGCTCTGGTGGAGACCGAACGCCGCACTTCGGAGTGAATGGACAGGCAGGGGCCTATGGACATTGTCTTCGGTCTTGCCACGGATAGCTGCCCGTTTCGCCATTGCCGATCAGCAGGACCATCGCGCTCCGATGATGGTGGATTACCGGCCACCCCTGCAATCCGGGGCGCCGATCAACCGATGCGAAAAATGGAGTGAAATGAGGAAGGCACCTCTGCGCCGGTCAGGATCAGTTGCCGGGCGGTCGAAATCCCGCCTTTTGGGCAATCTGGCGCCGGCCTACCCTTTCACCCATCCGGGCGTTCAGGTCCACGACAAGGCCGAACCACCTGCCGCCACCTTGCTGTTTTGATTTGAGAAAGGCGATGGTGTTCAGCCCGCCCGGCCAGCTTCATTCCAACAGGGAAAACCGGCCCCTCCCCTATCCGACATCAAAAAGGGCTGGCGCCGTTCGACTGACGCCTGGTGACCAGGGGGCCGGGCTGGCAAACAGTCGGGGAAAAACGGACTGCGGCTGGCGTCCGATACCCGGCACCATCCGGTCTGTCGTGCTGGCCTGACACGGGCTCCGATCGAGCACATCGACCAGACCTGTTTTACCAGCCTTGCGGCCACATTGTGCGACGGCTCTCAGAAACCGCCGGTCACGGACATGGGCGGTCGCCCCGGGATAATCGGACTATGGGAGATCAACCGATCATTTCGGCTACGATACGGCGCAAGGCCGGGCCAGACAGCATGCCGATCGGCGCAGGCCGGGGTTCCGCACGGCGCATTCTGCGGAAAACAGACGGCACGCCGCAAATGGTGGAGATATTTGAAAATCTGAAATTCATGATGATCCTGAAAGCGCCTCTGGACGCTCGATACGTTTAGGAATGGCGCACGAAATGCACAGCCTGCGCCGGCCGCAACAGGGGCAAGGCGGGTGTGCAAGGACGATTATTCGTCATCGGTGCAAAGGGACAGCCGGATCGAACCGGCACGGCGGCAGGAGGTCTTCACGACGCCCCGCCGCCCTGCACATTCCTTCACCCCTGCTCCCTTAGGGACAGGCGGGCGGGGAATGCGGCCCCGGCGTCGGCCACGGCCGTACCCGGGATAGGTCTGTCAGGAACGGACGATCCGCTCGACCTTATATGTCAGACAACTTCGAGATTGACGGCGGACTGCTTGCCACGACGATCGGTCTCGATTTCGTAGCTCAGCCGCTGCTCCTTCTGCAAGGTCGCCATGCCCGCGCGTTCGACGGCGGAAATGTGTACGAAGCTGTCATTGCCGCCATCTTCGGGCGCAATGAAGCCATAGCCTTTGTCGGCGTTGAAGAATTTGACAGTACCGATGGGCATGAAATGTTTCCTTTCACGAAAACAGGATACCCGCTCGCAAAAGCACGAGCGGAGCCGATAGCGCGAGAAGGAAAGGAGCACCCGATTGGGGCAAATTCCGTCGAAAGCGACGTATAGCTTTTTCTATATGGCAGCTGCGGAGAAAAAAGTCAATCTCTCCTCCTTCCGCCATTCGCAAGCCTGTACCGCAACGAACAAATGCAGAAAGAAACGCGAATTGGCGAACGTTTTTTATTCACACTTCGTGCGTCGCCGCCTGCGCCAGTTAAAGCTTCCGCTTCACGCAGCTTCCCGATAATCTGTTACAGGCGCTGCTTCTTGCTCGGCGTCCATAATCTGCTTCGTCATCAGAAATATCATCAGCTTGGCCCCCTCGGAAGGCGACAGATCGCCCGATGCTTCGGCTCGACACGCATTTTCCGGCTGAATCCTTATGAACGCTTGCAAGGCTGATGCTCTTCGTAAAAGGGGGACAGGCACGCCTTTCCCGTTTCATCCAGCAGCAGGATCGCATGGACACGCCGACCGCGCCTACCCCGACTTCGCATTTCTTCACATCGCTGCGAACCCGTCTCCACTATCTGGATTGGGGCAATTCCTCCGCGCCCACGGTCGTCCTGGTCCATGGCGGGCTGGACCATGCGCGCAGCTGGGACTGGACGGCGCGGGCGCTGTGCCGGGACTATCACGTCGTCGCCCTCGATATGCGCGGCCATGGCGACAGTGCCTGGTCGGCCGAAGGGTCCTACATGATCCAGAATTATGTTTACGACCTGGCGCAACTCATCGACATATTGGGGCGCGATCCGGTCTGCATCGTCGGCCATTCGCTCGGTGGATCGGTAACGTTGCGATATGCGGGCCTGTTTCCCGACCGCGTGCGGCGGATCGTCGCGATCGAAGGGCTGGGCATGGCGCCTGCACGGATCGAGCAGCAACTCGTCCGGCCCCACCCTGAATTGTGGCGTGAATGGATCGACAGCCGCCGCGCGAGCGCAAAGCGCCAGCCGCGGCGCTATACGACCATAGAGGCGGCGGTGGCGCGGATGCGCGAACGCAACGACCGTCTGTCGGTGGAGCAGGCGCTTCATCTGACGGTGCACGGCGTCAACCGTAATGAGGACGGCAGCTATAGCTGGAAATTCGACCCCTATCTGCACGGAGAATCGCTCCAGCTAAGCCATGACGAGGACCTGCCCGAATTCTGGAGCCGTATCGAATGCCCCGTATTGCTGTGCCTGGGGCTGGAAAGCTGGGCTTCCAATCCGACGCAGGACGGGCGGGCGACGCATTTCAGGGACTCCGTTCTGGCGACCTTTGAAGGAGCGGGCCACTGGGTTCATCATGATCGGTTCGATCAGTTCGCACAGGCCCTGCGCGATTTCCTGTAGCCGACCAGGCGCAGCCAGACGAGCCTGTCCCGCCCGGCATGGGGCGAAGGGAGATGCTCAGCCTCGAACGCCGATCGATAAACGCCGCACCGGGTTGCGCCACCCCATCCACCGTAACCGGCTCGGCTCGATCGGCGGGCGCATATCGGACATCATCCTCCCCTTGTCGATAATGCAGCCCGACTGTATTGATGGCATAACACAGACATGGTAGAGTTACGGAAAATTCGGGGCGTGGGCCAAAGCATAAAGCCCGCAATAAGGATAGTTCGACGATGTACAGCGAGGACGATCTACAGCATGCCGTGGCAGCGGGCGCCATTTCCGCCGAAGCCGCGCGCGCGCTGCGCGACCATGTGGCCCGACTGCGGCAAAACCCGATCGCGGATGAGGAGCATTTCCGCCTGCTTACCGGGTTCAACGATATATTCGTGGCGATTGCCTGCATCATCCTGCTGGTGGCGGTCGGCAGCATCGGCATGAAAGCCGGGCCGGGCGGCCCTGACGACACCATCGTTTCGGGTCTGATGGTCACGGGCGCCAGTTGGGGCCTGGCGGAATATTTCACGCGCAGGCGGCGCATGGCCCTGCCCTCCATCCTGCTGCTGATCGGCTTCATCGGCGGGATCGTCTTTGCAGCGGGATCGCTGGCAATGGCGCTGTTTCCCGATACGGGAACGCATGGCGGCGCGCTCATCATGGCGGGCGTCGCGGCATGCGGCGCCACCGGCGCCTGGCTCCACTGGCGCCGTTTTGCCGTGCCGATAACGGTGGCGGCCGGCGCGGCGGCGGCCGCCACCGTTATCGGCGGGTTGCTGCTTTCAGTGCTGCCCGATAGCAAGACGGCCCGCGATCTGCTGCTGCTCGCCGCCGGACTGGCTATATTCACGCTGGCGATGAAGTGGGACATGACCGACCGCAGCCGTTCCACCCGGCGATCGGACGTGGCGTTCTGGCTGCACCTGACAGCCGCGCCGATGATCGCGCATTCCCTGTTTCAACTCCTGGGTGTATTCGGTCAGGGCCAGATGGGCATGGGCAAGGCGTTGATGGTGATCGCCCTTTATATCGCCTTCGGTTTCGTGGCACTCGCCATCGATCGGCGGGCGCTGCTGGTGTCCAGCCTCGCTTATGTGCTTTATGCCCTCTATACCCTGTTCCAGCAGGCGGGGGCGGTGGAGTTATCGGCCGCGTTCACCGCGCTGGTCATCGGCTCGTCGCTGCTGCTTTTGTCGGCCCTGTGGCAGCGGGCGAGAGGCGGCGTCGTGCAAATCCTGCCGCCGGCGCTGGGTGCGCGCCTGCCCCACCTCGAACGCCCCCCTGCTGCTACACCGCCAGCCTGAACGGCGACAGGCGCGAAAACGCCGGAATGCCACAGCGGGCGCGGTGTCAGCGTTACCGATCATCATTGCGTAATGCGTCGGCGGCATTTTTCGCCGCGTCTCCCACAATCCTGGTCGTTTCGTCGACCGACCCGGCCGCTTGCATCAAGGCATCGGTTCGGCGGTCCTGCCGCCGCTCCTTCGCCATGTAGAAAAATGCGATCGCCAGAATCAGCGCAATGGCGATGATCGCGAACACTATGCCGCTGCCGCGTGCATTTTCCTTCGTCGGACGATGACCCGGTGGCGCTTCGTGACCGGGTGGGTCTTCGTGCATCGCTCGTCTCCCCGATCGTTCCGATACCATAAAGGCTGGACCAGCATCTCGCCGGCCAACCATATGCGGGGGACTATATCACTCTCCACCGTCGCTGGCGACAGCGCGCACGTTCAGATCGGATTGACCATGGCGCGTTTTAAAGGGCGGTCTTGCCCCGGCTCAAACGATCGACGTCGTTCATGATTTCGTCGAGCACGGCGCCGCCGCTCGTCTCCTGCGTACGACGCGAAGGCATCTCGCCATTGTCCATGATATGCTCCAGCGCGGCGCGGCCACGCGCGACACGGCTCTTGATGGTGCCAACGGCCACACCGCAAATCTCGGCGGCTTCCTCATAGGCAAAGCCGCCTGCCCCGACCAGGATCAACGCTTCCCGCTGCGGCTGGGGCAGTTGCAGGAGAGCGCGCTGCATATCGCTCAATTCCACATGCTTGTCCTGCCCGGCCGGCGCGGCCAGCAGGCGGTCGGCGGTCAGATCGTCCCATTCGCCGCGAAACCGGGACCGCCGCATCTGGGAAAGATAATGATTGCGCAGGATGATGAAGGTCCACGCCCGCATATTGGTTCCGGCCTGGAACCGGCTCCGCGCAGCCCACGCCTTGAGCAGCGTTTCCTGCACCAGGTCATCCGCGACGTCCCGGTTGCCTGACAACGACCGTCCAAACGCCCGCAGATGAGGAATAACCGAAGCCAGCTCGCGCTTGAAATCAGCATCCGACAGCGCTTCACGCCGTTCTTCCTGAGCCAGCCCTTCACTCATGGGCGCCGCCCAAGGCGCCGGCCACCTGAAGCGTACCCGTCAACGCCATGCATGCACCCCATTTTCTTCCTGCTATTCAACACGCACCCGATCCCGCGCGGTGACATTCTACCGCCACAGCACCAAAACCATCGCGATAATGGCCAATGCCAGCGAGATACCCAGCACATAGCGCACGATATGCGGTGTTGCTCCCGCACGCGCATCGTCGGTCGCGATATGTGTTTCATGGTCAGCCATGTCAGGTCTCCCGATCGTTACGCTTGATTAACGCGACGCGATGAGCGGAGTTCCGACACCGATCCATAAAAGCCGGCCGACCTGCCCCTGCCCTGCACCCGAAGGTTCAGGCAGGCGCGGTGGCTTCATCGAAAAACAAGGCCTGGGCAATGGCCGCCTTCACCGTCGCACGCTGGAAAGGCTTGGTGATGAGGAAGGTCGGCTCCGGCCGTTCGCCCGTCAGCAACCGCTCGGGGAATGCGGTGATGAACACCACCGGCACCGAAAATTCGGACAATATATCCTTGACCGCGTCGATCCCGCTGGAATCGTCGGCCAACTGGATATCGGCCAGCACCAGGCCGGGGCGGTCCGCCATCGCTTCGCGCACCGCATCCTCGCGCGTGACGGCGATGGCCGTGACCTCGTGCCCCAGGTCGCGGACTATGGTTTCGATGTCCATGGCGATGATCGGCTCATCTTCGATGATCAGGACTTTCGCGCGGGTCTGCGCCTCTATCTCGCTCAATGCCTCGCCCACCAGATCCTCGACCGCATCCGGCGTCGACCCGATAAGGTAGGCGACATCGTCCGTCGTGAAACCCTCCAGCGCGGTCAGCAGCAGCGCCTGCCGCGGTAGCGGAGTGAGACGCGCCAGCCTGGCGTGGGCGATCGCTTCCTGCCCTTCGGCACCGCCGGCAAGGGGGGCATCGTCCATTTGGGACGACGACCAGATGGCATGGAATGTCTTGTACAGGCCCAGGCGCGGGTCGACATCGGTGGGGAATTCGTCCGGCGCGGCGACAATGACTTCCAGCGCCGCGCGGACATAGGCGTCGCCGTGCGTCTGGCTGCCCGTCAGGGCACGCGCATAACGACGCAAGAAGGGAAGATGGGGGTGAAGCTGCTGTCCAAGCGACATCTGTAGGTCTTTCTCCCTGCCCGGTCGGGCGAATGGTGCGGGAATCCCGGCACGGCAGGATGGATTGATGATGCCGTCATGGCAAGCCCCCCGACCGCGCTGGAAACCGGCGGCGTAAATAATGCGTTCATCCGTGGAACTATCAATCAGACAATTTGTTTCACAGCCGTTCGGTTTTTTGCTTTCGTCCGCAAATCGGCCATTCGCACCTTCAGGCGAATTGACGGCATCGGCGTCAGACGGCAAAAATTATGCTGGTGTCGGCGATAGGCGCACGCTTATGCGCGGACGGGAATGGGATTGCGGCAGAGGGGCTGGTTTTGGTTTCCAGAATGCGACCGGAAATGGCGGAACGGGACGATGGTGTGAGCGAGGACAGGACTGCGCCGAACGTAAGCGAACCGGAAGTACGCAACAAAACCGGTGCCGGCCGCCAGGCGCCTCCCCGGGAGGGCGGCGATGTCGCCACCGTCCTGCGGTCAGTCTATCAACGTGCCGTTGAAGAGGATATTCCTGAGGAAATGCTCGACCTGCTGCGCAAGCTGGACTGACATCCCCATGGCCGGGCCCATGACCGGGCGTGTCCGTTATCGGACCCTTCGCATGGGCGGTGCAGCTAATATTGCGGATACCATCAAATATCTGACGCGATCGACCGGGATCAGGATGTTCGTGATCCTGACGCTGGCCCTGCTCCCGCTCGGGGTTATCGCGCTGGCGGCATCGCTCCAGGCCATTCGCACCGCCGATCTGGAGCGCGAGGCATTGCTGCGCATCGCGGTGACCCAAAGCGCACGCAAGATCGCGGCCGACATCGTGTCGGACCGTGCCGCCCTGCAACTGACCGCCAATGCGCTGGCGAACCGGAATCCCGACCCGGCCGCCTGCCGCCGGCTGTTCGTGTTCCTCGCCTGGCAAGGCACGGACAGTCCTCGCTTCTACATTCACGGCCGAAACGGGCGTCTGCTGTGCGGGTCGCCCCTGCCCGAACCGCAGGGGATCGATCCCGCGACCCGCTTTTCGGGACCGCCCTTCGAACTGGCGCCACAGGCTGATTCCCTCGTCACGCGCTTGCCGGCCAGGAACGGCGGCGCCGTTGCGATCACCTATTATCCGCGCGGTCATCTGCAAAATGTCGCCGACCCCGCCGCCGCCCTTCCGAACCGCCAGCTGGTGCTGCACCAGGGTGGCCGTCAGCTCCAGATCGATCCGGCCGGCCGCCCGGTCGGCGCGCACCATATCAGCATGACGGCGCCGATCGACGACACCGGCATCGCCCTGACCATGACGATCCGCGAGCCGCCGGCGACGATGGTACGGCTGTTGTCGCTGTTCCTCCCGCTGGTCATGTGGTTTTTCGCGGCGGCGATCGGCTGGCTCGTGGTCAATCGCTTGTTGATCCGCCCGCTCGTGGCCTTGCGGCAGGCCGTCGCAGCCTATCAGCCGGGCGAAGTCATGCAACCGGCGCGCGCATTGCGGACGCCGGCAAGCGAGATTTCGGACCTGGGGGAGACATTCCGCGCCATCGCCCAGGATGTGGCGACGCATGAGGCGGAAATGGCCGAAGGGCTGGAGCGCCAGCGCAAACTGACGCGAGAGGTCCATCACAGGGTCAAGAACAACCTGCAAATCATCGCCAGCCTCATCAACCTTCACGCCCGCGCCGCGCATGCGCCGGAAGCCGTGGAGGCTTATGCTTCCATCCAGCGCCGGGTCGACGCCCTGTCGGTGGTGCACCGCAACCATTTCGCCGAGCTGGAGGAAAATCGCGGTGTCGGCGTGCGGTCGCTGATCAGCGAACTGTCAGGGAGCCTGCGCGGCACCGCGCCAGCCCCGGCACGGCGGTTCGGTATCCAGATCGACAGCGACGACCTTCATATCAGTCAGGACGTCGCCGTGCCGGTCGCTTTCCTCGTCACGGAACTGGTGGAGCTGGCCATGCTGTCGGGGCCGGGCGAATCCATGCGCATCACCGCGCGGCGCGAACCGGACTCGCCATCACGCGCCCTGTTGCGTATCACATCCCCCGCCCTGCGCGCATCACCGGTCATGACCGCCTTTCTTCAGGACCGGTTTGAGCGCGTCCTGACCGGCCTGTCCCGCCAGTTGCGCGCGCCGTTGATCCATGATGCGGACGCGGGAACCTATATGATTTCTATCCCCGTAACCGCCTGAGGCGCGTGCGCATTCACCAACGGTCCGGGATCGACCAGCGGGCGGGAACAGCGGCAGCGCGCAGGGTCGCCATCGCGATCCGCCGCGAAGATCGTCAGGCGCGCGTGTAATCACGGCGGAAGGCGGCCGCGAAAT
This sequence comes from Sphingobium sp., assembly GCA_050251675.1. Taxonomy (GTDB): domain Bacteria; phylum Pseudomonadota; class Alphaproteobacteria; order Sphingomonadales; family Sphingomonadaceae; genus Sphingobium. The sequence continues at coordinate 16,531 of JBFWMJ010000024.1, forward strand.
CGGTTAGCCGGCCGGCCGCGATCGCATCGCGCAGCGCCTGCATCAGCGCCTGATAGAAATGAATATTATGCTGCGTCATGAGCATGGCGCCCAGCATTTCCCCGGCCTTGACCAGATGATGCAGATAGGCCCGGCTCCATGTGGAACAGACCGGGCAGCCGCAACGCGGATCGATCGGCCCCTGATCCTCAGCAAACCGCGCATTACGGATGTTGAGCGGACCACCCCAGGTAAAGGCCTGGCCATTGCGTCCCGACCGGGTCGGCAGCACGCAATCGAACATGTCGATGCCACGTTCCACCGCACCGACGATATCGTCCGGTTTGCCCACGCCCATCAAATAGCGCGGCCGGTCGGCAGGCAGCATGTCCGGCGCGAAATCCAGCGTGGCGAACATCGCCTCCTGTCCCTCCCCGACCGCCAGCCCGCCCACGGCATAGCCGTCAAAGCCGATATCGATCAGCGCCTGCGCCGATTGCAGCCGCAGCGCATGGTCGAGCGACCCCTGCTGTATGCCGAACAATGCCGCCCGCCCCGCATGATCGCCGCCGGCGTCAAACCCGTCGCGCGACCGTTTCGCCCAGCGCATCGACCGTTCCATGGATCGGCCGGCTTCTTCATGCGTGCAGCCATTCTTCGTGCATTCGTCAAAGGCCATGACGATATCGCTGCCCAACAGCCGCTGGATTTCCATCGACCGTTCGGGGGTCAGCATATGTTTCGACCCGTCGATATGGCTGGAAAAGGCGACGCCCTCCTCCGTGATCCGGGTCAGAGCGCTCAGGCTCATCACCTGATATCCGCCGCTGTCGGTCAATATCGGCCGGTCCCAGCCCATGAAAGCATGCAGCCCGCCCAGCCGTGCCATCCGTTCTGCACCGGGACGCAGCATCAGATGATAGGTGTTTCCCAATATGATGTCGGCGCCTGCGGCGCGCACTTCGGCAGGGCGCATGGCCTTGACCGTAGCGGCGGTGCCGACCGGCATGAAGGCGGGCGTGCGGATGACCCCGCGCCGCATGGATAATGCGCCGGTGCGTGCCTTGCCGTCGGTCGCGGCGATGGAAAAGGAAAAACGGGGCGTGCTCACGCCCCGCCGTTTATGGGCGAACATGCCCGCGTACAAGTGTGCCGAAAGCCCTTGCACGGGGAGCGCCGTCGGCGGCCGGGTTTCAGCCGGACTTTTTTACGCCGCTGACGATCAGCGCGGCATCGATCTCGAACCCTTCGATTCGCCGATAGCGGCCGATGAAGCACAGGCAGTCCGCCGCCAGCGTCAACGGCCAGCCCCGGCCGTCCGGGGTCCGCAGCATGAGGGTCACACTCCGGCGATCAGGGTCACGACGCTCCATGGGGGTCGGATGTAATTAACAAAAGTTAACAAAGCCCTGTGCGCCGGGTCTCAATGCAGCTCAAGGCAATGAAAGCGACAATGTTGCATTAATACCACATGCCGGACGATATTGGGCCATTAAAGGGGTCTTGCGGCAACAGTGCAGACAGAAAATAGTTAAAACCGCATTAACTATGTGCCGCTGCGATTGCATCGGTCACATAAGCCTGTTCTCTTCCGGGCCCATAATGATATGAGGACGCACGCATATGGTAGATTCCGGGCGGTTTCATCCGATGCCCGATGCAATGGATACGGCCCAGGCCGTGCCTTACGAGGATGACGGGCCACCCCCGGTCATGGCCGCGGCGGAGGCGGCGGATACCGCGCGGGGGCCGACGACCCAGGACATCAGCCGGTCGACATTGTTCGACCTGGGGCAGATCGAAGCACGCTGGGACCCCGCGCAAAGCGTTCTGTGGGCGTTCATGACGCCGGAGGACCGCCCTAATTACAATATGCGCATGTTGCGCGACATCCGCGGCTGGCAGACCGAAACAAAGCGATTGTTCGATCGCGGTGACCTGCCGCTTAAATATATGGTGCTGGGCTCCCGTTTTCCGGGCGTTTTCAATCTGGGCGGCGACCTGGAACTGTTCGCCGGCTGCATCGAACGCCAGGACCTCCCGCGCCTGGTCGAATATGGTCATGCCTGTATCGATGTCGTCCATCGCGCCTGGCGCAATGCCGACATGCCGGTCGTCACCATCGCCCTGGCACAGGGCGATGCGCTGGGCGGCGGATTTGAAGCATTGTTGTGCTTCGACGTGATCGTGGCCGAACGGCAGGCGCGCTTCGGCCTGCCCGAAATGCTGTTCGGACTGTTCCCCGGCATGGGCGCCTATTCGATTCTCGCACGCAAGCTGGGCCGGACGATGGCGGAACGGATGATCCTGTCGGGCCGCGTCTACAGTGCGGAGGAATTGTACGAAATGGGGATCGTCACCATCCTGGCGGACACCGGACAGGGCGAACAGGCCGTGCGCGATTATATCGCCGCGAACATCGGCCGCCACCCGGGCCATGTCGGGGTGTTCGAGGCCGGGCGGCGGGTCGATCCGCTCGATTATGCCGAACTGGTCGACATTGTCGAACGCTGGGCGGAAATCGCACTGACCCTCAATCCCAAGGATTTGCGAATGATGCGCCGCCTGGCGTCCGCCCAGACCCGGCTGGCCAGATAGGCGGGCGGGCCGGTCAGGCCCGGCGACGGTCGCTGAGCAGGGTCACGACGCCGCTGTCCCGCGCCGCGATGTCGCGCATCATGACCGCCACCGCATCGGCGGGCATCGGCCGGCTCAGCACGAAACCCTGGACGTTGGTGAAGCCGGTCGCGCGCGCATAATTCAACTGCTCCTGCGTCTCTATCCCCTCCGCCACGGTTTCGACGTCGAGCGCGCGCGCCAGATCGGCCACCGATTGCGCGATAGCGCGATAGCGCGGATTCTCATCGACACCCCGGATGAAGCTTTGATCGACCTTGATCGTATCGAAATAATAATCCCGCAAATAGCCGAGCGAGGAATAGCCTGTGCCGAAATCGTCCAGCGCCAGCCGCAGGCCGATGCGCTGAAGTTCGCTCAAAAGATGGCTCGTCCGGCCGCTATTTTCCAGGAAGATGGATTCAGTGACCTCCAGCTCCAGCCGCCGCGCCGCAAGCCCGCTTTGCAGCAGCGCGGCCACCACCGCACGCGGCAGATTGTCGGACTTGATCAGCGCCGGTGAGATATTGACGGCGACCCGGACGGATTCATCCCACGCCATTGCGTCGCGGCAGGCCCGGTCCAGCACCCAGGTCGTGATCGGTTCGATCATGGCGTTGCTCTCGGCGATCGGGATAAATTCGGCGGGGGACACAAGGCCGAGCACCGGGTGCTGCCAGCGCAGCAGCGCCTCGCAGATCGATATGCGGCCGGTCATCGTGTCGAATATCGGCTGGTAGTGGACGATCAGTTCGTCGTTCGCGATCGCGCTGCGTAGACCCGTTTCCAGTTCATAGGTACGGTTCTGCCGTTCCTTCATCGACCAGTCGAAACGGGCATGACGATTGCGCCCGTCATGCTTCGCCTTGTAAAGGGCCATATCGGCGTGCTGGAGCAATTCGGTCTCGTCGCGGCCGTCATGCGGGCCGACCGACACCCCCATGGATGCGGTGACGGTCAGATGATAGCCGCCCACCTCGAAATCATGGCCGAATGCCGCGATCAGATCGGTCGCGATCTCCTCCGCCGCGGCGGCATCGGCATCCGGGCACAGCAGGATGAATTCGTCGCCGCCAAAACGCGCGACATGCCCGCGTTCGCCCAGCGCCCGCGCCAGCCGCTCGGCCACCAGGCACAGCAGCTTGTCGCCGATGATATGCCCCAGCGAATCGTTGATTTCCTTGAAACGATCCAGGTCCATCCACAGCACCGCCATCGCCCCGTCCTGCGACATGCGCGCATCGAACAGGTCGCGCAGGCGCATCTGCATCGCCATGCGGTTTTCGACCCCGGTGAGGCTGTCATAGCGGGCGAGCCGTTCGAATTTCTTGGCCAGCATCGATTTCTCATGCTTGCCTTGCAGCGCCTCGACGACGATGCGATGGGTGGTCCGGGTGATCTCCGCCATGGCAAAGATCATCAGGAACAGCATCAGGGCCAACACATAATAGCCCAGCCCGCCCGCAAGGCACAGGCCCAGCACCGTCGGCAGCAGCGCGAAACAGGTCTGGCCGATCGCGATATGGATCCGGCCGGCATTACGCCCGGAAATCCCGCCCGAATAGGCCGCGACCATGCACACGCTCAATATATGCAGCGAAGCATCATCGGTCAGCAGCAACGTGACGAAGGCCAGGATGCCAAGCAACGCCGCATAACCCCACGCGCCCAGTTCATAGGCGATGCCCCACCCCTGCCGGGCTGTGGTATCCTGATGGGCGAGCTGGCGCTGAAAATAGACGGCGGAAACTGCCCGGCACAGGGCGACAATGCAGATCAGGACGGAAATCACCGTGATTTCCAGTTGCCGGGCGTGACAGGCGACGACGATGGACAGGCCGCCGCCCGCCATGGCACCGATCAGCAGCGACCGGGGCGAAGCATAAAGCGATTTGATAAGGCTCGCTTCCACCTCAGCGCTCTGCTGAGTTTCCGGCGCGAAACGCGCGCGCAATTGAGCGCTCCAATGGCGTATAAGGCGTGACACGTCGCTGCGTCATCGCCGAACATGATTTCTATTTGGTAAACCGCACCGCCAAGGCGCGACGAACCGGGGAAGCAGATCGGCATAAGGGGCGCGGCCGGGCAACCTGGCACAAGCGTTCACCCAAGGGAGCCTGCCGCCCTTTCAAGGGTTGTCGTAACATGGAAACATCCGGTCCCCGATCCCCCCTTCCCATATCCGCGGCGCTGATCGTCAACACCCATTCCCGCAAGGGCAATGACCTGTTCCTCGCCGCGCGGGACACGCTGACGGCGGCGGGCATCGCGCTGGTTTCCGCGCAGGCGGTCGACGACCCCGCCGGGATGCGCGACGCCGTGCGCCGGGCCGTCCGCGACGGCGCGCCGATGGTGATTGTCGGCGGCGGAGACGGTTCTCTTTCGGGCACCGTGGACGAATTGGTAGGAACGAACTGCGTCTTCGCCGTCCTGCCGCTGGGGACGGCCAACAGCTTCGCCAGGACGCTGGGCCTGCCGCTGGATCTGGACGGGGCGGTCGCGGTCATCGCACGGGGCCGGCGGCGGCGCATCGACCTGGGCATGATCGATGAGGATTATTTCGCGAATGCCGCGTCCATCGGCCTGTCGCCGATGATCGGCGACACGGTGCCGCAAGGATGGAAACGCTATCTTGGCCGGCTCGGCTATCTGTTATGCGCGATCAAATGTTCGTTCGCGTTTCGTGCTTTCCGCCTGACCGTCGACGACGGACAGAGCGAGCGGCGCATGTGGGCGACCGAAGTGCGCATCCTGAACGGCCCCTATCATGGCGGCGTTGCCCTGTCGGATGCGGCGCAGGTCGACACCGGACAGATTGTGGTGCAGGCGGTCACGGGGCGCAGCGTCATGCGGCTGGCGTGGGACTGGTACGCCAAATTCTTCCGCCTGCGCGACCGCAATATCCATGTGGAGGAATTTCGCGGCCGCGCCTTCACCATCAGTTGCAGTCCGCCCCAGCGCATTTCCATCGACGGCGAGGTGCTGGCCAGAACGCCGGTAAAGGCGCGCGTGGCGGAGAAGGCAATCGACGTGGCGGTTCCGGCATGACACAGGGCACCGCCCTACCCGCACCGTGCGGACGCCCTGTCTATCGCTTTTTCTGACGGGACGGCGCCGTCAGCCCTGCGCCGCCGCTTGCTACGCCCCGCCTGCAGCCCTCTATGCCGCCAGACGCAGGAAAGGGACTGGCTGGGTCGACCGCAATATGATCGGCCGCCCTTCCGCCGCTTCGAACAGTTCGCCATCCAGAATGACGCTGCTGCGGTCGCCATCGATACGGATCGTGTCGCCCTGCTCCAGATGAATGCCCTGCATCTGGGCCTTTCCGACCCGCTTGAACAGGCTTGCCCACATCAGCCGGGACAAGGCGGACAGGCTGTGGTCGACGGCCATCAGCTTCATGTTCCCGCGGCGGCTGTCCCCCGGCTGCGCGCCCAGCAGCAGCCGTTCCAGCGTCGTGACGATCAGCACCGAAAACCGGCCGGCAATCTGGCCTTCCCGGATCAGCGAGATGCTGACCGGCCGCGCCCTTGGCGGCATATACCGCCCGCGCAGGCCGAAGAGGAGCGACACCAGCACCGCGATCGCCGTCAGGAAATGGCTGAGCCCGTTGGACAGGCCAAGCGGGTAGATGCGGTTGCGGCAATAGAGGATATAATCGGCCAGACCCGCCCCGCCCAGGAACATGCCCAGTACCGGCCGCGTGTCGGCATTACCGTCCGACAGGGCGATCAGTTCGCGCGCGACGATATGCTGGTCAACGTCCGACTTGGCGATCCGCACGATTCGTTCCAGCGCCTTGATCGGGTCCCCGTGAATGCCAAGATCAAGCGCGATCAGATTGGTCTTGCCGTTGGGCAAGACCGCGATCGGCGGCACCCGGCCCTTGAAATGTTCGCCCTGATATAATTCGGTCAACGCCGCCTGCACCGTCCCGTCGCCGCCGTTGATGACGATGACCGCCGGTTCGACGCGGGCGATGGTCTGCAACGCCCGGCCGATCTGGTCGACATGTTCGACTTCATAATGAAAAATGTCGGGGTTGCTGGCGCAATAGCTGCGCACGCGCGGCAGGGTCTGCCGGTTGCCCGTCGATTTGGGATTGGACAGGAGCGCGACGCAAACCATGGGTGCCTACATATATTTCAGGTTGATGGTGATTTTCGTCACGCCGGGCCCCGCATGGAACGCGGCCTTGTCGACCGACGGCTTGCCCAGATTGAAGATGGAAATGCCCGGATTGTTGGAAAATCCGCCGCCATCCCTGGACAGGTCGGTCTTGCCATTGCCGTCCACATCGTGGCGGACCGCGATGCCATATCTCCCCGGTTCCGGCACGGGCATGCAGAACCGCATCGCCCCGCCGCTGGGCCGGGCCGGCATTTCGATCCGATGCAGCCAGGCCCCCCTGGTCAGCCAGGCCGCCCTGGTCGCGGGATAGGATTGCAGGCGCACATTGCCTGTCGCCACCGAAAAGCCGCGGACGTCGACCAGAACCGCCGGCCCGCTGGCCGCAGAGGCGCACAGGGAAAGATCATTGCGAATTTCCTGACGCTGGGCCCAGGCCGGGGCGGCGATGCACAGCATCCCTACCGGCAGAAGTCCCATCGCAACTTTAAACATGACCATCCCACTCCGTGAAGCTATAGCCGTCCGTCAATGCCGGCCGGCGAGCCCCTGTTCGCCCCCGCGAACGCCTCCTTATTCCGTGACTCGGGATATGGGCGGGGTTTGCGGCCAAATCATGGTGATGGGACGACCACATATTGAAATGCTGACCGCCACCGACCGATATCTCGCCCGATTGATCGCCGTGCCCATGCTGGGAACGCTGGTCATTGCCGCGATGCTGCTCGTGCTTGACAAGATGTTGAGTTTGTTCGACTTCGTCGCAGCCGAAGGCGGGCCGGTCAGCGTCGTGTGGCGGATGCTGGCCAATATGCTGCCCGAATATCTTTCGCTCGGCATTCCGATCGGCCTGATGCTGGGTATATTGCTGGCGTTCCGCAAGCTGGCGCTGTCGTCGGAACTGGACGTGATGCGCGCGGTCGGCCTGTCCTACGGGCGATTGCTGCGCGTCCCCTATATGTACGCCATCGCACTGGCGCTGCTCAATTTCGGCATTGTCGGCTTCGTCCAGCCCCTGTCCCGCCACGCCTATGAAGCGCTGCGCTTCGAATTGCGGTCGGGTGCGCTGGGCGCGTCGATCAAGGTCGGGGAGTTCACCAGCATGGGCAATCGGATGACCATGCGGATCGAACGCACCCTGGACGAAGGGCGCAATCTTCAGGGCATTTTCGTCCGGGCCGCCGGCAAATCCGGGCAGACGCTTGCTGTCACCGCCGAACAGGGCCAGTTCCTGGCCACGGACGACCCCGACACGATCATCTTCCGCCTGCGCAACGGCGTGCTGGTCAACGATGCGCCATCCTATGAAACGCCCCGGATCCTGACTTTTTCCAGTCACGACCTGCCGATCGACCTGCCCCAGATCGAAAATTTCCGTGGCCGCGACGTCGACCGGGAAAAAACCATTCCCGAACTGATCACCATGGGCCGCGATCCGCAAACGCCTGAAAAACTGCGCTGGGAAGTCCGGTCGAACTTCCATTTCCGCATCGTCGAGGTGGTGATGATGCTGCTGCTGCCGCTGGCCGCGCTGACCTTCGCCATTCCACCCAAGCGATCGACGTCGGCGCTGGGCGTATTCCTGTCGATCGTGTTCATCGTGACCTATCATAAGGTCAATCAATATGGCGAAAGCATCGGCGCGCTGGGCAAGGTGGACCCGATCATCGCCCTGTGGGTGCCATTCCTGCTCGTCGGCGGGCTGATCGCATGGATGTACCATGTCATCGCGCATCGCCCCGGGGGGCAGCCGATCGGCGCGCTGGAATTCGCCTTCGCCAAACTGGGCAAGCAGGTCGCGCGCCTGTTGCGCCTGTTCAACCGTTCACGGCCGCGGACGCGGCAAGATGACAGGCAGGGAGCGGCCTGAACCGATGCAGTTCGATTTCTTCCCCTCCCGCCAGATCAGCCTGTACATGGCGCGCCTGTTCCTGACCCGGACCTTCGCGGTGCTGGCGCTGCTGGTGGTGGTGCTCCAGACGCTCGACCTGCTCGGCGAATCGGGCGACATATTGGCCCATGCGGGCAATGGCGACGCGCAGCTATGGCATTATGTCGGCCTGCGCGCGCCCCAGATCATTGCCCGATTCCTGCCTTTTTCGGTGCTGCTTGGCACGCTCGTCATGCTCGCCAGCCTGAACCAGAACAGCGAAATCATTTCGATGAAGGCGGCCGGCCTGTCCGCGCATCAGATATTGGCGCCGCTCATCGCTGCGGCGCTGGGCATCGCGCTGATCAGCTATGTCTTCAACGAACGGGTCGTAACGCGCGCGACGTCCGCTCTTTCCGCCTGGCAGGCGGTGGATTACGGCCCCATTCCCCACGACCGGAACGTCAAGACCAGCCCATGGGTGCTCGACGGCAACAATCTGGTCACGGCGGCGATCGTCGCCGGGCACGGCACGGACGTGCAACTGCGCAAGGTGGAGATATTCAACCGCGTCAACAACAGCCTGACGACCATCATTCGCGCGCCAAAGGGACGGTACGATCCGCAGAACAAAGATTGGGTGCTGGAGGAAGCACAGCAGTTCGATGTCGCGCGCGGAACCGTTCGCCAGATCGGCACCGTCCGCTTCGGCAGCGCCATCCGCCCCGATCAGTTCACGCTGGCCAAAGTCGATCCCGACGCGCTGACATTCAGCGAACTGCGCACCGCCATCGCCGCGCTGCATGGCGCGGGCCGCCCGACCGCGGAACTGGAGGCCAGCCTGTGGCATAAGCTGTCCGGTCCCCTGTCCGCCCTGCTCATGCCCATATTGGGATCGGTCGCCGCCTTCGGCCTTGCGCGGTCGGGGCAGTTGTTCGTTCGGGCGGTGATGGGCATGGCGCTTGGCTTTGCCTATTTCGTCGCCGACAACTTCTCGCTCGCCATGGGCAATCTGGGCGCCTATCCGCCGTTCCTTGCTGCCTGGGCGCCATTCATGCTGTTCCTGCTGCTCGGCGAAACGGTGCTGTTCCGCACGGAGGAATAGCGCCGCAATGGGTCGGCGGAAGTTTCAGGCAGACCGCATGGTGCTGCGCGCGATCTTGCCGATCAACGGCCACATCCCGGCATAGTTGCCGCGATGATAGGGCGACTGGGCATCCAGCGTGGCGATCAGCCGGCGATGCGCGGCGGCCAGATTATGATAGGGGACGCTCGGCAACAGGTGATGCAGCGCATGATAGCGCAGCCCCACCGGCGCCCAGAGCACCGCGAGCGGCGACGGCGGAGGCACATTCACCGAATCGAGATATTGCGCCGTCACGGTCATCGCCTCACCGTCATTTTCCCACAGATGCGCGACCAGCGTGCGCAACTGGTTGATGACGGTCATGCCGGAATGCACCGCCATATAGACCAGCAGCGGTTTCCACCCGATCAGCAGGACGCTGCCCATGAGAGCCAGCGCAAAGAGGCTCGCGCCAGCTTCCTGCCACAACCATTGCCGTCGGAAATCCCCCTCTGGCGCGCGGCGGCGATAGGCGGGATTGATCGCCAGAGCCGAATAGCGCTCATGCACGACCTGCCGCAACGGGGGCACAACCAACGAAAGCGGCGTGAGCACACCGAAGCGCAGCAGGACGCCGACCGGCGCCAGCGCCGCGACCAGAATGAACAGCGGCAGCGACCACGGCTTCATCAGCGCCAGCGGCAGATATTCAGGGTCGCTCGCCGTGCCGTAACGGGTGCGGGCATGATGCTGGGTATGCACGCCTTCATACATGAAGGACGGGATCATCAGCGGAATGCCGATGATCAGGTTCCAGGCCAGGCGAAACCCGGGCAGCGCGCCTTTGCGGATATGGGTCAATTCATGAATGAAACTGGCCGCGCGGTACAAGGCCAGCATGGCGACCAGCCCGCACGCGACCGGCAGCGCCGTGCCGTCCAGCAGGATCGCGCCGGCCAGCCCGGCATAGCCGACCGCCGCCGACAGCAGGAAATCGGGCCAGTAAATCGCGGGATCGGCGGTCGACAGGGTCCGGGTCAGTTCAGCGGCGGCGCGCAGCATCGCGGCATCGTCCGGCGCGGCGGCCCGGCCCGTGCCGATGTCGGCGGCGCGGGGGCCTGAAACGGGGGGGACTCCGCCAGCATAGGCGACAACAGGCGGGTCGGCGACATGGGAATCATGCACTGTCATATCCTGCCCTCTAACCGCCAATTGCGCTGACATCGTGGCAGCAACATGACCGGGCCGCCATCAATATGGGCGCCATCACGACGTCGCGCCGTCAGACCGGGTGGTGATTGACATTCCCCGGCCAAGGGTCGAACTGCGGCTGTCCTCCAACCAAGGCGATGGCCATGGCCCTTTCCGATATCCACATTTCGCCCGTATCGTCCAAGGCGGACGTCAAGGCATTCATTGCCCTTCCCTGGCGCCTCTATGCCGACGATCCGCATTGGGTGGCCCCGATAAGAAGCGACGCGCGCGACCTTATCACGCCGGGCAAAAATCCCTTTTTCAATCATGCGCGGGTCGCCCTGTTCCTGGCGCGCCGGGGCACGCGCGTCGTCGGCCGCATATCGGCGCATATCGACATGCTGGCGACGCAGATGCCGGCGGAACAGGGCATGGGACCGGGCACCGGCAATTTCGGCCTGTTTGAAGCGGAGGATGCCGACGTCGGCGCGGCCCTGATCGCGCAGGCCGAACGCTGGCTTCGCGACCAGGGCATGACCCGCGTCCTTGGCCCCATATCCCTGTCGATCTGGGAGGAGCCGGGCCTGCTGGTCATGGGCCATGACCATCCACCCACGGTGATGATGGGCCATGACAATCCGGCGTATCAGGGCATGATAGAGGGCGCGGGCTATCGGCCGGTCAAGCAACTCAAAACCTATGAGGTGGATATCCGGCACGGTTTTCCGTCGCTGGTGCAGCGCATCGTGTCATCCGGCGAGAAAAACAGCCGTATCCGCATCCGCCGCGTGGACAAGGCGAAATTCGGCGACGAAGCCGCGATCATCCTGGGCATATTGAACGATGCATGGGGCAGGAACTGGGGCTTCGTCCCGATCACCGACGAAGAAATCGCCCTGACCGGCAAGAAGCTGAAACCGATCGTGTTCGAGGATCTGATCATGATAGCGGAACTGGACGGCGAGCCGGTCGCATTCATGATGACGCTCCCCAACCTCAATCAGGTGCTGCAACCGCTCAGGGGCGCCCTGTGGCCGCTTGGCTGGGCAAAGCTGCTCTGGTGGCTGCGCAAACCCCGGACGCACACCATGCGCGTGCCGCTGATGGGCGTGGTGCAGCGCCTGCAATCCTCCCGCATCGCCAGCCAGATGGCCTTCATGATGATCGAATATATCCGGCGCGCCGCCGTGACCCGTTATGGCGCGGAACGCGGAGAAATCGGCTGGGTGCTGGATGACAATCAGGGCATGAATGCCATCGCCGACGCGATCGGGAGCAAGGTCAACAAGATTTACCAGCTTTACGACAAACCGCTTTGACGGCGGCATGGCGCCCATCGGTCATCCGCGCCCGGCGAGTTCCAGCAATTCCGACGTGATCGGATAGCCCAGATGGCCGGGGATGCACAGATGGGCGACCCCGTCCCGATCCTCGATCCACGGGCGTACCTTTTCGACCGGAATCGCCGCCGCATGGGCCGCCATCGCAGCGAAATCGGCAAATTGCGCCAGCCGTTCCAGATTACGCCGGGTGGGAAAGATGATCCGCCCCTGCCCCGCATCGCACCGCGTGATGGTCGACTCGGCACTGCTCCACAGCAAGCGTACATTTTCCGTGCTGTCGGCGCTCGCCTCCTGCCCTTCCGGCGCGCGGGTCAGATAGAAACGCGTATCGAAAATCCGGCGCGGTTTTTCACCCAGCCCCGGGTGCCAGCGTGCGAAGGGCACCAGCCTGTCCAGCGACAGCGTGACACCCTGATCCTCCAGCAACGTCGCGAACGCCGCACCGGATGCGAGGCCGCGCCGCATCTCGATCAGGCCGGCGGGGTCGATCGCCCCCGCGTCCGGTCCCGTCATGCCGATCCCCAGCCCGCTTTCCTCCAGCGTCTCGCGGATCGCGGCCACGCGCGCGGCTGCTTCCTCCAGATCCAGCGCACCGCCCCAGCGCGCGCCCAGTTCATGATCCGCATCGTCCAGCGCGCCGCCGGGAAAGACGAGCGCGCCGGCCGCGAACGCCATGGTCGACGCCCGTTCCATCATCAATATTTCAGCCGGTGCGGCCCGGCGGTCCCGAACGATCACCACCGTGGCGGCGGGACGCCCCTGCTCCATCCTCTCTGTCATGGCACCACTCTAGCATCCCCAAAGCGAACAGAACAACCGATGACGCATGGACTGTGGAAGACGGGCCTGCCGGAGGCACGCAGCGATCCGGCAAAGTCTGCCACGAACGCACCCTTGCCCGGAATAACGATCCGTAAGTACAGCTTCAGGGATCGTAGCCCAGCCGGTCACACAGCTGCGCATACGCCCGGCTGTCGCTCATTTCGAGCGAGACGGCCTCCGATATCGCACGTCTGGGATGCGCCCGAAGCGTCTCGCCGCCCCGCCCGCTATTGCCCGACAGATGTATGGCCTGAAAGGTATAGGCAAAGGTGTCGATATAGGCGAGATCAAGTATATCACATAATTGCCGCATCACCGCCTCGGGCTCGCTGAGAAAATCCTCATAGCGGATGATCTGAAGGTCATCATGCCGATCCAGAAAAGCGCCGTACCGCAGACAATATTCCTCAAGCGTATTGGGCGAAAAATGCCGGTCCCAATTCATCTCACGCAACGAAAGGAAGGAATCGATCGGATGGCGCACCGTCACGACTGATCGCAACGGAACGAGGTCACGCACGATCTCACGTAAAGTCCGGCGATCGGGCACAGCCGGACCGAAGTGAAACATGCTGTGCGAATGGTCGCGGATCACCAGATCAAGTCCGTTCCGGCTACTATCCTTATACACGACGTCGAGCCCGGCCAGAAAAATTCCCACCTCCGCCTCCTGCGCGACCGGCCTCGCGGCCAGCCGCGACTGCTGAACCACATCCGAAGGCGCGAAGGAGACGTTCTTCGTCAGTTGGCTAAGCGGATCGACTTCGCTCAACAGACGGACATTGGGCATGGCCGTGATCGCGCGCGAAAGCAGCGTACCGCCGGTACAGGCAAGGTGGTGGACCGTACGGATCGCGGCCGGGCCGCGCCTGCTCGTCTGATCCACCATATGCTGGCAGCGTTCGAGCAAGCTGGACAGCCGATGGTCCGGCAGCAGATTGGTCTGCGGCGGTTGCGGGACATGGGTCTGCAACAACCCCAAAGCATCATCGATGATATCGCGGAATTCCTGCCGCGGCTGCTTGACGCGTTTCACGAGCGTTTGGTCCTGGAGGTTTTGGCCGCCGGTTTCCGCGCGGGCGCCCGTCTGCTGCGAACTGCGGGTTTTGCCTCCGCCGGCAGAACCTGCGCCACCTCCTCCGGCGCCGGTTGCGAAGGCAGCGGGTCTTCCAGCCGCTGAAGGTAACGCGACGCCTCCGTCAATCGGCCCACCAGCGCCTGGAGCAGCGTATCACGTTCCGCCTTTACTGCCTCAAGCTGCGCGTGGCGCGCCCGCATGTCGGCCATGTCGGCATCGCGCATCGCGAGCACACGCATGCTCAGT
>JBFWMJ010000025.1:0-30691 GCA_050251675.1 Sphingobium sp.
GAGCGGATCATCGTCGAAAGCTGAGGAACGCGATAAAAGAAAGGGCGGGCTTCAGCATGCTGAAGCCCGCCCTTCCGTAACCGGGAAATCAGGCCGTTTTCGGTTGTCCATCGCGTTGGCCGAAGCGCCTGCGCGCGACCAGAGCCGCTGCTGCCGCGCCGAACAGCAGGATCATGGGGGGCGCCGGAACTTCGGTGCCGCCATTGCTGCCACCGTTGCTGCCGCCCGAACTGCTGGACGAGGATGACGAACTGCTGGACGATGAACTGCTGCTCGACGAGGAGGAGCCGGTCGACCCAAAGCTGGACGATCCGCCTGACGAGGATGACGACCCGGAGGATGAGCTGCTCGACGAGGAGCCGGACGATCCGCCGTTCGACCCATGATCGCCCTTGCCGCCCGAACTGCTGGACGAGGATGACGAACTGGAGCTGGAGGAAGAGGAACTCGACGAAGAACTGCTGGACGACGAGACATTCCCGCTGGAAGTGGACACGTTGCCGCTCGATGTGGAGACATTGCCGCTCGACGTCGACACATTGCCGCTTGAAGTGGAAACGCCGCCCGTGGACGTGCTCACGCCCCCGGTGGAGGTCGACACACCGCCTGTCGATGTGCTGACGCCGCCGGTGGTCGAACTGGTCGAACTGCTGATGCCGCCCGTGGAACTGCTGGTGGATGAGATCACGACCGTACCACCGCCGCTCCCGCCGCCGCCGCCGCCAAAGAAGCCGCCGAAAAATCCGCCGCCGCCAAAGCCGCCACCGCCGCCACCCATCACGATCGGGACCGATCCGCCGCCGCCCGATACGATCGGCATTTCAGCCGGAGGCATCATCGGCACGGGCACGGGCGCTGGAAGGGGGATCGGTGCCGCCTGGCTGGCCACCGTCACCGTCGACGGTGCGCAGGCGGTTACCGTTTTCACCACGCGGCGCTTGACCGTGCGAACGGCATAGCGCTGCTTGGGCACGCTCGCCTTGGCGCTCTTGCTGCTGTGGACCACGGCGGGCCGGGCGGTTTCCGCGACGTGGACGGCGCCGCCGCCGATGATCGCTCCTCCACACGTGCATGCGCACAATTTCGCCAACGCCATCCGAACCGACATAGGACCACTTTGTTCTTTCTACCCCATGCCCCCTTATGGATCATCCAGGGAAGGCAGGTGGTGTTACCTGATCATAAGAACGCAAAAGCAAAGGTTAACTTCAACGGCGTTAACCCTGAATGTCGCCCTATAGCAGAATAAATGGCAATCGTGATCTGAATTTTTATGGTTAACGTCCCGCTATGGAACGGTCACGGACGGGGAAGGGCGGTCTGCGTCGCGACCGCCTGCATCGACGCTTTGCCGCCGGCCAGCGGCGGTGGAGCGCTCGCAAAACGCTGTGCGGCCTGCGGTCGGCTGGTATAATGTCCGCTTGTGTCGTTTCGCGACGATGGGTATGAGGCGCCTCAACCAACAGACATGGCGCCCGGAACTTTCAGCGCCGGGGCCTCTCGATTCGGAGAGCCCGATGGCATCGCTCCTTACTTCCGACGACGAGGGCGGCGTAGCGCCGACCCGACCGGGTGTCGCCCTGCCCGTCGATTACCGCCCCTCGCCGGACGAGGAGTTCATGAATCCGCAGCAGCTTGAATATTTTCGCCAGCGGCTTCTGGACTGGAAGAAGCAGATACTTGCGGAAGCCGAAGGGACGCTGACCGTTCTTCAGAACGAGCCCTTGCGCGAGCCGGACCTTAATGATCGCGCCTCCAGCGAAACCGACTGGTCCATCGAACTTCGCACCCGTGATCGCCAGCGCAAGCTGATTTCAAAGATCGATGCGGCGCTGCGCCGGATTGACGAGGGTGAATATGGCTATTGCGAGGTGACGGGCGAGCCGATCTCGCTGGGCCGCCTGGAGGCTCGGCCGATCGCGACGATGACGGTGGAAGCGCAGGAGCGTCACGAACGGCAGGAAAAAATCTCGCGCGACGATTAACCGATTTTCCATGAAATACCGTCATCCGTGGTCAGCGGAACTGGCTTCAGAACGGGTTGCTTCATGGATATCGAACGGGATTCGGCGGATCGAGGGCCAGCACGTACCGCTCCGCGTGACAGCCTGTTCCTTCTTACCAGCCTGAGTACGTTGGACGGTGCGCCGCTGGGAAAGGCCCGTATCCGTAATCTGTCCCGCGTGGGCATGATGGCGGATTGTGAACGGCCCGTTCCGGTGGGTGCGCATATCATGTTTGACCTGCGCGGCGTCGGACGGGTAGCGGGTGTCGTGGTCTGGTCGAGGGAGGACAAGATCGGCCTGTCCTTTGACGAAGCTATCGACCCGCAACTGGCGCGCAAGCCGCTGGGGACCAGTGCGTCGCGACAGGACGTTCCCGATTATCTGCGCAGTGCGGCGCTCCGGCCTCGTTGACGTGCGGGGGCACCGCTGAAACATCGGGCCATCGGCGGAGCACGGATCATTGCTGAAGCAGGGGCGGCGAGCGGTTCCGCCTTCGGCATCGGGCGTTGCGCGTCCGGGTCGCTTTGCCGGGGGCGTTCGGCGCAGTTGGCAACGAGTATCGCAGGCGCCCCCTTGTCTCGCCGGCTCTTCAAAGTCTCACCGGCTCTTCAAAATCCGGTCATTCCGGCGCCGACTTGTTACGCGGGAGGAAACGGGCGGGGTGCGATGTCGCACCCTTTCCGCCCTTTTCATCGATGCGTCAGTGCGCCTTCCCGCTATGAGCGGTCATTTCTTCCTTCAACCGTAATTTCTGCTTCTTGAGGGAAGCCATCAGGGTCGCGTCCGGCATCGGCCGACTCGCTTCCGCCCTGATCCGCGCGTCAAGCCCGGCGTGCTTCGCTGAAAGAGCCGAAATGTAGCTGTTCTCCATGACATTCTCCTTACGAGCTGATGGATGATGAAGTAGATCATGATTCAGCTTGTTTGTCTTGCCCCGTGACGGGCTTTGCGACGGTGGACATGGAATTTGCGATGGCCCGCGCGCGCCGTCGCCGCTATCAGGACAGAGTATGTCACGGGCCGGGGATCAGCAGGGGCGATGAGCCGCGAAGATATTATGCGTCGGCTGGAATTGCTGCGTGTCGAACATCGCGACCTGGACGGTGCGATCGGAGCGCTGATCGACAGCAATTCCGCCGACCAGATGCAGATTGCGCGGCTGAAGAAGCGCAAATTACGTCTGCGTGACGAAATGGTCCTGCTGGAAGATGAACTGGTCCCTGACATCATCGCCTGAATAGAGAGGTGCGTCCGGTCAAGGGACGCCGGAATCGGCCCTGAATGGGACAGGAGGGGAATCTGCCGGGGCGCAGGGACTGACAGATGTGCATATTTATGCCAGCAGGGCCGCGTGCACAGTACAGCTTCCTTTGATCGTGGCCTTCACCGGCGGTTGGTCGATGGCCTTTATGTCGAAGCCATGGTCATGGCGGACGAGGCGCGGTCCTATTTCGACAATGGCGATCCCGCCGAAATGCAGGTCGCGGACCCGCTGTGGCGGGTTGCCTATACCTGCGAATCGCTCAAGGTCACGACGCGCCTGATGCACATCATCGCCTGGCTGCTGAGCCAGCGGGCCTGGCAGCGCGGCGAAATAGAGCAGGCGGATCTGATCGGCGAAAAATACCGGCTGGGCGCGGCCAATGACAGCGACCCCGATCTGGTCGTGACATTTCCCTTTGGTGCCCGCTCCCTGATAGAGGCGAGCGAGGATCTCTATGATCGGGTCGCCCGGTTGCAGGAACGCATGGAACAGATGATCCATAGCGCGCCGGCGGCGACGGCCAGTCCCGCGCGGGCCCTGATGGACCGGCTGCACACCCATTTTTGACAGCTTGGGGCGTGGCAGGCGCTTTCCGCCATTTTTCCGGCGCGTCCGGCTGGTCCGGCCGCCCGATCTGGTCTAGACCGTGCCGATGTTCACCGGCGTGCGGCCGCGATGCCGCGTTTCAGGTCCGTACATCATCCGGTCCGTTCTGCTGGCCTTTGCGCTTGCGCCCGGTGCAGGTCACGCGCAGGTCCCGTCCAGCTCCAGCTCCAGCTCCAGCTCCAGCTCCAGCTCCAGCTCCAGCTCCAGCTCCAGCGTCGGTTCCGGTGCCCCCGGCATGCCGGCGCCGCAGCGGTCTGACGATGTCCCGCCTGACGTCGCGATGGATGCGATGCCCGACATTGGCGTCGATTGGCCCGACATGGACCAGCCCGACCGGGTAGAACCGCTGCCCGAAGATCCGGTTGCGGATGCGGAGCAGCCGAACGGCGGCGATGACGATCCGGCAATGGGCGTGACGCTCGCCGATCCCGGCGATATGGCGGCCGGCGTTGCGGAAGTCGGTGCGGACGTCGGCGAGGAACGGCGGTACTCGGTCGTCCTGCGCGGGGTGGACGCGATTGCCGACGCGCAATTTACGGCCCGCTTCGACGAATTGTCGGTGTTGCGCCAGGGCGGCGGCAAGCCGGCCAACCTAGCCCAGATCAACCGCCGTATGAAGGAGGACAGCGACCTGCTCGACCGGTTGCTGCGGGCAAAGGGCTATTATGCCGCGCGCATTCGCGGCGTCGTCACCGCGCCGCCGGCTGGCGGCGACCGGCTGGCGGTGCTGTTCGACGTGGCGCCGGGCACGCGTTATCTGCTGTCTTCCGTCGATTTGCATGGCATGCCCGGCCCGGACGAACGCGCGGAGTCGTTCCGCCGGGCGTTTCCCGTGCGGGTCGGCGACCCGGTGGACGCCGATGCCATTATGACCGCGCAGGCGTCGCTCTCCTCCGCTCTGGCCGAAGGCGGATTCCCCTTTGCCCGCGTCGAAGAACCGGAAGTGCGCATCGATCATGATGCGCGCAAGGGCGATCTGGCGGTCGACATCGTGTCCGGGGGGTATCGCAGCTTTGGCCGGGTGCTGCTGGACGATGCGGGCGCGGAGCTGTTCAGCGCGCGGCATGTGCAGCGCATCGCCCGGTTCGCGCCCGGTGATCCGTTCATGGCGTCGGACGTGGAGGATCTGCGCCGGGCGATCGTCGCCACCGGCTTGGTATCCTCTGTGTCGCTGACGCCCAGGGACGCGGGCGATGGCGAGCATGTGGACATCGTCGCCCGCGTCCGTCCGGCGCCGCTGCGCACGATCGCCGGGGAACTGGGCTATGGCACCGGCGAAGGATATCGGGCGGAGGTGAGCTGGCAGCATCGCAACCTCCTGCCGCCCGAAGGGGCGGTGACGCTGCGCGGCGTGCTGGGCACGCAGGAACAGACGGCGTCCTTCACCTATCGCCGCAACAATTTCCGCAAGCGCGACCATGTGCTGACCGGTCTGTTGTCGGTCAGCGATATCCGGCGCGACGCTTATGACGCGCGCACCATCATCCTGTCCGGAGCGCTGGAACGGCAGACCAATATCATGTTCCAGAAAAAGTGGGTGTGGCGGCTGGGGACCGAACTGGTGCTGTCGGATGAAGCGGACAGTTTCAGCAAGATCGTAGGCGGGCGGCGTACCTTCCTGATCGGGGCGCTGCCGCTCAGTCTTGCCTATGACGGCAGCGACGATCTGCTGGACCCGCAGAGCGGATTTCGTCTGGGCGCCCGGCTGAGCCCGGAACTGTCGTTCCAGAAGACGACGTTCGGCTATGCGCGCGCCCAGATCGACGGTAGCGCCTATCTTCCCCTGGGCGACCGCGTCGTGCTGGCTGGGCGCGCGCGGTTCGGCAGCATCCTTGGGTCGCAGGTGGAGCGGATCGCGCCGTCGCGGCGCTTCTACGCCGGCGGCGGCGCGTCGGTGCGGGGCTATGGCTATCAGGCGATCGGCCCGCGCGACAGCAACAACGACCCGATCGGCGGTAAGAGTCTGGCGGAATTTTCGCTGGAAACGCGCGTGCGGTTCGGCAATTTCGGTGTCGTGCCCTTTGTCGATGCCGGCAATATCTCCACCAGCGTCCTTCCGCGTTTTCGCGACCTGCGTATCGGCGCGGGCGTGGGGGTGCGCTATTACAGCAGTTTCGGGCCGATCCGCATCGATGTCGGCACGCCGATCAATCCGCAACGCGGCGACCCGCGCGTTGCCGTCTACGTGTCGCTGGGACAGGCGTTCTGATGGCGCAGGACAGTCCAGACCGGCCCGCCCCGCCGCCGTCCGACGCGCCGCCGCGCCGCCGCGCGTGGGACGGGCGGTGGCAGCGTTGGGCCACGGCCATGCTGGCGGCCGTGGCGCTGGTCATTGCCGGCACGCTCGCCTGGCTGGACACGGCGGCGGGCCATCGCTTTCTGGTCGCGCGCATCGCGGGCATCAACGCTCCTTCGGGACTGCGCATCCAGGTTGGCCGGATCGACGGCAGCATCTATCGCAAGGCGGTGTTGCACGGCCTTGTCCTGTCCGATCCGCGCGGGCGGTTCTTCGACGCGCCGGTGGTGGAACTCGACTGGTGGCCGTTCGCCTGGCTTTCCAACCGGCTGGATATCGACCGCCTTTCCATCCCCCGCGCGACGCTGCACCGTCTGCCGGCGCTCAACCCCTCGGAACGGAGAGGGTCTGTCCTGCCCGGTTTCGACATTCGTCTGATGAAACTGTCCGTCGAGCGCCTGGCCGTGGATCGGTCGATTTCCGGACAGGCGCGCGAAGCGACCCTTTCCGGCGATGTCGACATACGCGGCGGGCGGGCGATCGTCGACCTGTCGGCGCGCGTGCCGGACGGGGAGGACGCGCTGACCCTGACGTTCGACAGCCGGCCGGACGAGGACAGATTTCATGCTGATGTGGTTATAAATGCACCCAGAGGCGGGGTTCTGGCTGCCATGGCCGGCCTGCGGCAGGCGGCCAATCTGCGTCTGGACGGCCGGGGCAGCTGGACCCGGTGGAACGGGCGCCTTGGGGTGACGCTGGATGGCAGGCCCGCCGTCGATATGACGCTCACGGCGCGCAGCGGCAGCTATTCCGCGATCGGCAGCGTGGAAGGCGGGGCGATCGCGGGCGCCGGACTGGTTCGGCGCCTGTCGTCGCCACGTCTGGCCGTGGATGCGCGCGGCACCATGGCGAACCGGGTGATCGACGGGACGCTGTCGCTCTCGTCCGCCGCCATCGACCTGAAGGCAGACGGCGCGATCGACCTGCGCAACAATGCTCTCGACAATCTGCTCGTGGACCTGACCCTCGCCCGGCCGGAATCCCTTGTCACTTCCATGCGCGGCCGGGATGTTGGCTTGCGCGTGCGGCTCGACGGACCCTTTAGGCGCCTGGGATATGAATATCTGCTCACCGCCCGCCAGATCGCTTTTGACCGGACGGTGATCAGCGACGTACGGGCCGATGGCCGCGGGCGCAGTGCCGGCAAGGGGCCGGTGCTCATCCCGCTGCGCCTGCGCGCGCGGCGGCTGTACGGGCAGGGTGAACTGGTGGAAGGCATCGTGCGTAACTTCGCGCTCGACGGCGTCCTGCAATGGAAAGGGCAGCAGATCGTCAGCAATCCCATGCCGCTGCGATCCGACAAGCTGCGCGGCAAGCTGGTGATGCTGATCGACCTGAAATCGGGTCGTTACGATGTCGGGCTGGACGGACAGGTCAGCGGGCTGGCGATCCGGGGGCTGGGCGTGGTCGATCTGACCTCCCGCCTGCGCGCCGCACCCGGACCGAGCGGCGTTTTCGGGCTGAACGGCGATGCGGTTGCACGGGTCCGTCGGCTCGACAACGGGTTTTTGCGTGGTCTTGGCGGCGGCCTGCCGACGGTGAGGAGCGGCCTTTCGTTGCGGCCCGACCGCCAACTGGCCTTCACCGGCCTGCGGCTGGATGCGCCGCTGATCGCGCTGACGGCCAACGGGGTGCGGCGGCGCGACGGCACGGTCCGTTTGGAAGGGGCGGGGCGGCATCGCCATTATGGTCCGCTGTCGCTGACGCTGGACGGCAGGATCGACCAGCCTGCCGTCGACCTGCTGCTGAAGCGGCCGATGAACGCGCTGGGTCTGGCCGATGTGCGTGCCCGCTTCGATCCCGATGATGGCGGCTATCGCTTTACCGCGCAGGGCGGATCGACGCTCGGCCCCTTTACCGGCGACGGCGCGATCCTGTTGCCGCCGGACGGGCAGGCGACCATCCGCGTCGCCCGGCTGGCGGTGTCGGGCGTGACGGCGCGCGGCGATATCCTGCCGGTGGACGGTGGTCTTGCCGGACAGCTGGCGGTGGCGGGTCCGGTGAAGGGGCGCATCGGTCTGAGGCCGGTGGATGGCGTACAGCATCTGCTGCTCGATCTCGACGCGGTCGATGCCAGCTTCGACGGACCGACGCGTATCGCCGTGCGGCGCGGCAGTCTCGACGCCACCATCCGGCTCGATCCGGCCGGCACGTCGATCAGCGCGACGGCGCAGGCGCGCGGCATGCGTGTCGGGGGCGTGGTGCTGGGCAGTCTGGCCGCCAATGCCGAACTGGTGGACGGGCGGGGCAAGATACGCGGCAGCCTGTCCGGGCAGCGCGGGCGCCTGTTCGATCTTCAGGGCGAGGCGGTGGTCAATCCCGATCATATCCGACTGGCCGCCAGCGGGTCGATCGACGGGCGGCCCATCCGTCTGACGCGCGCCGCGCGGCTGACCCGGATGGAGGATGGGTGGCGGCTCTCGCCCGCGACGGTCGCTTATGCCGGCGGCTCGCTCCAACTGGCGGGGACAGCCGGGGCCGACGCCGTGCAGGTCGATGCGCGGATGGAAAAGCTGCCCCTGTCGCTGCTCGACATCGCCTATGACGATCTGGGGCTGGGCGGCGTGGCCACCGGTTCGATCCGCTATGTCCAGCCCCGCGGCGGGCTGCCCGGCGGTCGGGCCGAATTGCGCCTGCGCGGCCTGTCGCGCTCCGGCCTGTCGCTCAGTTCGCGTCCGGTGGATGTTGGCCTGAACGCGGTTCTGGACGCCGAACGGCTGGCCGCACGGCTGGCATTCGTCGCCGACGGCAAGGTGATCGGCCGCGGGCAGGCGCTGCTCAACCCGCTCGGCACGCAGGGCGGGCTGGTGGACCGTCTCAACGCCGCGCCGCTTTTCGCGCAACTGCGTTACAGCGGCACGGCGGACACGCTCTGGCGGCTGACCGGGGTGGAGATCGTCGACATCTCCGGCCCGGTAACGGTATCGGCCGACGCGCGCGGCACATTGGGCGACCCGTTGGTCACCGGAACGCTCGCCACCGCAAATGCGGCGGTGAACAGCCCCGTCACCGGCATGCGGCTGCGCGGGGTGAAGGCGCAGGGGCATTTTTCCGGGGCGCAGCTGGTGTTGTCCAGCATGACCGGCACGGCCCGCAATGGCGGGACCGTGGCCGGGTCGGGCCGTTTCACCTTCGCCGGGATCGGCGGTGTCGGCATGGACCTGTCCTTCACCGCCGATAATGCCACCGTGCTGGACCGCGACGATATCGCCGCGACGGTCACCGGGCCGATCACCCTGCGCTCGACCGGGACCGGCGGCACGATCGGCGGCGATCTCACCCTCAACCGAAGCCGTTTCACTCTGGGCCGCGCCGCCGCGATCGCGCAGATCCCGCAACTGAAGGTGGTCGAGGTGAACCAACGCGGCGATGTGCGGGAACGGGCCGCACCGGCCGCGCCCTGGGCGCTGGCGATCAGGGCGCGCGCGCGCAACCGTCTGACGGTCACCGGCCTTGGTCTGGACAGCGAATGGCGGGCCGACCTGGACATTGGCGGCACCGTCGCCAGCCCCGCTATCGCCGGGACCGCCGACCTCGTCCGGGGCGGGTATGAATTTGCCGGCCGCCGCTTTGAATTGCGGCAGGGCAAGATCCAGTTCGATGGCCGCATCCCCATCAATCCGACGCTGGACATAGAGGCGGAGGCGGACGTGAGCGATCTGTCCGCGACCATCCGCGTCGGCGGCACCGGGCTGGCGCCGGATGTCCAGTTCTCGTCCATTCCCGCCTTGCCGGAAGATGAACTCCTCTCCCGCATCCTGTTCGGCACGTCGATCACCAACCTGTCGGCGCCCGAAGCGCTGCAACTGGCATCCGCCGTCGGCTCGCTTCAGGGCGGCGAGGGGCTGGACCCGATCAACGCGGTTCGCAAGGCGGCCGGGCTGGACCGGCTGCGCATCATCGCCGCCGACCCCGCGCAGGGACAGGGCACGTCGGTCGCAGCGGGCAAATATCTGACCCGCAAGACCTATGTGGAACTGATCACCGACGGCCAGGGGTACAGTGCGACGCGGATCGAATATCAGGTGACGCGCTGGCTCTCGCTGCTGGGCGCCATCTCTACGCTAGGGCGCGAAAGCGCGAACGTTCGCGTCTCCAAGGACTATTGATCCGCGCTCTGGACGGATTTCGACCGACAATTCGTCGCGCGCCCGGCTCGCCTTCGTGATGAGTGGAGGCGATTTTGTGATAATTATACAACAGAATCATCTGTTTATCTGAGGTTCATGCAACCAGCGACGCTGCCCGGACGTCATGGTCCTTGCCCAGAAGGGGTAATGAAGACGAATGGAGTATCCTATGCACAAGATAATGGTCGCCGCCCTTTTGTCCGGCGGCGTGCTGACCGCGCCTGCCTTTGCGCAGGACGTCGGCCCGACGTTTACCGGGCCTCGCGTCGAAGCGATACTGGGATATGACCGGACGGCCGCGGGCAGCGATGTCGACAATGACAATGGCCGGGACGATCAGAAGATCGACGGCCTGCTCTATGGCGTGGGCGCGGGTTATGACATGAATCTGGGCAGCGCCGTCGTCGGCGTGGAAGGCGAAGTGACCGGTTCGACCGCGAAAAGCAGCCGCCATGACTATACCGACGATTTCGGCTTCGGCCGGGTCAGCCAGGGCCGCGATCTCTACATCGGCGCGCGCGCCGGCATTCTCGCCGACCCCGCGACGCTCGTCTACGTCAAGGGCGGCTATACCAACAGCAAGCTGAACGTGCTGGCAGGCGACACCAACGGCACGACCGGCGATAATTTCAAGCTCGACGGATGGCGGATCGGCGGTGGCGTGGAACGGGCCGTCGGCACGAACAGCTTCGCGAAGGTGGAATACCGCTATTCCAAATATGAAAAAGCCCATCTGGACTTCGTCAACGGCGGCGCGACCGAGCGGTTCGACATCGATACCGACCGGCATCAGGTGGTCGCCAGCGTAGGCTATCGCTTCTGACGACATCGTCTGTCCATGACGGGTGCGTTCGGCACGTCGGGTGGTTCACCCGGCGTGTCGGGCGTTTCCGCCGGACCGGATGTCTCCGCTGCGCTTTTCCGCGGTTCCCTTATAAGCTTTTGATCGGCCCGGCTGCGGCTTACCGCGATTGTCGGTTATGCCGTCCGTGTTTTCCAGCCGCGTCTTGCGTCATCGCTATGGCTTGCGCAGCGCCGGGACGGCGCGTGCCGCCTCCTCGGGCGTGATACCCGGCGGCGGAACGGCGGCGACCTGTTCCTCGCCGCGCATGATACGACCTGCCCGCCGGATCGCACCGCGCAGCCGTGGATAGATGCCGCACCGGCAGATATTGGTTATCGCACTGTCGATATCCTCATCGCTCGGGTCGGCGTTCCGGCGCAGCAGCACGGACGCGGCCATGATCATGCCGGGAATGCAATAGCCGCATTGCGACACATTTTCGGCGGCGAAGGCCTGCTCAACCGGGTGGCCGCGATCGGGGGACAGGGCTTCTATCGTCGTGACGAAGCGGCCTTCGGTCTTGCCGATCGTGACCTGACATGAACGTACCGCTTCGCCATCGATGTCGACCGTACAGGCGCCGCAATCACCGGTGCCGCATCCATATTTCGTACCCGTGAGGTTCGACGCGTCGCGCAGCGCCCACAGCAGCGGCGTGTCCGGGTCCATCCGGTACTGGACCGGGCGGTCGTTGACGGTGAAGCGGGTCATTCGCCGCCGCTCTCGTCCACCTGATGATACAGGACTTCGTTACGGATGTGGATCGTCCGCGAAGCCAGACGGATTTCGAGAATGAACGTGCCGAAAGCCGCCGCCTGCACCAGCATTGCGATGATGAACAGCAGGGCAATGGGCGTCCCCATATGTGCGTCGAACAATTCCGATGCGAACAGCAGGATGACGACCAGGCACACCGCGCAGGCGGAGGCCACGGACAGGAAAATGGCGATATTGACCACGCTCATGCGCCAGTCGAGCACGCGGATTTCCTTCACTAGCCGGTCATGTTCCTTGCCGCGGGTGACCAGCACCTTCTCCTCCACCTTGCGTGCCCGGTCGATGACGCGGGCCAGCCGTCCGGTGCACACGTTGAGGAAGGCGCCGATCCCCGCGAGCAGGAAAACGGGCGCCAGCGCCAGCTGGATCGTCTGGGCAACATGCGCGACCGGGGGCAGGGGAATCATCATAGCCATGCGCCTTTCCCATGTGACGGAGGAGGGAGAAAGGCGAGCGGCAGCGAAGGGAAGCTGAAATCCATGCCGCGAAACAACAGCATATGGTTGATCATCCTCACCCCGGCTCCGGCGCGCGAGCATAACCGCGCCCCGCTATGGCAAGCAAGGGGTGAGCGCAAGGGCGCCGGCGATGTACCGGCGGCCCGGCCGCCCCGCGTCAGGCCGCGCCCTTTGCCGGTGTGTTGATGCCCATGGATTGCAGATATTTCCTCACGTTGCGCGCCGCCTGGCGCAACC
Organism: Sphingobium sp.; assembly: GCA_050251675.1. Taxonomy (GTDB): domain Bacteria; phylum Pseudomonadota; class Alphaproteobacteria; order Sphingomonadales; family Sphingomonadaceae; genus Sphingobium. The sequence continues at coordinate 12,619 of JBFWMJ010000025.1, forward strand.
GTTGTTCGTTTTCGACCATGGCGATACGGACATATCCCTCGCCATCCTCGCCATAGCCGACGCCGGGTGCTACCGCGACCTTGGCATGGGTCAGCAACTGCTTGGAAAATTCCAGGCTGCCCATGTCCTTGAGCGCAGGCGGAAGCGGCGCCCAGGCGAACATGGATGCGCGCGGCGCGGGGATGTCCCAGCCGGCGCGGCCGAAGCTTTCGACCAGCACGTCGCGGCGCTTGCGGTACAGTTCGCGGTTCTTCTCGACAATGTCCTGCGGTCCGTTCAGCGCCGCGCAGGCCGCCGCCTGAATGGGCGTGAACGCGCCATAATCAAGATAGCTTTTCACCCGCGTCATCGCCGCGATCAGCCGTTGGTTGCCGACCGCAAAGCCCATGCGCCAGCCGGCCATGCTATAGGTTTTGGACAGCGACGTGAATTCGATCGCCACGTCCTTCGCGCCCGGCACCTGAAGGATGGAAGGGGTCGGATTGCCGTCATAATATAGTTCGGAATAGGCAAGGTCGGAAATGACCCAGACCTTGTTCTCCCGCGCCCAGGCCACCAGCCGTTCGTAGAAGGCGAGGTCGACCGTCTCCGCCGTCGGGTTGGACGGATAGTTGACGACCAGAATCGACGGGCGCGGCACGGTGAAGGCCATGGCGCGATCGAGCGCGCGGAAATAGTCATCATCGGGGGTAGTCGGCACGGCGCGGATCGTCGCCCCTGCGATGATGAAACCGAAGGTGTGGATCGGGTAGCTGGGATTGGGCGCCAGCACCACGTCGCCCGGTTCGGTGATCGCGGTGGCCAGGCTGGCCAGCCCCTCCTTCGACCCCATGGTCACGACGACCTCCGTTTCGGGATCGACCTCCACGCCGAAGCGGCGGGCATAATAATTCGCCTGCGCCCGGCGCAGGCCGGGTATGCCGCGCGACTGGGAATAGCCGTGCGCGCCGGGTTTCTTCACTACCTCGATCAGTTTTTCGATGACATGATCGGGCGGCGGCAGGTCGGGATTGCCCATGCCCAGGTCGATAATGTCCTCTCCCCCCGCGCGTGCCGCGGCCCGCATGCCGTTCACTTCGGCAATGACATAAGGCGGCAGGCGTTTGATGCGGTAGAATTCTTCGGACATCGGGCTTTCCTGAAAAAAAAACATCTCCGTAGAGAAATAAAGCGCTGCTACGCTTCCTGCGCAGCGCAGCCCGGCTATATACCGATGAGCGGTATCGCGCCAGTGAAAGCGCTTACGGCAAGCAGGCCAGGAGGAGGTGATTGGCATGGGAGATTCTGCGACGATCGAACCCGCATTCCCGACCCTGGCACAGATGCAGCAATGGACCAGCGTGCTTGGTCGCGCGCAGCAATTGCTGCTCGAACAGGCGGCGGGTGCGACGGGCCGGACCTTGCCGTTCGACCCGGATGCGGTGGCGCGCCTCCAGACCGGATTTGCCGATGAGGGGCTGGCGCTGTGGCGGCGCTTCCTTGATTCGGGCGGGTTGCTGCGCGAACAGCCGGATGCGCCCCCGGCCGACAGCCCGGCGGCGAGGAAAGACCGGCGCTTTGCCGACGCCGCTTGGAGCGAACATCCCTTTTACGACCTCATCCGGCAGAGCTATCTGCTGATTTCCGATTATCTGCTGGGCCTGGCTGATGCGGTGGATGGCGTCGACCCCCGGCAGAAGGAGAAGGTCCGGTTCGCCACCGGCGCCCTGCTGGATGCGATGGCGCCCAGCAATTTCCCGCTGACGAACCCGGCGGTTGCCGCGCGAACCATGGAGACGGGCGGCGAAAATCTGGTGACCGGCCTTAAACATATGCTGGCGGACCTGGAAAAAGGGCAGTTGACGCATACCGACGGCACCGCGTTTGAGGTGGGCCGCAACATCGCCGTCACGCCGGGCAAGGTGATAAAGGAAACCCCGCTCTATCAGCTGATCCATTATGCACCGACGACGAAATCGGTGCTGGAAACGCCGCTTCTCATCTTCCCGCCGTGGATCAACCGTTTCTACATACTGGACCTGTCGCCGGAAAAAAGCTTCGTCAAATGGGCGGTGGATCAGGGGCTGTCCGTCTTCCTCGTTTCCTGGAAATCGGCGGACGAGTCGATGAAGGACATCATCTGGGACGATTATATCGATGATGGGCTGATCGACGCGATCGACACGGTGCGCGCGTTGCTGAATGTGCCGGACGTCCACACCATCGGCTATTGCGTGGCAGGCACGACCCTGGCCGCGACGCTGGCGGTGCTGGCGGCACGGGAGCAGGCGGACAAGGTGAAAAGCGCCACTTTCTTCACCGCGCAGGTGGATTTCAGCGAAGCGGGCGATCTGTCGCTGTTCGTCGACGATGATCAGATGAAGCTGATCGACCGGCTCTCCGCGCGGGGCTTTCTGGACGGACGCTATATGGCGGCGGCGTTCAACCTGTTGCGGGGGCGTGACCTCATCTGGAACTATGTGGTCAATAATTATCTGCTGGGACAGGATTATCCGCCCTTTGACCTGCTGTACTGGAACGGCGACACCACCAACCTGCCGGCGCGCTGGCATCGGGATTATCTGACCCGGCTGTACCGCGACAACCAGCTGGTGGTGCCGGGTGCGGTCAGCGTGGCGGGCGTGCCGATCGACCTGACCGCCGTCACCACGCCCGCTTATGTGCAGGCGGGGCGGGAAGACCATATCGCGCCGCTGGCAAGCGTGTGGAAACTGACCGACCATCTGGCCGGCCCGGTGCGTTTCCTGCTGGCTGGATCAGGGCATATCGCGGGCGTCATCAACCCGCCGGCATCGGGCAAATATCAATATTGGACCTGCGCCGACCGCCAGCCGACGCTGGACCATTTCCTGGCCCATGCGGTCGAGACGAAAGGCAGCTGGTGGCCGGACTGGATCGACTGGATTCGCGGGCTGGACGACAGCCGGGTGCCGGTCAGGGGCGCGCGGCGGCCGGGGCGTGGCGCGCTCAGGGCGATCGAGGATGCGCCGGGCCGATATGTGCGCACGCGATGAGGCTGCGGCCGGGCCCGCCCCGGCGCGATGATGCGGATCGGCATGACTATCAGCGACAGCGTCTGCCTGGCGGTATCAGGCGTCAGGCGCCGATCGCCGTGCCGGTCGGGATGGTCTGCCGCGCCGGGGACAGCGGCGCCCCCGCGTCCAGTATCGCGCGGCAGGTGAGGCCGACCGCGACATCGGCGCGAAAGGCGTCCGCGCGCGCGCCGGGACGGCAGGGGTCCGTTCCGGTCTGCCAGTCGATGGCCTTCGCCAGCGCGGCGATGTCCAGCGGATCGACCAGCAGGCCGAACCGGCCATAGCCCAGCACGTCCTGCGCGTTGCCCGCCGTCCGCGACGCGATGATCGGCACGCCGCACGCCACCGCTTCCAGCAGGGCGTTCGACGCGCCTTCCCATAGCGAGGGCAGCACGAACGCGGTCGCATGGCCGATATAGGGGAAGGGGTTGGCGACCGGTGGAAGCAGCGCGACACGCCGGTCGACGCCCAGTTCGGCGGCCAGCGTCATAAGGCGGGTGCGGGCCTTGTCCGACCCCTGCCCCAGGATGATGAGGCGTACGGGGCGCTGCCGCCCGGTCAGGGCAAGCGCGCGGATCAGGGTTTCATGGTTTTTCTGCGCCGACAGCCGGCCTATGGTGAGGATGCAGGGAGTGTCCGGGTCGCTAAGCCATGGGTGTGGGCAGGCCTGGTTCGCCATGTCGCGAATCTCCGCGGCTTCGACGCCGTTGGGGATCGCCACCACCTTGCCGGTGGCGGCCCGAAAAGGCGGGGTCTCGGCAAGATGCGGCGATACGAGGATCAGCCTGTCCGCAGCGCGCGCGAGAAGCGTGAGCGACAGGCGGCGCAGCGCGCGTTTGACCGCGCCGTCGCCGGGATGGTGAGGATCATTGCTGATGCGATAGATGCGGCGCAGGCCCGGCAGGCCGAGCGATGCCGCCAGCGCGGCGATATGCCCGTGGTTTCCGAGCGATACGAAGGCCCAGGGACGGGACTGGCGCAACTGCGCGCGCAGGGCGGGGAGGGCCGCGGCCAGCGCGGCCGGGCGGCCCAGCCGCGCATGATGTGCAGCGCCCAGGATCGTGACCGTCACGTCGGGCGCGAGGATATGCGCCGCGCGTCCATCGTCGCGGCACAGCATCAGTTCGACCTGGTGCCCGCGCGCGGACAGGGCATTGGCGAGCCGCACGCCGTTGCGGGCGACACCTGTCAGGGACAGGTCGAACAGGAAAAGCGTGATGCGCCGGGACGGGATCGAGGATGGGGCGCGGTGTGGGTGGTGCGACACGGGTGGGAGCATGAGGCGCCCCATAGCGGACGATGTTTTCATCTCGATTGCGGACAGATTTGTTTTTCGTCATCTTCCGCCACGGGCGCGCCGCTACGCTCTGGCCCACGCCCACGCCCACCCCCGGTCCACGTCCAGCCGTTGCCGGAGGGAAGGCTTCTTCCCTCCGGCAACGGCTGCATCTAGAGAGGGTGTCATGCTTGTCCGCGATGCGCCATGAACATCCAGCTGATCGAGGATGATGCCCGTGTGGCGGGTCATGTGCTCAAGGGGTTGAGTGAGGCCGGCCATGGGGTGGTGCATGAAACGGACGGCCGCGCCGCGCTGTTGCGCGCGAGTACGGAATCCTATGACCTGATTATCCTGGACCGGATGCTGCCGTCGATCGACGGCATGAAGATCCTGCGGACGATCCGGGCGAGCGGCGATGCCACGCCGGTGCTGATCCTGAGCGCGATCGGCGATGTCGAGGCGCGCGTTGCGGGGCTCAAGGCCGGCAGCGACGATTATCTCGCCAAACCCTTTGCGCTGTCGGAACTGCTCGCCCGGGCGGAGGCGCTGTCGCGGCGCGGATCGTCGATCGCGGAAAGCGCGGAGATCGTCGTGGGCGACCTTCAGATCGACCTGCTCGGCCAGACGGTCCAGCGCGGCGGGCGTCCGATCGACCTGACCGCGCGGGAGTTCCGCATCCTGCTATTTCTGGCGCGCAATGCCGGGCGGGTCGTTACCCGGTCCATGCTGCTGGAAAATGTGTGGGATTATCATTTCGACCCGCAAACCAACATCATCGACCAGCATGTCAGCCGCCTGCGCCACAAACTGGACCGTCCCGGCGACGCTGCGCTGATCCATACGGTACGCGGATCGGGCTATATCATCAGGCCGCCGGCATGAGGATATGGCGCAGCCTCTCCTTTCGCCTCGCCCTCATCTATATGGGCCTGTTCCTGGCCTCCATGCTGATCCTGTCGGGCATATTCTATTGGGTGACCGTCCGCGGACCGCTGGAAAGTGCCGAAGCGCAGGTAGCCGGTGAGGCCGCCGTGCATGAGGATATCGCGCGGCGGCGGGGCCTTGCGGCGCTGGCTTCCGAACTGGACAGCCGCGCCGACAGGGATGGCGCGCGCAAGGCGTTCCATGCGCTGATCGACCCGGCGGGCAGGGTGCTGACCGCCAATATCTCCAGCTGGCCGCGTACGCCCGCGGCGGATTGGCTGATCATCGAATCCGACATCAATGTCGAAGGGCAGGAGATCGATCACGAAGCCCTGCTCCTCGATCAGCCGCTGCCGGGCGGCGCGCGCCTCCTCATCGGGCGCGACATTTATGACATCGTCGCGCGGGAGAAGCAGCTGTCGGCGGCCACGACATGGATCGTGGGGGTATCCATCCTGCTGGGGCTGGGGGGCGGATTGCTGATGAGCCTGGCGATCGGGCGCCGGATCGATTCGGTGACGCGGGCCGCGCGCAGGGTCATCGCGGGCGACCTCACCGGACGCGTGCCGTTGCGGGGCACCCATGACGATTTCGACAGGCTGGGCGAAACGCTGAACGCCATGCTGACCCGGATCGAGGAACTGGTCGATTCGATCCGCCGGGTGTCGGACAATGCGGCGCATGAACTGCGCACGCCGCTGGCCCGGTTGCGTACGCATCTGGAAACGCTGGCCGACACGTCCGACGTGGAAACGGCCCGGCGGATCGACATGGCCATTGCCGAGGCCGGGCGGCTCGAATCGGTGTTCGATGCGGTGTTGCGGATCACGCGGCTCGAAAACCGGCGGCAGGACGGGGATGTCCGGCCGGTGGACCTAGCCCCGATCATCGGCGATGCGGTGGAATTTTATCGGCCCGAGGCGGAAGACCGCGCCCTGACCCTGCGCAGCGAGATCGGATCGGACCTGTTCGCGGTCGGCAATCGCGACCTGTTGTTTCAGGCATTTTGCAACATTCTGGACAATGCCGTGAAATATACGCGGCCGGGCGACAGCATCGTCGTGCGCGGGCGGAGCGAGGCGGGCGAGGCGATATTCGAGGTCGCCGACAGTGGGCCGGGCGTTCCCGCCGACGAATTGCCGCATCTGGCCGAACGCTTCTATCGGGGGCGGCAGGTGGGCGAGAAGGACGGTATCGGTCTCGGGCTCAGCTTCGTGACCGCGGTCATGGCGATATCGGGCTACCCCCCTTATTACCGCAATCTGGACCCTGGACTGCTGGTCGGCCTGCGATTCAGGCGCGCGGCCTGACCGGACGGCACGCGGCCACGTTCGTTCCGCCGCCTGCCCATCCGGTCAGAGGGGAGGAAGCCGCTGGGCGGCCTGTCCCCACCCTTTCAGGTCGGCCGCACGCTCGATCAGGCGCGCGGCGTCGCCGATGGCAAAGGGATGGGCGTCGCGCATCCGGTCCAGTTCGGTCCAGCCGACCGGCACCGCGACCGGAGCGCCGGCGCGCGCGCGGACGGAATAGGGCAATATGGCGGTGCTGCCCCGCTGGTTGCGCAGCCAGTCGATGAAGATGCGTCCCTTTCGCCGGGCCTTGCTCATCGTCGCCACAAAACGTTCCGGTTCCGCCATGCTCAGCGCTTGGGCGAAGCGGGACGCGAAATCCTTATGCACGTCCCAGTCATGGCCGGGCGTCAGGGGCACGACGACATGCACGCCCTTGCCCCCGGACAGCAGCGCGAAGGAGACAAGGCCGATGTCGGTCAGATGATCGCGGATATCGCGCGCGGCGGCCTTCACGGCGCCGAAGTCCAGTCCTTCGTCAGGGTCGAGATCAAAGATCATGCGGTCGGGCCGTTCCACCGCGTCGGCGCGGCTGCCCCATCCGTGAAACTCGATCGTGCCCATCTGCACGCAGGTGAGGATGCCTTCCACATCCTCGACAAAGATATAATCCTCAGTCCCGCCGTCTTTTTCGCGGATCGGGACCTGCCGGACATGGTTGCCGAACGCGCCATTGTCGTGCTTCTGGAAAAAGCAGGCCTTGGCGCGCCCCTGCGGGCAACGGACCAGGCTGATCGGCCGGTGGGCGGCGAAGGGCAGCATCAGCGGCGCGACGCGCGCATAATAGTCGGCCAGATCGCCCTTGGTCCGTCCGCTGTCGGGGAAGAGGACGCGGTCGCGATTGCTGATCGCGACAGGGCGCGCCGGCGCGGGCGCAGGCTGCGCTTTTTCGGGGCGCACGGCCTTGGCCTCTTTGTCGGCGCGCAGGCCGATGTAGCTGGCGTGACGCACCCGGCCGTCGGCGGTGAATTCGGAAAAAGCGACCTCCGCGACAAGTTTGGGCCGTATCCAGTGCGCGCCGCGTGCTTCTGTCTGCGGGACGTCGGCCGCGGCTTTTCCCGTTTCCAGCGGCGCCATGGTTTCCGCCAGCCCGTCCATCATGGCCGCGTCGAACCCCGTGCCGACCTTGCCCTTGTAAATCAGCGCGCCTCCCTCATGCTGGGCGAGCAGCAGCGACGCGAACGGCCGGCGCCTGGCGCGGCTGGCGGTCCAGCCGATGATCACGAATTCCTGCCGCCGGGTGCATTTAACCTTCACCCAGTTGCGGGTGCGGCCCCCGCGATAGGGGGCGTCGATGCGTTTTGACAGAATGCCTTCCTGCCCGGCGTCGCACAGCGACTGATAAAGCGCCTCGCCCGCGCCGATGACATGGTCGGCGACATGGATCGGGGACGCTGCCTGCGCGAGCAATGCCTCCAGCCGTTCCTTCCGTTCGATCATCGGCAGCGGTTTGAGGTCCACGCCGTCGAGCGAGAGCAAGTCGAACGCGAAGAAATGAAGGGGTGTGTCCTCTCCCTGGGCGCCGTGGCCGCGCCTGATTATGGCCTGAAGCGCGGAAAAGCTGGGGTTGCCATCCGCGCCGAAGGCGACGACCTCCCCATCCACAAGGGCGGGCGGCAGGTCCAGCGCGGCCATGGCGCGCGCCAGCGGCGCGAATTTTCCGGTCCAGTCAAGGCCGCTGCGCGTGTACAGCCTGACCGCACCGCCCTTCACCGCGATAAGGGCGCGGTAGCCGTCATATTTGATTTCGTGCAGCCATGCGTTGCCGGTCGGAACGCTGTCCACCAACGTGGCCAGTTGCGGGCTGGAAAAACCGGGCAGCGCGGCCGGCCGGCCTGGCTTGCGTGGCTGGATGGCGTCGGTATGGCGCCGTGCCTCGCGCATCTTGCGCGCGAACGCGGTGCCCGTTGCGCCGGCCAGCGATTGCGTTCCGTCCTTGTCGGCGGCGATCTGCGCCATCGACCGGTCAGTGAGCACGCTGGTCAGCGCGCGGTCCACCAATATGTCGCCTTTGCCCGCATGGGTGTCCTCGACCTTGCGCAGCAGCCAGTTTTCGCGCTTTTCCCCCGGCCGTCCCTTCATCCTGACCAGCAGCCATTCGCCCTTCATCCGCTGGCCGCGCAGAATGAAATGGAGGTGCCCGTCCTTCAGGTCCCCGGTGCTCTTGCCCTCGACCGGCGCCCATGTGCCCTGGTCCCACAGCATCACCGTGCCGCCGCCATATTCGCCCTGCGGGATCGTCCCTTCGAAGGTGCCGTAGTCGAGCGGATGATCCTCCGTCCGCACCGCCAGCCGCTTGTCCGCCGGGTCGATGCTGGGCCCCTTCGTCACCGCCCAGCTTTTGAGGACGCCGTCCACCTCCAGCCGGAAATCCCAGTGCAGGCGGGTCGCCGCATGTTTTTGGACGACGAAGCTGCTGCCGCCGGTCTTTGCGACCTTGCCCCTCGGCTCGCGGGTGCGGGTGAAATCGCGCCTGGCGTGATAGGGGGCGAGGGGGTTTCCGCTTGTCATCGCTAGTTCCGCTTGTCGGGATCGATCCACCGATCCTCGACCACGCGCAGCAGCGTCAGCATGACGATGGCGACGATCGCCGCGCTGATGACCAGCGGCCACAGGGCCGCGCCGCAGGCAATGCCGATCATCGCGGCGAGCCAGATATGCGCCGCCGTCGTCAGGTTGCGGATCGTGCCCCGGTTGAAGACGATCAGGCCCGCCGCGATGATGCCGGTGAAGGAGCCCGCCGCTTCGAACACGCGCAACGGGTCGATATTGCCCTGTCCGCGCAACTGGCCGTGCAGCGCAATGGCGCTGATCGTCATGAGCGCGCTGGTGAAGCAGATGATCCCGTGCGTGCGCATCCCCGCCTCATGCCCGCGTAATTGCCGGTCTAGCCCCAGAATGAGCCCCAGAACCGCCGCCGCGCCCAGTCGCATCAGCACCGGGCCGTCGATAAAGTGTATTGGTGTTTCGGGGTTCAGCAGCATCGGGCGCCCCCGTGCTCCGGGATGATCGCTATCTGGAGGGGCGATGCCGCGCCCCCGGATCGACCCGCCGGTTTCTTCGGTGCCGCCATCCGTTCAGCGACCGCGCGGTCCGGCCGTCGGCGCAAGAAAGCCGGGGCATCGGATGGGCGCGCGCGGGGCATTTCCGCCGGAATGGGCACAGGGCCCGGCTTCACCTGCCCCAGCCTATATGCACATGCGGCCATCCGGCACCTCCACCGCTTCAGCGTGTATCCGTCCGGTTGGTTCCCTGGGATTTACGGCTGGAGCGGTTGGCTTGTCGAGGCGGGTGCGCGGATGGGCGCGGGATGACGCATCCCGCGGTCTTCAGGATGCCAGAGATTCTTCCTGACGGCTGAATTCCACCGTCGCGATCCGGTTTCGGCCCATCCGTTTGGCGGCGTAGAGTTGCTGGTCGGCCTCCGATATCCATAGTTCGGCGGAAATGCCGGGCGCGCACCGTGCAGTGGCGACGCCGATGCTGACCGTTATGAACGGACTGACCTGGGACAATTTGTGGGGGATGTTGAGGGACTGGACCTGGAGCATGATCTCCTGTGCCACCAGCTCCGCGCTCTGCCTGTCGGCGCCCGGCAGGACGCAGGCGAATTCTTCTCCGCCATAACGGGCTGGCAGGTCGCTGGCGCGTTTCACCGCCCGGGTCAGGGCCGATGCGACCATCGTGATGCATCGGTCGCCGGCCGGGTGACCATAGGTATCGTTGAACTGCTTGAAGAAATCGATGTCCAGCATGATGACCGACAACCATTCGCCCGTACGGGCCAGCCGCGCCGCTTCGGTCCTCAGCGCGCTTTCGAGATAGCGGCGATTGTTCAGTCCGGTCAGGGCGTCCGTCACCGCCATCGCTGCCAGCCTGTCGCGCAGATATTTCAGTTCGACATGATTGCTGACGCGCGCGCGCAGGGTGGCGGGCTGGATCGGCTTGGTCACATAGTCGATCGCGCCCAGCGACAGGCCGCGCGCCTCGTCCTCCGCATCGCCCAGGCCGGTGGTGAAGATCACCGGGATGTCGGCCAGCACGCTATTGGCCTTCAACTGGCGGCAGACTTCGAAACCGTCGATGCCGGGCATCATCACGTCAAGCAGGACGAGGTCCGGCTGCGCGGCGTGCGCGACATCCAGCGCTTCCTGACCGGACGTAGCGAAGCAGACGTCATAGTCGTCCTCCAACACCGCGTTCATGATTTCAATGTTGGAGATTTCGTCGTCGACAATCAGAATCGTGGCTTTGTTCATGACAGAAACTCGGTGCGTGCGGCCGGCGCCATGCCGTCCGTTTCGATCAGGGCAAGGGCGGTTTCATAATCGAGCTTTTCCAGCGCCTGATGCACCGGATGGCTGGCGCGTGCCTGTTCGGGCAGGCCAAGCGTCTGGGCGAAGCGCGCAAAGCTGGCCCGCGCACCCAGGCTGCGGCGGAGCAGCAGGCCGCGCAGTTCATCGCGCGCCGCCGCCACCGCCGGATTGTCGGCGGTCGCGGCCGCCATGGGCGCGGTAACCGCCGCGCTGGTGGTCAGACTGCGCGCCGCGGCGATGGCCGGGGCGATGGCCTGGTCCAGTTCGGCGACCGTGGTGTGGGCAAGAGCCGTTTCACCGGCCGCCAGCATGCGTTCGATATCCGCCGCGATTCTTTGCACCTCCGGTAATTCCAGCGACCCCGCAACGCCTTTCAGACTGTGCGCCAGACGACGCGCATCGGGCAGCAGCCCGGTCGCGATCTGCACGCGCAGGTCGCGCGCCACATGGGCCTGGGTTTCGCCGAAGGTCACGATCAGCTTGTGCAGCAGGGCGGTCTTGCCGTTCACCCGCGCGAGCGCGGCCGGAAGGCCAAAGGGCGGCAGGCTGTCGGGCAAAAGCGCGTCCATGCTTCCGGGCAATGCCATGGGCGGCGGCGCCCCCGGCGACAGCGGCGGTTTGAGCCAGCGATCCAGCGTCCGTACCAATAGGGCGGGATCGACGGGTTTGGCGACATGGTCGTTCATCCCCGCGTCCAGACAGCGCTGCTTTTCCTCCTCATAGGCGTGGGCGGTCATGGCGATGATCGGCAGCCGGTCGGCCGGCCAGCGTTCGCGGATTGCGCGGGTGGCGGCGATGCCGTCCATTTCCGGCATCTGCACGTCCATCAGCACCGCGGCATAATGCAGACCCTTTTCGCGGACCCTGTCGCAGGCGATCAGGCCATTTTCGGCGCAGTCCACGATCAGCCCCGCATCGCTGAGCAGTTCGACGGCGATTTCGCGATTGATCTCATTATCCTCGGCCAGCAGGACGTGGAGGCCGCGCAGATGCGGCGCCACGGCGGGGAGGCCAGCCTGTGGTGCCGGCGGGGCGGCGACCTCATCCTGTCCGGTGGCCTCCTGCCCGCCGATCCCTGGTGCGGCCAGATCCATAATGGCGTCGAGCAGCGCCCTGGGCACGACCGGCTTGGTCAGGAAAGCGGCGATGTCGGCCTGTTCGGCGGCCTTGATACATTCGTCGGCGCCATAGGCGGTGACGATCAGCGCCTTTGGCCGGCGCGGGGCATAGGGCGCCGTCTTCATCGCCTCTATCACCTGCATCCCGTCCATGCCCGGCATCTTCCAGTCGAGCAGGATGAGATCATAGCGCTGGCCGCCGCTATCGGCGGCTTCGACCGCTGCCAGCGCTTCGTGGCCGGACGCCACCAGGTCGACCCCCATGCCCCAGCCGGCGAACATGCCCTGCATGATCTGGCGCGATGCGGGGTTGTCGTCCGCCACCAATATGCGCAGCCGCCGGACATGGTCGGGCAAGACAGCTTCGGGCATGTCGCTGTCGTCCCCGCGCATCATCCGCAACTGGCAGGTGAAGGTGCTGCCTTCGCCCGGTGCGCTGTCGACGCGGACGGTGCCGTCCATCTGTTCCACGATCTGGCGGCAGATGGCGAGGCCAAGGCCGGTGCCGCCGAACCGGCGCGTGGTCGAGCTGTCGGCTTGCGTGAAGGAATGGAAGAGGGACCGTTGCTGGTCGGCCGTCATGCCGATGCCGGTGTCGCGCACGGCCATTTCCAGCATTACCCGACCGCCTGCTTCCTCCGCCATGCCGACGCTGATGTCGACGGTGCCGCCGTTTTCGGAAAATTTGACAGCGTTGCTGAGCAGGTTGAGCGCGACCTGACCGAAGCGCATTTCGTCGCCCACTAACTGGTCCGGCACGGCGGTGTCGATCCGGGACGTCAGCGTGACCTGTTTCGCGGCGGCGGTGGCGGCGACCAGATGGATCTGGTTCTCAATCGCACGGCGCAGGTCGAACGGGTGCGTTTCCAGCGTGAGTTTGCCCGCCTCATTCTTTGAAAAATCGAGTATGTCGTTGATGAGGCGGAGCAGCGATTGTCCGGCATGGTTGATCTTGCTCACATATTCCTTTTGCCGGGGGGGAAGGTCGGCGCGCAGCGCCAGATGGCAGAACCCCAATATGGCGTTCATCGGCGTACGGATTTCATGACTCATATTGGCGAGGAACAGGCTCTTGGCCTTGCTGGCATCCTCGGCCTCGCGCGTGCGCGCCTCCAGCGCGTCGTTCTTGGCCAATATTTCCTCGCTCATCCGATGATTACGCTGGAAACTTTCGACCAGTATCCCGCTCAGCCACACGAGCGCCGCCGTCTGGAAGGCGATGATACCGCCGTGCAGCAGGACCCGCCCCAGATCGCCTTCGCCCGGGAAAGCGGCGCTGGGCAGCAGGTACGACAATAGCAGGTGGTGCAGTGTCGTGGCCACGGCCGCCGCCACGATCGCGCGCTTGTCGCACCAGGCGATGGTGAGCGCGAGGAGCGCGAAGAAGTACATGTGCATGTCCATCTGCCACGCATGACCGCGCATCAGGACCAGCAGGATCGCCGGTTCCCCCATCAGGGCGATGGCGGACAGATAGCGGGTGGCGGGTGCGACCCCCCGGCGCCACCAGGTGAGATGATAGGCGGCCGCCAGCAGGGTGCCCGCCGCCGCCGCGCCCAGCGGGGAATGGCCGGTCAGCATGGCCACGCCGGCCAGCAAGGGCACATGCGCCCAGAACAGCACCAGCAGGAACCGGCCGAACTGGCGACGGACCGTGTTCAGTTCGATGGTCATGAACGTTTTTCCTGTGAAGAGGGTAGGGCGCATCCGCCCCGTTCCGGCGCGGGGATCGCCAGCCAGGCACCCGCCTTGCGCAGCGTTGCCGCGAAATCGGGCTGGTCAGACGCGGCGATGACCATGTTGGGGAACCGGCCGGCCTGTACCAGCCGGCTGTCAGCCGCGCCGACCAGATTGATGGTGTCGGCCAGACTGGCGCCGGGCGGCGCGATAACCAGATATGGCCCGGACGCGTTGCCATTGAGGATCGAAACCACAGCCAGCCCGGCCAATCCCGTGACCAGCAGCAGGGCGGCGGGCAGCCAGGCGGTGACGCCGTGCCACCGGCTATGCCGGGCGGCCGGGTGTGGTGTGTCCGTACTTCCGGCTGGACGAAGGGCGTCCGCGCGCCGCAAGAACATTGCCCCCGATTGCATGGCCACCCGTATCCGACAAATGGGTTGCCTTTCCCTTAAGGCGGGCGCCGTGCCGCGCCGCCATCACGGCACCGGGCCGGTGGCGTCAGGGCGTCGTCCCGCAGGTCGCCAGCGCCCCGGTCACTTCGGCACGGCGGGCCTCGACAAAGCCGAGCAGTTGCTTCGTCCGGGCCAGTTCCTCCATATGCCGGGCCGCGGTGTCGTAGCTGCGACACGTCAGATCCTGTCTGCCCGCTGCCCGGGCAATCTGCGCGAGCGTCACCTGGGCCAGCGTCATGCGGTTGAGAAGAGAAGGGCTCCTGTCGTGGCGCAGCCCTTCCCCGAACAGGGCGATCACGCTTTGTTGCAGGGCGATGGCCTCGTCGAAGCGCTTCTGGCCGGACAGCGACTGCGACTGGATCTGCCGGACGTTGGCGGTGAAGGTCCTGAGCGCGTTGTCATGGGCCTCCAGCGTCAGGAGCCGGTCCAGCAAGGTGACGGCGAGGGCGACAAAGGCGTTGCTCTGCCGTGCCTGATCGGGAAGGCCGGATGCGTTGCCGTAGCCGACATAGGCGTTCCACGCCCGCGCATAGAGAAGATGGGGGTCGTTCGGCCAGTCCCGGTCAAGGGCCGCGAATATGGCTTCGGCTTTCCGGTTGGCGGCCAGCCCTTCGCGCAGGCGGTCGGTGAAATAGGCGGCCGACGCCCGGTAATAATGGGCATAGCCCCGGTCGAGCCGGGCCGCAGGGGCCCGGCGCAGAGCGGCCGACCCCGCCTGGCTTTCCTGTTCCAGCCGTGCCGACAGCCGGTCGAGTGCCGGGGCGTCCCCTTCCAGCGTCGCGATGTCCAGTCCGGCCCGCGTCCAGGTGCGGCGCGCCTGATGCCAGGCGTCGGTGCGGTCGGGGACGGGGACGGCCTCCAGCCGGCGCTCCGCATCGGCCAGCGCCGCTTTCGCAAGGTCCAGCCGGTTGTGCACATTGCCCTGGATCATCGCCATGCCCGCCAGCGCGCGCGCCATGTCCGGGGCGGTCACAGCCGGCGGAGCCGTGGCGGTTTCGAGCATTTTGACAGCCACGGCCAGATTCGCTTCGGCCGCATCGCGCTCGCCCAGATTGGGCTGCCCCGGAACCCCCTGCGTATAAGCCAGGGCGATGAACCCGCGCGCGGCCTCCTGCCGGAGCGCGTCGTCGGCGTCGGCGGACCGTGCCAGCGCCCAGAGATAGTGCTGGGCCTTGTCCGCCAGCACCGCGCGCGCGCGCGTATTGCCCGGCACGCGCGCCAGATCGCTGTTGAGGTCGAATATCATATAGCCCGCCAGCGCGCGCAGCTGGGCGAATCGCGCCGCTTCGGCCGTGCGCGCCCGTTCCGCGCGGAGATAGGCGTGGACGGAGATGCCGAGCGCGGCGATGAGCAGCACGGCGATCAGCGCCCCGATGCCGACCGCCAGCCGGTGCCGCCGCAGGAAACAGCGCAGCAGATAGGCGCGGCTTTGCGGCATGGCCTGAACGGGCAGTCCCTTTTCCCATGCCGCGACGTCGGCGGCCAGCATATCGGCGCCGGAATAGCGTGCGCCCGGATCGGCGGCGGTCGCCTTTGCCAGGATCGCCGTCAGGGCGCGGTCCTTCGGCGCGGCGGGCATCATCGCGTTCAGCAGGCGGCCCAGCGAATAGACGTCGGCGGCGGTCGACACCTGCGCGCTCACCATCCGTTCGGGCGCCGCATAGCCCGGCGTCAGGCTGAGGCTGCCGATCGAGGGTGGCCCGCCGGTGCGTCCCGGCGTGTCGACGGGCCGCGAAATGCCGAAATCGATCAGTTTCACCACGCCGTCGTCCGTGACCAGCACGTTGGACGGGGTCAGGTCGCGATGCACGACCAGGTTGCGGTTGGCAAAGGCGACGGCATCGCAAATCGCGTGGAACAGGCGCAGACGTTCGGCCTGACCGGCCTGTCTTGCCTCTATCCACCGGATCAGCGGCAGGCCTTCGACATATTCCATGACGATATAGGGCGATCCGCCCTCCGTCTCTCCCCCGTCATAGAGCTGGGCGATATGGGGGTGCACCAGCCGCGCCAATATCTGCCGCTCGCGCTGGAAACGCTCGACCAGAGTGTCGGACAGCAGGCCCGGCTTGATGATCTTGATCGCGACGACGTGGGTGAAGTCGCCGGTCGCGCGCTCGCCGCGATAGACCGACCCCATGCCCCCCCGGCCAATGCGCTCGACCAGCCGATAGGCGCCGATCCGGTCGGGCGGGATCTCCTCGTCCAGCGCGTCGATCGCGGCGCCGGTCTGCAATGGCGTCAGCCGGTCGGCGTTCCGCATGGCGGCAAGGCGGGCGGCCAGGCGCGGGTCATCGCCCGCATGCCGGGCAATCCAGTCGTCCCGTTGCGCCTCGGGCACCTCCAGCATCGCTTCAAACAGCGCGAGCGCCGCGCGTTCGACGGCCGGGTCAGTCATGGTCGACGGGAAACCGCATCGCATCGGCCAGCCAGGCGCGGGCGACCCGCCAGCGCCGTTTCACCGTCGCTTCCGACAGGTCTGTGACCTGCGCGATCTCCGCGATCGTCATTCCGCCGAAATAGCGCATCTCGACCATCTCCATCAACGCTTCGTCAAGGCTCTTCAGCCGTATTAGCGCGGATTCGAGCTGAACCAGGTCAAGCCGCTGGCCGGCATCGACCCGCGTGCATAATTCCACCCGCACATGGTTGCGTTTGACGGACGCCTTGGCCCGCGCATGGTCGACCAGTATGTTGCGCATCACGCGGGATGCGAGCGCGACGAGATGAACGCGGTTGCCGATCGGCACGCGCTCCATCTGCACCAGCCGCAGGACCGCGTCGTTGATGAGATCGTTGGTCGACAGCGACGAATTATGTTCGCGACGCAGCCGGGCGGCGGCGATCCGGCGCAGCTCGCCATGGAGGCGCGTGATCAGCCGATCCCGCGCGGTCGTTTGTCCGTCGCGCCACTGGGCAAGCAGGACATGCGTGGCTGGTTCCGGTTGCGACACTAAAACTCCCCCAACTTCTTGCCCCATACCGTAACCATCCGGGACGCGAAAGACAGGGCCGGCCGCACATGCCGCCGGGTGCACGGGCGTCAGAGACGGTCGAACACCGGGACCGGATCGAACATCAGCGTGACGAAACCCCAGAAACTGATCGCGATCAGTACGCCGCCGATCATCTGCATCAGGGCGATGGAGGGGATGCGCCGCGTCAGCCATGCGCCCAACGGCGCCGCGGCGATCCCGCCGATGAGCAGTCCCGACGCCGCTATCGTGAAGGATTGCAGGCCCAACGACCCGATCAGAGCGGAAAGGACGGTGACGGTGACGAAAAATTCCGCGGCGTTCACCGTCCCGATGGCCATGCGGGGGGTCATGCCCTGGGCGAGGAGATTACCTGTCACGACCGGCCCCCAGCCGCCGCCCGAGGCATCGAGGAACCCGCCGACGAACCCCAGCGGGCCGACCATTTTCATGCGGCGATAGGCCTGGGGCCGTCGCGGTCCCCGCCAGAGGAGATAGGCGCCGATCGCCGCCAGATAGACCAGCATCACCGGCCGCGCGATGTCGGCGCTGAGCATGGTGAGCACCCACACGCCGATAAGGCCGCCCACGATGCCTGGCACCACGAGGCGCGCGAACAGGGGCCAGTCGACGTTGCGCTGGAACGCATGGGCCGCGCCGGATGCGCCGCTGGTGACCCCTTCGACCGTATGGGTGACGGCAGATGCGGCCACCGGCGGCAGGCCGAGCATGATCAGCAGTGCGTTGGACAGGACGCCGAAGGCCATGCCGAGTGCGCTGTCGACGGTTTGCGCGACGAAGCCGATCAGGATGAACGGGATCAGGTCGGACCAGGGGATCAGCATCGGGTCCATCATCCCTCGTCGCCCTTCAGCAGCGAGGATACCGACTTGCCGACGCGGCCGGCGGGCGCGGTGAGCATGAACAGGAGAGGAAAGGAAAGCG
>JBFWMJ010000026.1:0-30175 GCA_050251675.1 Sphingobium sp.
CCCCGGCGGATCGCCATCATCCGCAGGCCGAAACAGATCGCGCCGCCGCCAGCGGCGCCCAGCCCGGCCGGCAGGTGCAGCATGTAACCGCCGACCACCACTGCCGCGCCGGCCAGCGCCGCCACCGCATAGAGGTCGGCGCGCAGCACCGCCGGTATTTCCGCCAGCAGCACGTCGCGGGCCACACCGCCCCCGATTCCGGTAAGCATGCCCAGCAGCGCCGCCATCACCGGGCTAAGGCCGAAGGCGAGCGCCTTTTCGGTTCCCGCCACCGCGAACAGCGCCAGACCCATCGCGTCCAGCATCCGAACCGGATTGCGCAGCTTTTCGATCAGCGACGACCAGAAGAAGCAGATGAGGCCGGCCGCGAGCGACACCGCCAGATAGCGCCAGTCCTGAAGGGCGGCGGGCGGCACCGCGCCGATCAGCAGGTCGCGGACGATCCCGCCCGACGTCGAGGCGGCGAATGACAGCACCAGCACCCCGAAAATGTCGAGCCGCCGCCTGACGCCCGCCATTCCCCCGCTCAGCGCAAAGGCGAAGGTGCCGCCGAGATCGAGCAGCAGGACGGACGTGCGCAGCCACTCGCCTGCCGCATAGGGCTCCATCACAGCGTCTTCCGCATCGCTGCCGCGCAAGGGTCGTCATCCGCCCGCATCTCGCTCACCCCCAGGTCCTGCGTTCAGGCTTTGCCGGGCAGGGTCGGCAGTGTTCGGGCGATAAACTGGTGGAATTCCTCCATATAGCTGCGCAGGAAGGTCTCGGTTGCGTCGACCGTGACGGTGCCGTCGTCGGTGATCATGCCGCGCCTGAACTGCACATAGGCTTCCGGCGCCTGCATTTGCGGCGAATTGCAGGAATTGAGCACGCTGCGCAGGGCCTGCTGTCCGACGGCAGTGCCGATCGCGCCGGGTGAGGTGCCGATCACGCCGGACGGCTTGTCGGTAAAGCTGTTGGTGCCATAAGGCCGGCTGGCCCAGTCGATCGCGTTTTTCAGTCCGCCGGGGATAGACCGGTTATATTCGGGCGTCACGAACAGCACCGCATCGACGGCCTTGAGCGCATCCTTGAACGCCCGCGCCACCGGGGGGAAATCGGCGTCATAATCATAGCTGTAGAGCGGCAGTTCCGCGAAGGATATCTCGGTAAAACGGAGGTTTGCCGGCGCGAGGCGGATCAGTGCGCGGGCCAGCTTTCGGTTGATCGAGTCCTTGGCAAGGCTGCCGATCAGGTAGCCGACGTCATACTGTTTCATGATGGGACCTTTCCGTTTGCGGGCCAGGGGAGGCTGTCGGCTATTTCGGGGGAACGCCGCAGCCGCCCTTATATTGTCAGCCGTCGCCCATGCCTGGGCGGGACGATAGGCATCGGCGCGGACCATTGCCGCGATGCGGCGGCCCGACGTCGGCGACGGCGTGCTATCCCTTAGTCGAACGCGAGGCGCAGCACTATCCCCTGGCGTGGAACTGCTGACCGGGCTGCCGGCGCTCATCCTGGCGCCGGTTTCAATTCTGGCATGGATGGCCCGCCACCCCCGGTGACAGCGAGGAAGGGGAAGGCATGACCGACCCGAAACGCCTTGATGCGGCCGATATCGGCGCGGCCGTGATCACCAATGGCCTATGCCGTCTCGCGCGACGGCACCTTTGCCACCAGCGCGGGCGTTTATCGGTTTGCCCCAATCGAGTCGACCGTCATCCTGCATCCCGTTTCTCCGTGCCGATGCTGTACGACGATAATGTACATGATTATTATAATTATAAATGCGATTTATTTGGTCCGATTATCCGCTTTTCTGTGAAGTCGCCGGTTTGTAACAATCGGCATAATAACGCGAAAGCGCGCGCGGCGTTCGCATCGTCAGTCAGGGCGTATCGACATTCGGAAGCTGGCGAGCCGAAAATGGTGGATTTTCGAGACCCGGAACGCAGCCTGCTTATGGCAGGTGAGCAGCGGAAGCGCGATAATCCGCCGTTTGCAGGCCGTCATAACTGAATGTCGATATGTTCTAAGACAAGTTGCCATAGCCGGCCGTCAGATCGGATGGCCGCGAGTAGCTGTATCGTCCATGCGACGCTTCGTCCGCGATCCATGGCTCCGGCCCGCCGCCCCGATTTCCTGTCTGCTCCCGAGAAGGGTGAGGGTGGGTATGGAGCGGATGTCATGGCGCGCGGCAATGCCCTGTTTCGCCTCGATACCGAATTTGAGAAGCCGGATATGCGGTTGCAACCCGGACGTCGCGCCCTGGCTGAAGTCCGGTGCCATCGTCCGGCATGGGCGGCACCAGACTGCCCGAAGATGGACGAGAGCCGGCAGTTTCCACTTCCCTATGGCGGTTAACGCGGTGCCATCCATATTGACGGGCTGGCCCTGAAACAGCGGCGTAGCGCACGGACGGCAAGGCGCGCGCGCGCCCAGCCGGCACCCGATTGATGATCCCGCGGGCGGGACAGATCATCGTCAGGAAATCCGCCATGCCGCACCTCTCGTGCGACGCATGTTCAGCTTAATCGTTTACGCGTATAGTGTAACCGTGTAAGAAGGCCAGTTCAAGCCCCGCCGGCCCAGGAGGAATATGCATTCGAGCGCTGACGACATCACGGCGCAGGCCCCGATATTACGGATTGGCGATGCCGCGCCCGATTTCAGGGCGCGCACGACGATGGGAGAGGTCAGCCTGTCCGGTTACCGCGGCCGCTGGGTGCTGCTCTTTTCGCATCCGGCGGATTTCACGCCTGTCTGCACCAGTGAGTTTGTCGCGCTTTCGCGGGCGAACGATCGGTTCAGGGCGCTGAACTGCGAACTTGTCGCCATCTCGATCGACAGCCTCTATTCGCATCTGGGCTGGATACAGGCAATCCGTGACAATTTCGGGGTGACGGTCGGTTTCCCGATCGTCGAAGACCCGTCGCTGGTGATCGGCCGCGCTTACGGCATGATCGCCGGGGATGCGCCCGATGCGGCGACGCTGCGCTCCACATTCTTCATCGATCCCGACGGCATCATCCGTGCCATGTTGTGCTATCCCGCGACCATCGGGCGATCGGTGGAG
Organism: Sphingobium sp.; assembly: GCA_050251675.1. Taxonomy (GTDB): domain Bacteria; phylum Pseudomonadota; class Alphaproteobacteria; order Sphingomonadales; family Sphingomonadaceae; genus Sphingobium. The sequence goes on from JBFWMJ010000026.1 coordinate 3,053, forward strand.
GAATTGCTGCGCATCCTCGCCGCGCTGCAACGGGTCGACAGCGACAATGTGGTGACGCCTGAAGGATGGCGACCGGGCGACGATGTGCTGCTGCCCCCTCATCACGATCAGGCGTCCGTGCTGGACAGGGGCGGGGACGAATGCTGGTTCCATCGCACGCGGCCTGACAAGAGCGGGACCGGGATGTGAACGCGGCCTTTCCCCCCGGATTCACCGATGCAAAACTTGATGCGATCACCGGCATCCTCAAGGCGCTCGCTCATGAACTTCGCCTCAAGCTCATGCGAACGCTGCTGGAGAATGGCGAAAGGTCGGTCGGCGAACTCGAAGCCCTGACCGGCATCGGCCAGCCGGCGCTTTCGCAGCAGCTCGCGGTGCTGCGCAAGGCGGAGCTGGTGCAGACCCGCCGGGAGGCGAAGCTCGTCTTCTACAGTCTGGCGCCCGAAACCCTGCAAGATACAGCCGGCCTGCTCCACGCCCTTTCCGGGCCGCCTGCGCGGGACGCCGCGACCCGCGAGGATCATGCCCGCGTGCGCGGATCGGCGGCGACCTTCGCCCGGTTGGTGTGACCGGCCGACCACAGCATCGGGTCCACGGGGGCGCCAGAGCGAAGGTCGCGCCAGCAAAATGGCTGATTGAACATGCGCGAAAGCCTGCGCTTGACAGGCGGCTGTGACGCAAGGGGCAAGCCCAAATGTCACCGGCTATATCGACGTGGTGAAGGTGCGGGACGTCACCGGCAGGACGGGGATGCCAACCGGTTTCGCGTCGTCGCGGTTCGCCCCTCAGGATGCGGACATCGATGGTCCGGCGCCATCCGGCCCGCATCGCTCTGAGCGAAAGGCCGCTTCGGCAGGGGTGCCTTTTTCCGCCCAGGGAAATTGAAGGGCTGCATGGGCCTTCACGATTGCATACCCCTTCCCTTGCAAGGCGGCGCGGGACGCGCGTTATCGTGGCTGCCCAGATCGAGACGGCGCGCGGCGAGTGTCAGAAGAGCCGGCCGATGGCTGACGATGATGAGCCCGGTGCCCGTATCGCGCAGCCAGGTGTCGAGGCGGCGCGCGACCCGCGCTTCCGTCGCCAGATCCAGCCCTTCGCCCGGCTCGTCGAGCAGAAGCCAGGGGCGTTCCGCAAGGATGGCGCGGGCGATCGACAGCCGCTTGCGCTGGCCGCCCGAAAGGCGCGCGCCGCCGTCGCCTGCCCATTGGTCGAGGCCCAGCGGCATCGCGCGGACCTCGGTCGCAAGGCAGGCCACGTCAAGCGCTGCCCACAGTTGCGCGTCGGTAAGGCCCGCGCGCGCGACGCGCAGATTGTCGCGGATCGTCCCGGACAGCAGCGGGGCATCCTGCGGCGAGAGGGCGAAGGCCGCCCGCACGACATCTGGCGGCCAGGCGGTGATATCGCGATCGTCAAGGCGGATGCCATGGGCGGCGGTTGCCGGACGAATCCCGGCCAGCGTTTCGAGAAGGCTTGTCTTGCCGCTGCCCGATCGTCCCCCGATGGTCAGGCGCTCGCCGCGGGTCAGGCGGATGGATGCGCCGGCCCGGTTGAAGACGATCGTCCGTACGGCCGGGATGGGCGCGTTATCCGCCGGGCCGGGCATGGCATCGTCGCCCGCCATCCCGTCCAGCCGCGCGAGCGCCGCCGTCACGATCGCGTCCCGCGCTATGCCGCGCGCATAGCCCGAGAGGGAGTCGACCGCGCCCGCCGCGGCGAGCATCGCCAGCACCGTGACCGGCAGCGTGGCGTGCGAGAGGAGCAGCATCGCGCCCATGGCCACGCCGCCGCCCAGCACCAGCCCCGCGTCGACAATCGCCTCCCCCCGCGCCAAGCGGCGCCGGGCCGTGTCGAGCGCGGCCGATTCGGTTTCCAGCGTCCGCCCGATTGCCGGAGCGAGCCCATAAGCGAGGATTTCGGGTGAGGCCGAGGCGTAGTCCACCATGCCCGCCTTGAGCCGGGCCAGCGCCGCCGCCATGTCGGACGCGGCCCGCGCCAGCAGTCGGGGCGTCACCAGATGCGCCCAGCAGCCGAGCCCGGCAAGCAGCGCCAGCAGGGCAAGGCATGCCAGGGGGCTGGCCAGCCAGGCGAGGGCAAGGCCGACGGCGGCGCCGGCGAGGGCGGCGGGAAGCGCGGGTTTGCGGACCAGTTTGTCTTCGAGCGCGCCGATATCCTGAACGAGCCGGGTTACGGCGTCGCCGGCCGACACCGCACGCACGTCGCGCACCGACAGGATGCGGTCGAACAGGCGCGCGCGGACCGCGGCAATCGCCATCAGTGCCGCCCGATGGCCGTAAAGGCGTTCGCCGTAGCGCGCCGCCGTGCGGACCATGGCGAGCAGCCGGATCGCCGCGCTCGGCAACAGATAGTTGAATGCCTGCACCGCCAGCGCCCCGCTTAGGCCGGCGAGCGCGGCGCCGGTGATGAACCATCCCGAAAGACCCAGCAGCAGGACCGCCGATATCGCCGCGGCGGCGGCGAGCCCTCCGGCGACGCGAAACGCGCCGCGCTCCGGCCCGGTGGCTTCGCGCAGCAGGCGGTCCATATCCGCGCGGTTCATGCCAGCACCCTTTCCCGTCCGGCGATGGCGGCCAGTTCGGCGCTGTGCGTCACCATAAGGACCGTCCGGCCGACAGCGGCCGCCGCCAATATGCCGGCGATGTCGGCCGCCGATTGCGAATCGAGATCCGCCGTCGGTTCGTCGAGCAGCCAGAGCGGCGCGTCTTTGAGGAGCACGCGCGCGATCCCGACGCGCCGTCGTTCGCCGCCGGACAGGCCCGATCCGCGATGGTCGAGCGGCAGGTCCATGCCCTCCCCGCGCGCTGCGATCATCGGCGCAAGGCCGGCAGAGCGCGCCGCCGCCTCGACCGCTGCATCGTCGGCCTGCGGCCGCGCAAGGCGGATATTGTCGGCGAGCGTTCCGGGGATGAACGCCACCGATTGTCCGGCCCAGCCGATATGGCCGGACAGCGCGACGTTGGCGGCGTCGTGGCCGTCGACCAGAATTCGGCCCGCGCCTATGGGCGCCAGCCCCAGCAGGGCGTGAAGCAGGCTGGACTTGCCGATGCCCGTCGCCCCGCGCAGTGCGAAACTTTCACCCGGCGCGACGTCCAGCGTGAACGGGCCGACGGACGTGTCGCCATAGTCGACGACCACGGCGTCGAACCGCAGCGCGGGCGGTCCGTCGATGGAATGGGCCGGTGTGGCCGGGGACATGGGGGCAAGTGCCTCCAGCCGTTCGGCCGCGGCCTCCCCCACCTGCTTGTCATGATAGGCGGCGGCAAGCCGGCGCATGGGCAGGTAGAATTCGGGCGCCAGAACGAGAACGAACAGGGCCTCGCCCAGTCCGAGTCTCTCAGGCACCGGAAAAGGGAGCAGGCCCAGCAGATTGAACCCGCAATAGAGCGCGACCAGCGCGACCGACAGCGCCGCGAAGAATTCGATGATCGCGCTGGACAGGAAGGCGACCTTCAGCACGGCGAGCGTGCGGGTCGCCACCTCGCGCGTGGCGTCGGCCAGATGACGACTGATCCGGTCCTGAGCGCCGAACGAGACGATGACGGGCAGCGCGCGCACGCGGTCGACGAACAGGCCCGACAGGCGGCTGAGCGCGTCGAGCTGGCGTGTCGCCGCACGCGCCGCCGCGGTGCCGGCGAGCGCCATGCCAAGGCCGAAGGGCAGCAGCGTGGCGAGCATGATGGCACCCGCGATCCAGCTGCCCATGGCCGCCGCGCCCGCGATGACCAGGGGGGCGATGATCGCGGCATGGCGCAGCGGCAGGAAACGGGCATGGAAGCCGCCCAGATCCTCTATGCGGTCGACGGCATCGGCGACGGTTTCGCCCAGCATCCGGCGGTCGCCCGGCGGCGCGGTGAGGACGCGTGGGAAAACGCGCCGCCGCCACCGCATCCTGACAATCGTCGCTGCCGCTTCGCCGCTGTCGGCGGCGACAATCTGCATGCCCGCGCGCAACAGGGCGGCGGTGCACAGTCCGCCCGCGGCAAGCAGCATATGGCCGCCATTGCCGTCGGCCGCCGCCGTCACGCCCGCCGCGAGCGCCGCCGCCATCAGGACGGCTGCGAAAGCGTCGGCGATCCACGGGAACGCGCCAATGCCCGGATTATATCGGTTGCTCATATACTCAGTTACGACTAATGGCTAAGCATATAGATTACAATCGACTCATGCGCTCGGGAGGAGCCGGGCCGGACCGCAAGGAGCGCCGCCATGGACATGGCCGTCATAGAACTCTCCCGGCTGCAATTCGCGCTGACCGCGCTCTACCATTTTCTGTTCGTTCCGCTCACCCTCGGCCTTTCCTTCATGCTCGTCATCATGGAAAGCATCTATGTGATGACGGGCCGCGAGATATGGCGGACGATCACGCGTTTCTGGGGCAAGCTGTTCGGCATAAACTTCGTGTTGGGTGTCGCCACGGGCATCACCATGGAATTCCAGTTCGGCACCAACTGGTCCTATTTCTCCCATTATGTCGGCGATATTTTCGGCGCGCCGCTGGCGATCGAGGGGCTCATGGCGTTCTTCCTCGAAGCCACGTTCGTCGGCCTCATGTTCTTCGGCTGGGACAAGCTGTCGAAGGTCGGGCATCTGCTCACCACCTTCATGGTGGCGATCGGCTCCAATCTGTCCGCGCTGTGGATTCTCATCGCCAATGGGTGGATGCAAAATCCGGTCGGCGCGCGCTTCAACCCCGAAACGATGCGGATGGAAGTCACCGATTTCATGGCGGTGCTGTTCAATCCCGTCGCCCAGGCCAAGTTCGTGCATACGGTCAGCGCCGGCTATGTCTGCGCCTCGATCTTCGTGCTGGGCATATCGGCCTGGTATCTGCTCAGGGGCAAGTGGACCGCCGTGGCGAAGCGCAGCTTCACGGTCGCCGCCGCTTTCGGGCTGGCCTCGTCGCTATCCGTGGTCGTGCTGGGCGACGAAAGCGGCTATGCGCTCACCGACAACCAGAAGATGAAGCTCGCCGCGCTGGAGGCGATGTGGCACACCGAACCCGCGCCGGCGGGCATCGCCGTCATCGGTTTCCCGAGCGTCGCCGACCGCGAGACATATTTCGAGGTCAAGCTGCCCTATGTGCTGGGCCTGATCGCGACACGCAGCCTTACCGGCGAAGTTACCGGTATCGGCGAACTGGTCGTCAAGGCGGAAGAGCGTATCGGGAACGGGGTACGCGCCTATGATGCGGTGGAGCGGCTGAAGGTCGATCGCGCCGACCTTGTCGCGCGCGAGCAGTTCGAGCGGCACAAGCTCGATCTGGGCTATGCGATGCTGCTCAAGCGGTTCGTGGCCGATCCCCGGCAGGCGACACCCGCCGACATCGAAAAGGCTGCGTGGAGCACGGTGCCCAACGTGCCGGTGATGTTCTGGGTATTCCGTGTGATGGCGGGGCTGGGGGTCTTCTTCATCCTGTTTTTCGCAGCGGCTTTCTGGATTGCGTCGACACGCAGGTTCGATCGCGACAACGGCTTTTCCCGGCTGTTCATGCGGGCGGCCGTGTGGGTCATTCCCCTGCCGTGGATCGCGATCGAATTTGGCTGGATACTGGCCGAAGTCGGTCGTCAACCCTGGGCCATCGAAGGCGTGCTGCCGACGTTCCTCGCCGCATCCAGCCTGACCGTCGCCCAGTTGTGGACCACGATCGTCGGCTTCACGCTGCTCTATGGCGTGCTTGCGGTGATAGAGGTGCGGCTGATGCTGGCCGCCATCCGCAAGGGGCCGGTGGAGGACCACGCGGTCGCCGCGCGGGACGATGACGCAGTGGCCGGCGGCTATCGGCCGCTGCCCGCCGAATAAGGAGACGGGACATGGATATTCCCCTCGACTATGAAACGCTCCGCCTGATCTGGTGGGCGCTGATGGGTGTGCTGCTCATCGGTTTCGCGCTTACCGACGGTTTCGATCTCGGCGTCGCCGCGCTGCTTCCCTTCGTCGCGAAGAGCGACGCGGAACGGCGCATGGTCATCAACTCGATCGGCGCGACATGGGAGGGCAACCAGGTCTGGTTCATTCTGGGCGGCGGCGCGATCTTCGCGGCCTGGCCGTTCGTCTATGCGGTCAGTTTCTCGGGCTTCTACCTTGCCATGTTCGTGGTGCTCTCCGCGCTGATCCTGCGGCCGGTGGGCTTCAAATATCGTTCCAAGAAGCCCAATCCGAAATGGCGGGCGCGCTGGGACTGGGCGCTGTTCGTCGGCGGCTTCGTGCCCGCGCTGGTGTTCGGCGTGGCGGTCGGCAATGTGCTGACCGGTATTCCTTTCCGGCTCGATAGCGATCTGCGTGCTTTCTATGAAGGCGGCCTGATCGGGCTGTTCCACCCCTTCTCGCTACTTGCCGGTCTGCTGTCGGTCGCCATGCTGGTGCTGCACGGCGCCGCCTGGCTCGCCATCAAGATAGAGCGTGGTGCGGTCCATGATCGTGCGGCCCGCTTCGGCGCCGTCGCGGCGGTCGTGTCGGTCGCGCTGTTCGCGATCGGCGGGGTGTTCGTCGCGCAGGGCGGCATGGGTTTTCGTATCGACGGTGTGGTCGATCCGTCCGGCCCGTCCAACCCGCATCTGATCGGCGCGGTTGCGGCGGGCGGCGCATGGCTCGACAATTTCGGTCGCTATCCCTGGATGATCGTCGCGCCCGCGTTGGGGCTGCTGGGGCCGCTGGCTGCCCTGATCGGGATCATCACGAAGCGTGAACTGCTTGCGTTTGGCGGTTCGTCGGCGGGAACGTTCGGCATCGTCGCCACGGTGGGGCTTGCCATGTTCCCCTTCATCCTGCCCAGTTCGATAGATCCCGCGTCGAGCCTTACGGTGTGGAACGCGTCGTCCAGCCATATGACATTGTTCATCATGCTGATCGTGACACTGATCTTCCTGCCGATCGTGCTGCTTTACACGGCCTGGGTCTATAAGGTTCTGTTCGGCCGCGTGACGTTGAAGGACGTCGGCTCGAACCCGGACTATTATTGAAAAGCCCGGCTATTATTGAGAAGGACGCCGCCTATGTGGTATTTCAGCTGGATATTGGGGGTGGGCCTCGCCGTGGGGTTCGGCATCCTCAACGGTCTGTGGCACGAGTTTCATTCCGATCCCGACGATGATCCGGCGCTCTGACCGCCGGGTCATATGATCAGCCTTGGCCCGCTCGCTCTGGCGATGGAACGGATGATCGCCATATTGGGTATCTTCGCGTTCCTGTCGGCGGCGGGGTGGACCGGGCGCAGGCACGGGAAGATAGCCGAGACCGCCGCATGGATGGCGCTTCTCGCCGGCGTGCTGGTCGCGCGCCTGGCTTTCGTCGTACAGAACTGGCCGGCGTTCGCGGCCGAACCGGCGACCATCCTGTTTGTCTGGCAGGGCGGTTTTGCGCCGCTGCCGGGACTGGCCGCCGCCGGGATCGTCCTGCTCCTGCTTTTGCGCGGGACACCGGCCCTGCGCGCGATGGGAATCGCCTTCGCCGTGATCGCGGCCACATCGCTTGCGGTGTCAGCCCTGCTCCTCGGCGTGGCGCAACGACCGCTGCCGCCCGATATCGTCGTCCATTCGCTGGCGGGCGACACCAGCGTGCTTGACGCGCGCGACGGCAGGCCGGTCGTCATCAATCTGTGGGCGACATGGTGCGGTCCGTGCCAGCGGGAAATGCCGATGCTGGTCGAGGAAGCCGGACGCTCCTCCGTGCCGATCCTGCTCGTCAATCAGGGAGAGGCGCCGGCGCGGGTGCGCGCATGGCTCGCCGCGCGGGGGCTTTCGCCGGTCCATATACGTCTCGACCCCGGACAGCGCGCCGCCGCCGCGGTTGGGGCGCGCGGCTTGCCGACGACGCTGTTCGTGGATGGCAGGGGCATGATTCGCGAGGTGCATGTCGGCGAAATCTCACGCGCAGCCCTGCTCGCGGGAGTGAGGAAACTGGAGCAATAACGCGTCGCTGCCCCGCGATGGTGGATTGGCAAGAGCGGCCGGGGCGCCGGTGCGGGGCATGCGGGCATCCCCGCCGAACGGAGCCTGGGCTTCCCCCTTCACACGTCGCGGTAAACGGGCGGGCGCTTTTCGAAAAAGGCCTTCAACGCCTCGTCCGCATCGGCGGTGGCGGAAATCAGGATCTGCTGCCGGTCCTCGACCGCCATCACGGCGTCCAGACTGGGGGCGTCGACCGCCAGGTTCAGCGCGTCCTTCGTCATCCGCAGCCCCAGCGGATTGGTGGAAAGCATCCGGTCCGCCATGGCGACGCCCCGATCCAGCAACTCCTCTTCCGCCACCACGTCGCTCACCAGTCCGACCTTGAGCGCCCGGTCCGCATGGATGAAATCCCCGGTCAGCAGCAGTTCCGACGCGAGCGACATGCCCACCAGGCGCGGCAGGAAATAGCTTGACCCCATGTCGCATCCGCCAAGGCCGATGCGGATATAGGCAGCGTTCATCCGCAGGCTGGGCGCGGCGATCCGCACGTCGCAGGACAGCAGCAGCGAGAAGCCACCGCCACAGGCGGGGCCATGGCCAAGGCCGATGATCGGTTGCGGGCAGGACCGCATCAGCTTCATGATCCGCGCGATCGAGCGTTGCAGCGCATAGGTGCGGTGCGTCTGCCCCTCGCCCGCGTCGAGACCCCAGCTGGCAAGGTCCGCGCCGGCGCAGAAGGCGCGGCCGTCCGCGCGCAGGATGACGACACGGATGTCGGTGCGGGTGTGAAGGCCGTCGAACAGCGCGGTCAGTTCGTCGACCAGCACATTGTTGAGGCTGTTGAGCGAGGATGCCCGGTTCAGCGTGACGATAAGCAGCGCGCCGCGTCTTTCCGTCAGCAGCGTCTCGTACCTTTCCGTGTCGGCGACATTCTTCGCTTCCGTCATGCGGGCATCCTCATTATCCGTTGAATTGAGATGAACACAGGCTATGCCCGGATCGTCTGATTCGATGATAGCAGCCGGGTTCCGGTCGACAAGATGGTTCCTGAACCGACCGACCATGCTTGCGGGCGGAACCGCCGCTGGTTAGGAGTTCCACGCCGGAACGGGCCGGATACTTGGCGTATGTTCAAATGTCCGCCGGGCGTCGTATCCCGCCCGGCGACACAAGAAGCGGCGTGTGACCCGCGCCCGACAAAAGGAGAAGATGACGATGGCGCGCGCATGGCAGTTGACGTCCTATCCCGCGGACATGCCCGGTCCAGAGCATCTGGCGCTGGTCGATATCGCACTGCCCGCGCCGGGGGAGGGCGAGGTGCACGTCCGCAACGACTGGCTGTCGGTCGACCCCTATATGCGCGGCCGGATGCGTCCGGGCAAAAGCTATGTCCCGCCCTATGAAATCGGTGAGCCGATGGAGGGGACGGCGGTCGGCACGGTGGTCGCATCGCGCGCCGACGGGCTGAAGCCGGGCGATAAGGTGCTGCACAATCTGGGCTGGCGCGACGAGGCGGTGGGCCCCGCTGCCACCTTCGAAAAGCTGCCTGAACTGGGCGTGCCGGACCAAAGCTGGCTGGGCCTGATGTTCGTGACCGGAGCCACGGCCTATTTCGGGCTGCTTCATGCCGCCGGCGCGAAGGCGGGCGACGTCCTGTTCGTGTCCGCCGCGGCGGGCGGCGTGGGGTCCGCCGTGGTCCAGATCGCCCGGATCAAGGGAATGACGGTCATCGGTTCGGCCGGCGGCCCGGAAAAATGCGCCTTCGTCAAGGAACTGGGGGCCGACGCCGTCATCGACTACAAGGTGCCCGGCACCATGGAAGAGAAGCTGCGCGCCGTCGCGCCGGGCGGCATCGACGTCTATTTCGACAATGTGGGCGGCGACCATCTCGACGCGGCGATCGAATGCGCCAACTATGGCGGTCGTTTCGCCCTGTGCGGCGGCATTTCGGGCTATAATACCGACAATCCGCCGCCGCTGCGCAACCCGATGCAGATCGTCAAGAGCGGCCTGATGCTGCGCGGCTATCTGCTGTACGAATATATGGAGCAGATCGGCCATTTCCGCACGGAAATGGCCGGGTGGATCAATGATGGCAGCGTCCGGTCGGTCGACACCGTCTATGACGGGCTGGAACGGATGCCAGAGGCTTTTTTCGGCCTCTTCAGCGGCATGAACAAGGGCAAGATGGTGGTGCGCGTCTGACCCGGCCTGCGTTTGCAAAACAATCACACAGAGAGGAATGATATGCGTAAGACGATATTGAGCAAGTTCGACGATTTTCCGATCCAGCAGACGTCCGAACCCATTTCCTATCTCGCGACCAGCGATCGCAATGCCTATGGCCGGTACTGGTTTAACGGGTATGACCCCGATGGCGAATTCTATTTCGGTGTCGCTTTCGCGGTTTATCCCCATCGCGAGGTGATGGACTGTGCGCTGTCGATCGTGCGCAAGGACGGGACGCAGGACAGCTTCCGCGCGTCGCGGCGGATGCGCGGCGACCGCACCGATCTGCGCGTCGGGCCGATGCGGCTGGAGATCAGCGAGCCGATGCGCACGGTGCGCGTCACCATTGACAAGAACAGCACCGGCATCACCGCTGACCTGACCTTCCACGGCACCACCCCGGTCCATGCCGAGCCGCTGGACCATATGCGCGACCATCTGCGCACGGTCATGCAGACCACGCGCTATACCCAGTTCGGCATGTGGGGCGGCCATATCACTGTCGGTGACCGCCGGCAGGACGTGGACGCCAGCAAGGTGCAGGGCGTGCGCGACCGCAGCTGGGGGTTCCGCCAGATCGGCGAGCAGGAGCAGGGCATCGCGCCGATGATCCCGGAACAGGTGTTCTGGCTGTGGGCGCCGATCACCTGGAAGGACCGTTGCACCCATTATGGCCTGTTCGAATATGCCGACGGCGTGCGCTGGAAGGAATTCGCCCAGATCTTCCCGCGCTATGGCAAGGACAGCGGTTTCGATACGCTGTCGGACGAAGGCTTCGTCGACATTCGTCCGGGCGAGCACCGCGTAACCTTCGAACCGGGCACCCGCTTCCTTTCCGGCGGCGAGATCGACCTGATCGAGAAGGATGGGAAGAAGACCACGCTGAAGATGGAAACCATCCTGCGGTTCCACATGACCGGCATCGGCTACAACCACCCGACCTGGGGTCATGGCATGTACAAGGGCGAGGAGGAGATCACGTCCGAGCACTGGAACGTCAATGAGATCGACAAGCTGTCGGTGCAGTTCCAGCATATCCAGAATGTGGTGCGTGTGACCAATGGCGACGAAGTCGGCCATGGCGTGCTGGAGCAGGCGATCTTCGGCCCGCATGACCGCTATCCGCTCAAGGGCTGGATCGACCCGGTCGCCTGAGCCGGTACGGCGGGCGCGTGACCGCGCGCCCGCCGCCTTTCCTATTCTCCCCCTGCGAAGGATTCTTCCGCCCATGTCCGATACCGTCATCGACTATGCCGTGCGCGACCATGTCGCCTGGATCACCCTGTCCCGGCCGGACGCGATGAACGCGCTCAACGCCGCGCTGCGTGGCGCGCTGGCGCAGGCGTTCGCGCAGGCGACGGCCGATGACGACGTGCGCTGCGTGGTGCTGACTGGGGCGGGGGAGCGGGCGTTCTGCGCCGGTCTAGACCTTAAGGAACTGGGCGTCGCCGGACCGCAGGCGATCCTGGCGGAAGCCGACCCGGTCGACGCGCTGACCGCCTGTCGCAAACCGATCATCTGCGCCGTCAACGGCGTCGCCATCACCGGCGGATTCGAGATCGTGCTGGGGTGCGACATCATCATCGCGTCGGAAGGGGCGCGCTTTGCCGACACCCATGCGCGCGTGGGCATCATTCCGGGCTGGGGCTTGTCGCAGAAGCTGTCGCGCACCATCGGTATCTACAGGGCCAAGCAACTGTCGCTGACCGGCAATTATCTGGACGCCGCGACTGCGGAACGCTGGGGCCTCGTCAACATGGTAGTGCCCGCCGACGAATTGCTGGTCCAGGCGGCGCGGCTGGCGGCGGACATCGTCACGGTGCCGGTCGACATGGCGCAGTCCTACAAGAAGCTGATCGATGACGGCTATGGCATGACCTTTGCGGCCGGGCTGGTGCTGGAGGACGAGCGGTCGACCGCCCATGCCGCCACGCAGGATGCCGACGCGATCGAGGCGCGCCGCCGGGGCGTGCTGGAACGCGGCCGCGCCCAGAAGGCGGCTGAGAGCGCGGGGTGAAGCAGATGACAGTGCATCGTTCGACCGACGACATCGCCGCCCGGCTTCGTGCCGCACTGCCAGACGGAGCGGGCATCACCGGCGTCACCCAGCTGTCCGGGGGACACAGCAACGAAACCTATGTTGTCGAGGGCATCGACCAGATATTGCGGATGCCCCCGGCGGGCGCGATGCTGCTGGAATCCGCTTTCGACGTCGTGGGGCAGCACCATATATTGACCGACCTGCGGCAGACGGTGCTGGGTGAGAAGATTCCGGCCATCAGCTGGTTTGACGAACAGGGCGACGTGCTGGGCGCGCCGGCTTTCCTGATGAAGCGGCTTGCGGGCAAGCCCTGGACGGACTGGACCGCGCCGGATTGGGCGCATGGCCAGCCCGAGGCGTTTCTTTCCCGCATTTCCGAGCAACTGGTCGATGCGCTGGTGGCGCTGCACGCCATGGCGCCGCTGCCCGCCTATGGTCCGGTGCGCGCCAACGCGACGGAGATCGAACGCTGGCGCGAATCGATCGCCGGCATCGACCGGCCGGCCGAACTGGACGAAGCGATCGCGCTGCTGATCGGCAATGCGCCCGCCACCGATCGGCCCAGCCCCGTCCATGGCGACCCCAAATTGCCCAACATGCTGTGGCATGAAGGCATGCTGACCGGGATGCTGGACTGGGAACTGGGTTTTAACGGTGATCCGCGCTGGGACATCAGCTATCTGACGATACCGTTCGAGAGCGACGATCATCCCGCCTTCCCCGGCCACGACCTGCCGGGTCTGTGGCAGGCCAACCGCCTGTTCACCGAATGGTCGCGGCGCTCGGGCCGGTCGACCGAGCGGATGCACTGGTTCGAAGCGGCGAATTTCCTGCGGATCGCGGCGATCCACGTTTACGGCTATGCCCTGTTCGATCGGGGGTTGAGCGACGATCCGCGCTTCAAGGCCTTCATTGACTATGTGCCGCAGTTTTCGGACACCGCGCTGAGGCTGGCCAGACAGGATGCCGCCGCGCTCTGACGGGCGATCATCACGCTGAGGGAGAGGAATATGTCACTGGAAAGCAACAAGGCTGTCGCGACCGCGCTGTTCACCACCGCCAATTCGGATGGTTTTGCCACCGCGTTGCAGGCGATGGCGGACGATGCGTCCTGGTGGACGGCGATGGGCACGAAGACCAAGCCGGAAATGCTGGAGACCGCGGCAGGGCTTGAAACCGTGCTGGCCGGACCGATCCGGTTCGAGATCGACAGCGTGACGGCCGAGGATGACCGTGTCGCCATCGAAGCGCGGTCGCAGGGGGATCTCAAGAACGGCCGGCGCTACGCCAATAAATATCATTTCCTGATCCGCGTGCGCGACGGCAGGATCGCGGAAGTACGCGAACATTGCGATACGCTGCATGCGGTCGAAACCTTTGGGCCCGTCGGCTGAACCGGGCTTGCATGGCGCGGCGGAAAGCCGCACCAGGGGTCTCGATCTGAATTAATCAAGGAACTAACATATGGCAGGACCGCTGAAAGGCGTTCGCATCATCGAACTGGCGGGGATCGGTCCCGGTCCCTTCGCCTGCATGATGCTGGCGGACCATGGCGCGGAAGTGATCCGCGTCGAACGGCCTGGCGGCGTGCAGGGCGGCGTGCCGACCGACATGCAGAAGGATGTGCTGATGCGGTCGCGCAAGGTCGTCACCGCCGACCTCAAATCGCCGCAGGGGCAGCAGGTCGTGCGCGACCTGATCGCGTCGGCGGATGGGCTGGTCGAAGGATTCCGGCCGGGCGTCACCGAACGGCTGGGTCTTGGCCCGGAAGAGATGCTGAAACTTAATCCCCGGCTGGTCTATGGCCGCATGACCGGTTGGGGCCAGACCGGGCCTTATGCGCAGGCTGCCGGGCACGACATCAATTATATCGCGCTGGCCGGCGCGCTCCACGCTTATGGTCGGGAAGGCGGGAAACCCACGCCGCCGATCAACATGATCGGCGATTTCGGCGGCGGCGGCATGATGCTGGCTTTCGGCATGGTCAGCGCGCTGCTGCACGCCGGGAAAACAGGCGAGGGGCAGGTGATCGATTGCGCGATGACCGATGGTGCGTCGGTGCTGATGAGCATGATCTGGACGTTTCGCGCGCAGGGTGGCTGGCAGGACGAACGCGGCGTCAACATGCTCGATACCGGCGCGCATTTCTACGACAGCTATGAAACGAAGGACGGCAAATATATCTCGCTCGGGTCGATCGAGCCGCAATTTTATCGCCTGCTGCGCGAGAAGGCCGGGCTGGACGACGCGGCATGGGATGCGCAGATGGACCAGGATCAATGGCGCGCGCTCAAGGATAAGCTGGCCGCCGTCATCCGTGGCCGCACCCGTGACGAATGGTGCGCGGCGATGGAGCATACGGATGTCTGCTTCGCGCCGGTCCTTTCCATGAGCGAGGCGCCGCTCCACCCGCATAATGTGGAGCGCGGCACGTTCGTCGAGGCGGGGGGTGTGGTGCAACCGCGGCCTGCTCCGCGCTATTCGGTTACGCAGAACGACATGCCCGTGATGTGGGACGGATCGATCCAGACCGAGGCGGTGTTGCGCGGCATCGGCTATGATGACGAGAAACTGCGCGCGGCAGGCGTGATCTGACCGGCCGCTATCCGATAGAACAAGGGGCGTGCGCGAGGGCGCCCGGCAATGGAGGAAATATCAATGGACTATAAATATGCCAAGGTGGACCGTGAGGGGCCTATCACCATCGTCACGCTCAACCGCCCGGAGGCGATGAACGCGCTGCACGCCGACGCGCATATGGAACTGGAGGGCATTTTCGACGCCTTTGCCGCCGATCCGGGCCAGTGGGTCGCGATCGTCACGGGCGCGGGCGACCGCGCCTTTTGCGCCGGCAACGACCTGAAGGTCACGGCCGCGGGCGGCGGGCTGACGAGCGACGGCAACAAGACCGGCTTTGCCGGCCTGTCCAGCCGTTTCGACCTTAACAAGCCGGTCATCGCCGCGGTGAACGGCGTCGCCATGGGCGGCGGATTCGAGATCGTTCTGGCGTGCGACCTGGTGATCGCGGCGGAAAATGCCGTCTTCGCCCTGCCGGAACCGCGCGTGGGTCTGGCCGCCCTGGCCGGCGGCCTGCTGCGCCTGCCGCGCATCGTGGGCGAAACCCGTGCGCTAGGCATGATCCTGACCAGCCGCCGCGTTTCCGCCGCGGAGGGCAAGGAACTGGGCTTCGTCAACGAAGTCGCGCCCAAGGGCGAGGCGCTGGCCGTCGCGAAGCAATGGGCGGCGCAGATCATGGAAGCAAGCCCCATGTCCGTGCAGGCATCGAAGCAGACCGTGCAGCGCGGGCTGGAAATGCCGCTGGAACAGGCGCTGACCGAACAGTGGAATTTCCCCGCCATGAAAGCGCTGTTCAAGTCGAACGATTCGAAGGAAGGCCCGCTGGCCTTTGCGGAGAAGCGCCCGCCACGCTGGACCGGCGCCTGATCGAAAGGGCGCGCGGCCTGCCCTGTGCGGTCGCGCGCCATTCGGACGGGGGATGGCCGTCCTGCCCGCCCGAAAACGGTTGAGGAAGAAGGACCGCGCCGATGCCGCCCTTGCTGCTGTTCGAACATCCGCTGTCGCCCTATGCGCAGAAGATCCGCATCCTCCTGCGGGAAAAGGGCCTGCCCTTCGAAACCCGGATGCCCGCCAATATCGGCGCGGGCGGGTCCATGGACGATTTCGCGCGGATCAATCCCCGACTGGAAGTGCCCGCGCTCCAGGTTGGCGATACGGCACTCTATGATTCCACGATCATCCTGGAATATCTGGAGGAAAGCTTTCCCCAGCCGCCGATGATGCCGCCCGTGCCGGTCGACCGCGCGCGGATGCGCACGATCGAGGAGGTGTGCGACACCCATTGGGAGGCGATCAACTGGGGGCTGGGCGAACTGCGCTTCTTCAAACGCGGCGAAGGGACTAGCGCGCCTGCGCTGCGCGCCGCCGCCGAACGGCAGGTGGCGCAGATGCACCGCTGGCTTGAAGGCCTGCTGGGCGACGCGCCATGGTTGACCGGGGACCGTTTCGGCTGGGGCGACCTGTCGGCCATTCCCTATGTCGCCATGTCCAAAATGTTCGGCATCGCGCCGGCTGCCGGATCGCCCCTCGCCGCGTGGCTGGAACGGGCGAGGGCGCGCCCCTCCGTCGCGCTTACGGTCCGGGAGGCCATGGACACCCTTCCCGGCATGGAAGGCGTGGCCGCACTGGTGCGGTCGGGCGCGTTCCAGCGGCAGTTTCGCGACCACCGGCTCGAATGGATGATCCGGTCGGGCGGCATCGATGTCGTGCTGGATGGCCTGCGCGAGGGCAATATTCGTTTCACCGACCTCGCCGTCTTCTCTGGCGGGGCGGCCAAGGCAAACAATCAAGACGGGGAATGATCCGATGAAAGTGCTGGTTCTGGGCGGTAATCGCTATATCGGCCTCCACCTGGTTTTCGAACTGGCGCGGCAGGGGCATGAGGTGACGGTGTTCAACAGCCATGTCGCACCGATGCCGCCGGGGACGCGCCGCCTGCATGGCGACCGCAGGCAGCCCGGCGTCATCGAGGAAGTGCTGACGCCGGTGCGCGACGAATTCGACGCGGTGTTCGACAATACCAGTTTCACGCCCGACGACATGCGCCCGGTGGTCGATATGTTCCGGGGGCGGGTGAAACACTTCATCTTCACCAGTTCGATCGCGGTCTATCTCCAGTCGGACACGCAGCCGATCGCGGAGGATTTTCCCGTTTCCGACGACGAGCAGACCGGCCTGTTCGGCAGTTACGGCGCGGACAAGGTACGCTGCGAACGGATATTGGCGCGCGAGCAGGCGGAAAACGGGCTGCCCTATACAGTGGTGCGGGTCAGCCATAGCTGCGGCCCGATGAGCCCGCTCCCCACGCGTGAGCCGGGGACGTTCACGCGGCTGGAACAGGCGCGCCCCCTGCTGCTGGCCGGTGACGTCGGCGCGAACATCCATGTCGTCCATATCCAGGACGTAGCGCGGCTGATGTGCGCCATTCTGGGCAATGAACGCGCGATCGGCCAGATCTACAACGCGGCCGGATCGCAATTCTGCACCATCGCCGCCTATATGCGGCTGATGGCGAAGACGGTCGGCGTGACGCCCAATATCGTCACCATGCCGCGCGGCATCGGCATGAAGTCGCCCGTGGTCCACTGGCTGGAGGCGCGGCACGGCGGCATGGCCTTCTCCATCGAAAAGGCGCGCCGCGATCTGGGCTGGGAACCGTCCTTCACGCTGGAAAGCGCGCTGGCCGATTCCTATCGCTGGTTCGTGGAGGAAGGACGGGACCGCTATACCATCGAGTTCAGCGATGATGACGCGATCATCGCGGAAATGGCCCGGCGGGGCGAGCCGGTGCCCGGCGCGCACGTCGCGTAGCTGAGGCGCTGAGCGCCGGGGCGGGGCATGCAGCGGTAGGATGCGTTCCACTCCGCTCCGCGCGCCATGGCGGGGCCGGTCGGCATATGCGGGCGTTCGGGGGCCGGACGGAGCATCGCCGGCCCCTGCATGGCGACGCGTCCACCGTCACTATCGCGTCGGGTGCGCAAGAGCTGGGTGGGGATGACGGCCGGCTGTTCGACCAGGAATAGGCCGGCGCTCCAGGGCGGCTCGACATTCCGCTCTGACGGCCTGCAAATGGCGATTATCCGTGCGTGCGGGGCTCGCCTGCCGTAAGCCGGCTGCGCTCCGGGTCACGAAAAACCGCCATTTTCGTCAAATTATCCTCTGAATATCGATCTGCCCTAATGCACGCTGAAGCGGATCGGCACATGTTTGGGACCGCACACGAAGTTCGAGCGGGTCAGTTCGGGCGTTCCCGCCAGTTCCAGCGATTTCAGCCGCGGCAGCATCTCCTCCCACAGGATGCGGTTCTCCATGCGCGCCAGATGCTGGCCCAGGCATACATGCGGGCCATAGCCGAAGGCGATCTGCTTGTTGGGTTTGCGCCGGTGGTCGAAGGTGAAAGGATCGGCAAAGGCTGCCTCGTCCCGATTGGCCGAATGATAGGACAGCATGATCCAGTCGCCCTTCGCCACATCGCGCCCGGCGACTTGCGTGTCGGCGGTCGCGGTCCGCATGAAATGTTTGACCGGGGTTGTCCAGCGGATCGATTCCTCGATAAAGCCGGGGATCAGGCCCGGGTCGGCCTGAAGGTCGGGCAGGATCGCGCGGTCCTGCGCCATCGCCCACATCGCGCCGGCCAGCGCGTTTGAAGTCGTGTCGTGCCCGGCCGTCGCGGCGATGATGTAATAGCCCATCAATTGCCGGCGGTTGAGATAGTCGTCGCCGATCCGTGCATTGGCGATCAGGCTGTTCACCGAGCCATCGGGATCGGCGCGCAGCTTTTCCGTAACCTTGCCGAAATAGGCCTCCAGATCGAGCATCGTCTGGTTGAGCTGCGCCATCGCCTCCGCGGGGGTCACTTCCTGCCGGTTGCGGTTGAGTTCGGGATCGTTGCTGCTGAAGATTTCCTGCGTCAGCTTCAGCATCATCGGCTGGTCCTCATCGGGCACACCCAGCACGCGCATCACGACGCGCAGCGGATAGAGGAAGGCGATATCCGCGGCAAAGTCGCATTCGGGTGCGCGCGCCACCATCTCGTCGACGGTGCGGCGGGCCAGCGTGCGGACCACCTCCTCCCATTTGCGGATCGCCGCAGGGGTGAAGGCGGAAAAGGTGACGGCGCGGATCTGCTTGTGCTCCATGCCGTCGATCGACACCAGCGACCGGATCAGATTGGGCTCGCCGGTGAAGGCATAGGCCATCTGTTCCGCCTCGCGATTCGCCAGCACCGTGGGCCGGTCGCCCGCGTGGAACAGGTCGGGCTGGCGTTCGATCTCGACGATGTCGGCGTGGCGTGACGCGACCCAGAAGGGCGCATAGCCCTGCGGATGGGCGACGTCGAACGGATGATCGCGGCGGATAGCCGCAAAGGCCTCATCCACCGGCGCCGCGTCCTGATACGCCTTCGGATCGACGATCGCGTCGGCATGATGCTGGGGAATCGCCATCGGTCCACCCTCTCCCTGATAATGTTTTCATGGATGCTATACGTATGGCCAATATGTGTCCACGGCAAAATGAGCGGCATCATTGATCGACCGATCAACATCAGGCCATAGAGGGGCATGTGCCATAGAGAGGAACAGGTAAATGCGAGCAGTCATGTGCGAGGAATATGGTGAACCCGATGTGCTGGTGGTGCGCGAAAGGCCGGACCCCGTGCCCGGCCCGGGCCAGGTCCGCGTGGCCATGAAGGCGGCGAGCCTGAATTTCCCCGACGGGTTGCTGGTCGCCAACCGGTATCAGGACACCGCCCCGTTGCCGTTCGTGCTGGGGCAGGAAGGTGCGGGGCTGGTCGACGCGCTGGGGGAAGGGGTCAGCGGCCTGTCGGTCGGCGACCGGGTGATCGTCAACGGCGTTCGCGGCACATGCGCGCAATATCTGCTCGCGACCCCGGCGCAGCTATTTCGCTTCGATGCGTCGGTGCCTTTCGCCGACGCGGCGTCGATCAGCGTGATTTACGGCACGACCATCCACGCGCTGCGGACGCGCGGTGACCTGAAGCCGGGCGAGACGCTGCTGGTGCTGGGCGCGGGCGGCGGCGTGGGCAGCGCGGCGGTGCAGATGGGCAAGCTGCTCGGCGCGACGGTCATCGCTGCTGCGTCCAGCGCGGAAAAGCTGGTGGTGGCGCAGGCGTGCGGCGCGGACCACCTGATCGACTATAGCAAGGACGACCTGCGCGACCGGCTGCGCGAGATTGTCGGGAAGGACGGGGTGGACGTGGTTTATGACCCCGTTTGCGGCCCGCTGGCCGAACCGGCCTTCCGCTCGCTGGGCTGGAACGGTCGCTTTCTGGTGATCGGCTTCGCGGCCGGGATCACCGCGCTGCCGCTCAACCTGCCGCTGCTCAAAGGCGCGTCTGTCGTTGGCGTATTCTGGGGTGCGTCGATCCAGCGCGAACCGGAAAATTATCGCCGCGACATGGACGATCTGGTTCGATGGATGGCGCAAGGCAAGCTGCGCCCGCATATCGGCGGCCGATACAGCATGGATCAGGCGGCGCAGGCGCTGACCGAGATGATGTCGGGCAATGCGAAGGGTAAGCTGGTGATCGAGATCGACTGAAACAGCGTCGCCCGCCATGCCGGCAAAGGGCCATCGTAGACCCTGTCGCCGGTCACGGACGCGATATGAGCGTCCCTTCGACCCGTTGCGGGCCGAAGGGACCGATGTTTAGCGCGGCGCCATGCGGATGGCGCCGTCGAGGCGTACGTCCTCGCCGTTGAAATAGCCGTTCTGGATCATGGTCAGCGCCAGATTGGCATATTCGGCCGGTGCGCCAAGGCGCTTGGGGAAGGGTACCATGGCGGACAGCGCCTCAACCAGCTTGGGGCCGCCGCCCATCAGCAGCGGCGTTTCGAAGATGCCCGGCAGGATGGTGTTGACGCGGATACCCTCGCTCATCAGGTCGCGCGCGATCGGCAGGGTCATGCCGACGACGCCGCCCTTCGACGCGGAATAGGCCGCCTGGCCCATCTGTCCGTCTTCGGCCGCGACCGACGCGGTGTTGACGATCGCGCCGCGTTCGCCATGTTCCAGCGGATCGAGCGCGCACATGCCGACCGCCGACTTGGCGATGCAGCGGAAGGTACCGACCAGATTGACCTGGATGATCTTGTTGAACGCGTCGAGCGGGAAATGCCTGAGCTCGCCGGTTTCCTTGGCACGGCTTACCGTCTTCACCGCGTTGCCGATACCGGCGCAGTTGACCAGCACGCGTTCCTGCCCGTTGGCGGCCCGCGCCTTGGCGAAGGCGGCGTCGACCTGCTCCTCCGACGTCACGTCGACCTGGCAGAAAATGGCGCCGATTTCGGCCGCGGCCTTTTCACCGGCTTCCGGGTTCATGTCGAACAGGGCGACCTTCACGCCCTTTTCGCGCAGCGCGGCGGCGGTCGCGTAGCCAAGGCCCGAGCCGCCGCCGGTGACGACCGCGGAAACGGAGGAATCAAGCTTCATGTCATTCTCCTGACTGGAAAAGATTGGGTTTCGATCAAAGTGCTTCGACGATCGTGACGTTGGCGACACCGCCGCCTTCGCACATCGTCTGAAGCCCGTAGCGCTTGCCCTGCCGGCGCAGGGCGTGGACCAGCGTCGCCATCAGCTTCGCGCCCGACGCGCCGAGCGGATGGCCGAGCGCGATCGCGCCGCCGTTGACGTTCAGCTTCGCATGGTCCGCGCCGACATATTTCAGCCAGGCGAGCGGCACCGGGGCGAATGCCTCGTTCACTTCGTACAGGTCGATGTCGTTGATCGACATGCCGGCGCGCTTGAGCGCCTTTTCGGTCGCGAACAGCGGTTCTTCCAGCATCACCACCGGATCGCCGGCGGTGACGGTCATGGCGTGGATGCGCGCCAGCGGGGTCAGGCCATGGTCCTTGAGCGCCTGCGCGCTGACCACCAGCACGCCCGACGCGCCGTCGCAGATCTGGCTGGAGGTGGCGGCGGTGATCCGGCCGCCTTCGACCAGCAATTTGACGCCGGCCATCGATTCCGGGGTCGCGTCGTAACGAATGCCCTCATCCTTGTCGTGGATCTCGCGTCCCTCCGGCGTGTCGATCTCAACCGGGATGATTTCGTCGGCGAAGGCGCCGTTCTGCGTCGCGGCGATCGCGCGCCTGTGGCTCTCCAGCCCGAAATTGTCCAAATCCTCGCGGCTGAGGTCCCATTTCTTGGCGATCATCTCCGCGCCCATGAACTGGCTGAAACTGATGCCGGGATAGCGGGCGGCGATGCCCGGGCTGGTGGCGCCGCCGGGCTTGGGTTCGGTCGACCAGAAGCCGGAAGAGCCCATCGGCACCCGGCTCATCGATTCGATGCCGGCGGCCAGCACGACGTCCTGCGTGCCGGACATCACCGCCTGCGCGGCGAAATGGATCGACTGCTGCGACGATCCGCACTGACGGTCGATCGACACGGCGGGCACATGTTCGGGCAGTTTCGATGCCAGCACGGCGTTGCGCCCGACATGCAGGCCCTGTTCGCCGACCTGCGCGACGCAGCCCATAATCACATCCTCGATCGCCGCCGGGTCGATGCCCGCGCGTTCCACCACCGCGTTGATCGCGGCGGCGCCCAGATCCACCGGATGCCAGCCGGAAAGGCGGCCGTTGCGGCGTCCGCCGGCGGTGCGACCGGCTGCTACGATATACGCTTCTGCCATGTTCGGTTCCTTCTTGATGCGATTATGGAGAGGCTGGGATCAGCCTTTGTCGAGGAGGGCGATGCCAAAGCGCGCGATGTCGGGCGCGCCATTGATGTTCGCGGCATCATAGCCGGTGCCGATGCCGTCGAGCCCGCGCTTGTAGACACCCTGCGAAATGGCCGCGAGGCGGAACAAGGCGAAGGCCGTGTAGAAGGACAGGTTGTCCACCCCGTCACGGCCGGTGCGGCGGCAGTAATTGTCGACCAGCGCCCGTTCGTCCGGAATGCCCGACGTCGCGAAATCGACCGCGTGGAGCGTACCCCACCGGTCGATCCGGGCGTGATACATGATGCAGGCATAGCCCAGATCGGCGAGCGGATGGCCCAGCGTGCACAATTCCCAGTCCAGCAGCGCGATGACGCGCGGTTCCGTGGGATGGAACATCATGTTTTCGGGCCGATAGTCGCCGTGGGCGATGGTAACGCTGTCGTCCTGCGGGATCATGGCGGGCAGCGCGGCGATCAGTTCCTCCATCTCGGGAATCTCGTCGGTCTGCGCGCCGCGATATTGCTTGATCCAGCGCGCCGTCTGCCGCTCGAAGAAATTGCCCGGCTTGCCCAGGTCGCCAAGGCCGGCGCCTACGAAATCCACCTGATGCAACCGCGCCAGCACATCGACGAAACTGTCATAGACCTGCGCCCGCGTGGCCGGGTCCATGCCGGGCAGGGTCGGATCGCGAAAGATGCGTCCTTCCAGGAAATCCATGATGTAGAACGGGGTGCCGACGACGTCGTTGTCCTCGCACAGCAACCGCGCATTGGGTACGGGCACGTCGGTCGGGCCGAGCGCTTTCATGATCCGATATTCGCGTTCCACCTGATGCGCGCTGGGCAGCAGCACGCCGGGCGGCTTCTTGCGCAGCACGTAGCGGCGCACCGTCGCGCCGTCGGTTTCGGTCAGGACATAGGTGGGGTTGGACGCGCCGCCCTTCAGCCGCCGTACCGCCAGTTCGCCGCGATAGCCGTCCAGATGGTCACGCAGATAGGCGTCGAGCCTGACCGCGTCGAGCGTGTGCGCGTCATTATCGTCGTCGGCCCATTGCACGCTCGACATGCCGTCATCCTTGCCCGCCGTCCTGTTGGTCACGTACGCCCCTCACTCTTTCGCTGTCCGACTCGATCCGAAATTGACCGGGCGAATTATTTAACTAAGCGATGAGGGGATGGCTAGGCGCAAAAGTGGCAGAGTGCAAGAGGCGGGTGTGGGGCACTGACACGCGCAGGCCGGGCACCGGAACGGATCGATATTCCGCTCTTATGACCTGCAATTGGTGGTTTTGCGCGCTTCGGAAGTTCCCTGCCGTAAGCAGGCTGCGCTCCGGGTCACGAAAAACCGCCATTTCGCCGCGAACGGTCCCACGAAGCCTTGCTTCCGCCATGATCGCGCAACGGGCGGAGCGTTCCGGCCCGTCGCGTCGCGCCGGACCTCCGCGCCGGCTCGCTCCGCCCGCGATGACGGTTTTCGCCTGTCGCGGTCGCCCCTTAATGCATCCCCCCGTCGCAACGGATGATCGCGCCGGTCACAAAGCTCGACGCATCGCTCGCCAGCCACAATGCCGTGCCCACGATCTCGTCCGGTCGTCCCGGCCGTCCCAGGGCGTTGGGCGATACCTGCCGGTCCTCCTCGCTCCACGCCTTTGAAATGTCGGTCAGGAAAGGGCCGGCGGAAATGATGTTCACCCGGACCTTGGGCGCATAGGCGTGGGACAGCGACACCGCCATGGCATTGAGCGCCGCCTTCGCCCCGCTATAGGGTACGACCATCGGGCTGGGGATCATCGAGGCGACGGATGAAGTGCCGATGATGACGCCGCCGTCACCCTGCGCCATATGATGGCCGATGACCGAACAGAGGTGGAACGGCCCCTTGAAGTTCAGCGACATGACGCTGTCGAACAGCCGCTCGTCGACCTCATGCGGCGGCGCGGCCGGGGACATGCCGGCATTGGCGACCAGTATGTC
Organism: Sphingobium sp.; assembly: GCA_050251675.1. GTDB lineage: Bacteria > Pseudomonadota > Alphaproteobacteria > Sphingomonadales > Sphingomonadaceae > Sphingobium. Next base: position 27,464 of record JBFWMJ010000026.1, read on the forward strand.
GATCCGGCCGAAGGCGGCATAGGCCTCCTCCACCAGCCGGTCCATATCGTCCCAGCGCCCGGCATGGGCGGCGATCGCGACGGCGCGGCGTCCCTTGGCGCGGACCTGCTGCGCCGCCGCCTCGCAGGCGTCCTGCTTGCGACTGGAAATGATGATGTCGGCGCCCGCATCGGCAAAGGCCAGCGCCATTTGCAGCCCCAGCCCGCGCGACCCGCCGGTGATGAGGGCGACCTTGCCGGAAAGATCGAACAGTTTTGCGTCAACCATCGGCGTCCACCATTTCCTGTACTGCGCCCATGCCGAATTTTTCCCGCGCCTGATTGGTCAGCGTGGGCAGATGATAGGGTGGGAACGTGCCCTGATAGGGGGTATAGTCCTTGAACGTTTCCCGCGCGATCGTGACCTTGTGCACTTCGGTCGGGCCGTCGGCCAGCGCCAGCATATAGGATGTGGCGATCTGCGCGATGAAGGGCGTTTCGTCGCACAGGCCGTAGGACCCGTGGATCAGCAGCGCGCGCGACGCGACGTCGTGCAGCACTTTGGGCATGGCCACCTTCACCGCCGCGATGTCGCGCCGGACCTTGCGATAATCCTTATGTTTGTCGATCAGCCAGGCGGTGCGCAGCACCAGCAGGCGGAACTGTTCGATCTCGATCCAGCTGTCGGCGATCTTGTCCTGCACCATCTGCTTTTGCGACAGCATTTCGCCCTTGGTGAAGCGGCTGATCGCGCGCTGCGCCATCATGTCGAACGCCTTCTTCGCCTCGCCGATGGTGCGCATCGCATGGTGGATGCGCCCGCCGCCAAGGCGTGTCTGCGCGACGACGAAGGCCTGGCCGCGTCCGCCCAATATATTGTCCGCCGGCACGCGCACGTCGGTGTAGCGGATATAGGCGTGGGCGCGATCGGCCTCGCCCGGATAGCCGGTGTTGCGGACGATTTCGACACCGGGCGTCTGCGTCGGCACGATGATCATCGACATGCGGGAATGCGGCGGGGCGTCGGGTTCCGTCACCGCCATGACGATCAGGAAATCGGCGTGAATGGCGTTGGAGGAGAACCATTTTTCTCCGTTGATGACCCATTCGCCGCCCTCCAGCCGGGCGGTGGTGGTGAAGATCAGCGGATCGGCGCCGCCCTGCGGCTCCGTCATGGAAAAGCAGGAGACGATCTCATTGTCGAGCAGTGGGCGCAGATAGCGCTCCTTCTGAGTCGGCGATCCGTAATGCGCCAGTATTTCGGCATTGCCGGTGTCGGGCGCCTGCGTGCCGAACACCACCGGACCAAAGCGTGAGCGGCCGAGAATCTCGTTGAGCAGGCCGAGTTTCACCTGCCCATATCCCGGCCCGCCCAGTTCCGGGCCCAGATGGCAGGCCCACAGCTGCTGCGCCTTCACCTGCGCCTGCAACGGGCGCACCAGGCGCAGGTAATCCGGGTCCTTCACCCCATATTGGCTGCCCAGCACATGGTCGAGCGGTTCCACCTCCTCGCGCACGAAGCGGTCCGCCCAGTCCAGTTTTTGCTGATATTCAGGATCGGTCTCGAAGCTCCAGCCCATATGTGTCGCCTTTCTTTCCTCTCAATTCGCGTCGACCAGCCGTGCGGCGCGGCCGAACAGGTGCACGGCGCTGGCGTGCAGCCGGTCGCCGATTTCGCGCGGGGCCTTCCCGGCACAGGCACGGGCATTGCTGCCCTCCAGCAATATGCCCAGCTTGTAGCAGGCCAGCACCCGATACCAGGGCAGGGCGGCCAGATCGCGCTCGCTGCCCCGCGCATAATAAGCGATGAGTTCGTCGGAGGTGGGGAAACCCTCCCACGGCCTGACCGGCAGCGCGGTGCTCTCGTCTCCTGGTTCGGGCCATGTCGCCAATATCCAGCCCAGATCCAGCAGGGGATCCCCGATCGTCACCAGTTCCCAGTCGACGATCGCCGCCAGATCCGGCCCGTCCCGGCGGAACATCACATTGCCCAGATGATAGTCGCCATGCATGATGCCGGGCATGAAGGTGGACGGCCGGTGCCGCTCCAGCCAGTCGGCCACCCGGTCGACGCCGGGCAGCAGATGGGGGCCGGCCCAGCCGTCATATTCGCCATAGCCTTCCAGCTGCCCCTTCCACCGCGCGACCTGCCGTTCCAGAAAACCGTCCGTACGGCCCAGATCGGCCAGACCCGTGGCAACATGGTCGACCCGGCCCAGCTTCACCGCGCCGTCGATCAGCGCCAGCCCCATGGCGTGGCGCATCGCCGGGTCGCCGGCATGGGGCATGGGCATGGCGACCGATGCGTTGAACCCGTCGATCGGCTCCATCAGATAGAAGGCCGCGCCCAGCGGCTCGACATCGGGACAGGATGCCAGCAGCCGGGGATGCGGCACGTCGCTGTCGGCCAGCGCGGCCAGCGCCCGCATTTCCCGCCGCATCGTCATATTGCCGTCCGCGCGGGGATGGAGAGGCGGCCGGCGCAGCACATAGCGGCGGGCCTTGTGGGTGAAGGCCAGCAGCAGATTCTGTGTGCCCCCGCCCAGCGAAACCGGCTGTTCGATCGGGCCGTCGCCCAGCCCCTGCGCGGCCATCCATGCCGCCAGCCGGTCGACGTCGACCAGTTCGCGCCAGCTGCCGGCCAGCGGATTGTCCGCGGATTTCGCCTCGCTCACGGCCATCCTCTCCCCCTGTTCGGGCAGTCGACGCGTTGCGCGCCTGATCCGGCCCTGAC
>JBFWMJ010000027.1:0-29592 GCA_050251675.1 Sphingobium sp.
GGGCGAGCGATAACGACCACGCAGGCTATGCTATCATTAATGCTGTGGTCCTATCACTAATACTTTATGCGCCAGTGTGGCGGCCATGACAGAGGGGATCGTCGAATGGGTGTAGGTGAAGCGCGCGCTCGGGAGATCGCCGATCAGGTCGAACGGTTCGTCAGGGACGTCATCATTCCTTATGAGAAGGACCCGCGCTGCGAGGCGCACGGCCCCACCGACGATCTGGTTCAGGAAATGCGGGCCAAGGCGCGCGAGGCGGGCGTCCTGACGCCGCACATCCTGGCCGACGGCAGCCATTTGAGCCAGCGCGAGACGGCGATCGTGCTGATCCGCAGCGGCATCTCGATGCTGGGGCCGCTTGCCTGCAACACTATGGCGCCGGACGAAGGCAATATGTATCTGCTGGGCAAGGTCGGCTCGCCCGAGCAGAAGAGCCGCTTTCTGGCGCCGATGGTCGACGGCAGCGCGCGATCGGCCTTCTTCATGACCGAACCGGCCGACGATAACGGGGCCGGCTCCGACCCGTCTATGATGCTGACCACGGCCCGGCCGGACGGCAATCACTGGGTTATCAACGGCCACAAGAAATTCATCACCGGCGCGGAAGGCGCGAAGGTCGGCATCGTCATGGCGAAGTCGGACGACGGCGCCTGCATGTTCCTGGTCGACCTGCCCGATCCCGCTATCCGCGTCACGCGGGTGCTCGACACGATCGACAGTTCGATGCCCGGCGGCCATGCCGAAGTGGCGATCGACAATCTGCGCGTGCCCGCCGACCAGATGCTGGGCAATAGCGGGGAGGGCTTCAAATATGCCCAGATCCGCCTGTCTCCGGCACGGTTGTCGCACTGCATGCGCTGGCTGGGCGGCGGCATCCGCGCGCATGAGATCGCGACTGACTATGCCTGCCGCCGCATGGCGTTCGGCAAGCCGCTGATCGACCATGAAGGCGTGGGCTTCATGCTGGCCGACAATCTGATCGACCTCAAACAGTGCGAGCTTATCATCGACTGGTGCGCCGCCGTGCTGGATGAAGGCCATCTGGGCACCGCCGAAAGTTCGATGGCGAAGGTCGCGGTCAGCGAGGCGCTGATGCGGGTGGCGGATCGCTGCGTGCAGGTGATGGGCGGTAATGGCGTATCGGGCGATACGATGGTGGAACAATATTTCCGCGAGGTGCGCGCCTTCCGCATCTATGACGGCCCGACTGAGGTCCACAAATGGTCGCTGGCCAAGAAGATCAAGCGCGATCATGCCAAGGCCAATCGCGCATGAGCGTTGATGCAAACGCCAATGCGGGCACGACCGCGGTTCGCGAAGGCTATGCGTTCGACGAGGCGCGTCTGGCCGACTGGATGGGCGCGCATGTCGAGGGTTTCCGTGGCCCGCTCAGCGTCGAGCAGTTCAAGGGCGGGCAATCCAACCCCACCTATAAGCTGAACACGCCGGACCGGTCCTACGTCCTGCGCCGCAAGCCGCCCGGTCAGCTGCTGAAGGGCGCCCATGCCGTGGAGAGGGAGGCAAAGGTGCTGTCCGCGCTGGGCGGCGTCGGCTTTCCGGTCGCGCATGTCTATGGTCTGTGCACCGATGATTCGGTGATCGGGACATGGTTCTACATCATGGAGATGGTGGAAGGGCGCATCTTCTGGGACGCGACGTTCCCCGACGTGGCGAAGGCCGACCGTCCCGCCTATTTCGACGCCATGAACGCCACGCTGGCGCAGTTGCATGGCATCGATTACGCGGCGGCGGGGCTTGGCGACTATGGGCGGCCCGGCAATTATTTCGAGCGCCAGATCGCACGCTGGTCCCGGCAATATCTGGAGGATGCGGACGCCGGCCGCGACCCGAACATGGACCGGCTGATCGAATGGCTGCCCGGTGCCATTCCGGCGGGCGACGACACCAGTGTCGTGCACGGCGACTTCCGCTGCGACAATATGATCTTCCATCCGACCGAGCCGCGCGTTCTGGCGGTGCTGGACTGGGAACTGTCGACGCTGGGGCATCCGCTAGCGGATTTCGCCTATCATACGATGATGTACCGGATGCCGCCGCATATCGTCGCCGGTCTGGCGGGCGCGGATCTGGCAGCGCTCAACATCCCCTCGGAGGACGAATATGTCGCGGCCTATTGCGCGCGGACGGGACGGGCGGCCATTCCCGGCTATGATTTCTATATCGCGTTCAACTTTTTTCGCATGGCAGCCATTTTCCATGGCATCAAAGGGCGCGTGATTCGCGGCACCGCAGCGTCGGCGAAGGCGGCGGAGCGGGCCAAGGTGTTTCCCGAACTCGCCGCCCTGGCATGGGCGCAGGGGGAACGCGCGCTGGCAGGCGGAGGGAAATAACCGGCAAGGTTATGTATTGAATACATAATATCTACGGCAGGGCGGGCGCGCGGAAGGCCGCGAGGCGGCACGATTGGGAGAAGGATGATGACGGAACTGGCTTCGGACGCGCAGGCGCAGGGCGACGAGTGGACCGCGAAAAATGCGGGCACGACCGAAGTCAGCGCGGAAAAGCGCTTCGACGAGGCGCGGCTGGAAAGCTGGATGGCGGCCAATGTCGAAGGATTTGAAGGGCCGCTGACCGTCCGCCAGTTCAAGGGCGGGCAGTCCAACCCGACCTTCAAGCTGTTCACGCCCGGCCGCACCTATGTGATGCGGCGCAAGCCGGCGGGGCTGCTGGTGCGGTCGGCCCATGCGGTCGACCGCGAATATCGCGCGCTCGCCGCGCTGCATCCGACCGGTTTTCCGGTCGCGCGGCCGTTCGCGCTTTGCACCGACGACAGCGTTATCGGCAGCTGGTTCTACATCATGGACTGCGTGGAAGGGCGCATCTTCTGGGACACGTCCTTCCCCGACGTGGCACAGGCCGACCGTCCCGCCTATTTCGCCGCCATGAACGAAACGCTCGCCCGGTTGCACAGCATCCGGCCCGAGGATGTCGGCATGGGTGATTATGGCAAGCCGGGCAATTATTTCCAGCGGCAGATCGGCCGCTTTACGAAGCAATATCTGGAAGATGAGATTGCCGGCCGCAATCCGCACATGGACAAGCTGATCGAATGGCTGCCCGCCAACATCCCGGCGGGTGAGGAAGTGTCGATCGTGCATGGCGATTACCGCTGCGACAACATGATATTCCATCCGACCGAGCCGAAGGTCATCGCGGTGCTGGACTGGGAACTGTCGACGCTGGGCCATCCGCTGGCGGATTTCGCGTTCCACGCAATGATGTACCGGATGCCGCCGGCCATCACCACGGGTCTGGTGGGCATCGACATCGCGTCGATGAACATCCCGAGCGAGGAAGACTATCTGGCGCTCTATTGCCGCAACAGCGGGCGCGAGAGCATCCCCGATTTCGATTTCTACGTCGCGTTCAACATGTTCCGGCTTGCCGCGATCATCCACGGCATTCGCGGTCGGGCGCTGCGTGGAACGGCGTCGTCGTCCCACGCGCTTGAAACCGCCAAGCGGCTGGAACCGCTGGCCGAACTGGCCTGGGAGCAGGCGCTGCGCGCCGATAAACGCTGAGACGCATTTTACAATTTTGATTTTCGGAAGAATGCGCCCATAACAATGCGTCTAGTATCGTTTATGATACTATCATGGAGACGGTGATGAATAAGCCCAGCGAACCTGTGGACGGCATTTTCGATGTTATCATCCTGGGCGCGGGGCTGTCGGGCATCGGCAGCGCCTATCATCTGCAGACGCAATGTCCCGACAAGAGCTATGTCGTTCTGGAGGGGCTGGAAAGCTATGGCGGCACCTGGCTGGTGCACCGTTATCCGGGCGTCCGGTCGGACAGCGACCTTTATACCTTCGGCTATCGGTTCAAGCCCTGGTTGAAGAGCCCGATCGCGCCGGCCAGCGAGATACTGGATTATATCGGCGAGGTGATCGAGGAAAACGACATCGGCCGCCACATCCGTTACCGCCACCGCGTGGGGCAGGCCAGCTGGTCTTCGGAAGAAGCCTGCTGGACGATGACCGGCACGCGTCAGGACACTGGTGAAGCGTTCACCGTCAAGGGCCGCTTCCTGTGGATGTGCCAGGGCTATTACCGCATGGATCAGGGCTATACGCCCCAGTGGCCGGGCATGGACGATTATCGCGGCCAGATCATCCACCCGCAGACCTGGCCCGAGGGGCTGGATTACCAGGACAAGAAGATCCTGATCATCGGGTCCGGCGCGACGGCGGCGACGCTGGGTCCGGCACTGGCGCCCGACGCCGCGCACGTCACCATGCTGCAGCGTTCGCCAACCTATTTCATGCCTGGCCGCAACGCTGTGCCCACCGCCGACAAGCTGCGCGAACTTCGCATTCCCGAGGAATGGATCCACGAGATCGTCCGGCGGGAGATTTTGGTGGACAAGGAGAAGTTCCTGCAGCGTTCGCTGGAGGAGCCCGAGCAGGTCAAGGAGGAGTTGCTCGCCGGCGTGCGCGCCTTCCTGCCGGAAGAGGAGGTGGAGCGCAATTTCACCCCGACCTACCGGCCCTGGTCGCAGCGCATGGCCTTCGTTCCCGAAGGCGACCTGTTCCAGGGCATAAAGTCCGGCAAGGTCGACGTGGTGACGAGCGAGATCGATCATTTCACGCCAACCGGCGTGGTGCTGAAATCGGGTCAGGCGATCGACGTGGATATCGTCATCACCGCAACCGGGTTCGACCTCAATGCGCTGGGCGACATTCCGTTCGTCGTGGACGGCAAGGCGGTCGATTTCGCGCAGACCGTCGGCTATCGCGGCATGATGTTCACCGGCATCCCCAACATGGCGTGGGTGATGGGCTATTTCCGCGTGAGCTGGACCATGCGCGTCGACCTGCTGGGCGACTTCGTGTGCCGGCTCCTCAAGCACATGGATGACAAGGGCGCGACGACCGTGGAAGTTGCGTTGCGGCCAGAGGATGCGGACATGGAACTGCTGTGCTGGATGGACCCGGAGGACTGGAATCCCGGCTATTTGATGCGCAACATGCACCTGCTGCCCAAGCGCGGGACAAAGCGCGAATGGGCCCATTCGCAGGATTATAAGTGGGAAATGCACGAACTGCCGAAGGTCGATCTGGACGATGCGGTCTTCGTTTATGGCCAGCCGCAGGCCGGCGAGGAAACGGCAGCGCCTCGCGACGCGGCGCTGGGCGCCGGATAAGACGGGAACGACCGGCGGCCGCCCAACCAAACCAGAATCAGGAGGGATACATGGATTTCAGTCTTTCGGGAACGCAGACCGGCTATCGTGATCGCGTCAAGGCGTTCATGGACGAGCATGTCTATCCCAATGAGGAGCGCTACGAACAGGAAGTCGCTGCGGGTGAACGGTGGAAGGAAATCCCGGTCGTTCAGGAACTGAAGGAAAAGGCGAAGGCGGCGGGGCTGTGGAACCTGTTCATGCCGCCCTCGCACGGACACAGCCATGTCCATGACTTCGATTTCGAAGGGCCAGGCCTGACCAATCTGGAATATGCGCTGGCGGCCGAGGAAATGGGCAAGGTCTACTGGTCGCCGGAGGTGTTCAACTGCTCCGCGCCGGACACCGGCAACATGGAAGTGCTGCTGCGTTACGGCAATGCCGAACAGCAGGAGCAGTATCTGCGCCCGCTGATGAACGGCGAAATCCGCTCCGCCTTCCTGATGACCGAACCGCAGGTCGCAAGTTCCGATGCGACCAACGTGGAAACGTCGATCGTCCGCGACGGCGACGAATATGTGATCAACGGCCGCAAATGGTGGTCGAGCGCGGTCGGCGATCCGCACTGCAAATTCTATATTGTCATGGGCAAGACCGATTTCGACGGGCCCGCGCATGTGCAGCAGTCGATGATCCTGGTTCCCGCCGACGCGCCGGGCATCGAGATCGTGCGGATGCTGAACGTCTTTGGCTATGACGACGCGCCGCACGGCCATGGAGAGCTCGTGCTGAAGGATGTGCGGGTGCCCGCCGGCAATCTGCTGCTTGGCGAAGGGCGCGGTTTCGAAATCGCTCAGGGCCGGCTGGGGCCGGGCCGCATCCACCATTGCATGCGCGTGGTCGGCGTGGCGGAGCGTGCGCTGGAGTTGATGACGACGCGCCTGATGAGCCGCGTCGCCTTTGGCAAGAAGCTGTCGGAACAGTCGGTGTGGGAACAGCGCGTGGCCGAAGCGCGCATCGACATCGAGATGACCCGCCTGCTGTGCCTGAAGGCGGCCGACATGATGGATCGCGACGGCAACCGGTCCGCGCGCACCGAGATCGCGATGATCAAGGTGGCGGGGCCGCGCATGGCATGCCGTATCATCGACGACGCGATCCAGGCGCATGGCGGCGGCGGCGTCAGCCAGGCTTTCATCCTGGCCAAGCTCTATGCGCTGACCCGCGTGCTGCGGCTGGCGGACGGACCGGACGAGGTCCACAACCGCACCGTCGCGCAGCTGGAATTCAAGAAATACCGCAACCGATAGGAAAGGCGGGGCGGCGCGCAAGGGCCGCCCCGATGGCCAAGATGAAGACCGTCCGCATCACGCATTTTCTGGATGGCGACGCGCCATTTTCCTGCCTTATCCCGACGCGTTTCGCCGATGTGGACTGGAACGGGCATATCAACAATGTCGCGACCGCGCAGATCATAGAGGATGCGCGGACGCGCTTTTCGGACTGGATGGGCGTGCTCGACCCCAGTCCGCGGCCCGACGCCGTCCGTTATCTGACGGCGTCGTTGCAGGTGGATTATGTGGGGGAGGCTTATTATCCCGAACCCTATGCCGTCCATGCGGCGGTCAGCGCCATCGGCACCGCGTCATGGAGTTACATATTGACCGCGAGGCAGCAGGGGCGGGTGGTCGCGGCGGCATATAGCACGCAGACCGGGACGCTGAACGGCGTGGCACAGCCGCTGCCGAAGGACATGCGCGCCCGGCTGGCGGAATTCATGATCGGCGAGGACGGGGCGCCGGTCGCGCTGCGCGCCTGACCGGACAACAACAGGGAAGAGGGCGATGACGGATATTGCTGGCGGAATTGCGGTTGTTTCCGGCGGCGCGTCGGGCATCGGCTTCGCGATGGCGGAGGCGCTGGCGCGTCGGGGCGCGCGTATCGCCATCGGCGATATCGACGCGGCCGCCGCCGGCCAGGCGGCCGAGCGTTTGCGGGAGGCGGGAGCCGATGCGATCGGCCTGCCGCTGGACGTGGCCGACCGGGCATCGTGGGACGCGCTGGCGCTGTCGGTCGAGCAGGCGATGGGGCCGGTACGCATCCTGTGCAACAATGCGGGCGTGGGCACCGGACGGCGGATGGCCGCGGACATACCGGCCGCCGACTGGCAATGGATCCACGCCGTCAATCTGGGCGGGGTGTTCCATGGCGTGCAATGCTTCCTGCCGCGCATGCAGGCGTCGGGGCAGGGCGGGCATATCGTCAATACCGGGTCGATCCTGGGTCAGTTCGCGCTGGCTGGGCAGGGCGCCTATGTCGCGACCAAGTTTGCCGTCACCGGCTTTACCGAAGCGCTGCGGATGGAGTTGCGCGATAGCGGCATCGGTGTGTCCTTGCTGTGCCCCGGTCTGGTCGAGACGGGGCTGGCGCGGCATTCGGCATCGCGGCGGCCTTCTTCCGCCGGCGATGCGCCGCAGCCGCCGCTGAGCGCGGCCACCCAGCCGATCGGCATGGCACCCGGCCCGATCGGCGAACAGGTCGCCGATGCGATCGAGCGCAACCGTTTCTACATCTTCAGCCATGCCGAATATCGCCCGGTCGTGGCGGCGCGGATGGAAGAGATACTGGCCGGGTTCGAGACGTCCGCCGACGCGGACTATCAGGAAGAGATCCGGTTTCTGGCGGCCGGCTTCCCGCAATTCGCAGGTCGCCGGGACAAGTCGTAGAACAGGCAGGAGAGGCCGACATGTTTCACGAACTGCGCATCTATCATTGCCAGCCTGGCAAGCTGAAGGCGGAACTGGAGCGGCTGGAGGAGGCGGCGCGGCATTTCTTTCCGCGACTGGGCATCAAGGCGATCGGTTATTGGTCGGTAATGATCGGCGATAATAACCACGATCTCTATTACATATTGGAATGGCAGTCGCTGGAAGAGCGCGAGGAGAAATGGGCGGCCTTCATCGCTGACCCCGAATGGGCGAAGGTGCGCGACCTGAGCGAAGCGGACGGCACGCTGCTGACGTCGATCAGCAATCTTCTGCTGAAGCCGCTGGATTTCAGCTGATCGTCAATGGTTCAGCCTGACGAGTGTCTTGCCGAAGTTTCGTCCTGACAGCATGTCGATGAATGCGCGCGGCGTGTCTTCCAGCCCGTGGGCGATGTGCTCGCGATATTTGACCTGACCGGTGCTGACCCATTGCGCCATGTCGGCGACGAACGCCTCATACCGGTCGGGATGGTCGCGTAGCATGAAGCCGCGCACGCTGAGCCTTTTGGTGAGGATCGGGAACCAGTCCGGCCCGCCGGGGGCTTGCGCATCGCTATATTGCGAAATGAGGCCGCATATGGCGACGCGGCCGAAATCGTTCATCAGCGGCCATAGCGTGTCGCGTACCGCGCCGCCGACATTTTCGAAATAGCCGTCTATGCCGGTGGGGCAGGCGGCGGCCAGCGCGTCTGCAAAGTCCGACGCGCGGTGGTCGGCGCAGGCATGTGCGCCCAGTTGCTGCGTCACATAGGCGCATTTTTCCGCCGATCCGGCGATGCCCACTGCGCGGCAGCCCGCGATGCGCGCCATCTGCACCGCCACCGATCCGACCGCGCCGGACGCTGCCGACACGACGATCGTCTCCCCTGTGCGGGGACCGAGGAAATCCTGCATCCCGACATAGGCGGTGAAGCCCGATACGCCGAGCGTGCCGAGCCAGACGGTCGCAGGCGCCAGCCCCGTGTCGATACGGTTCACCGACGTGCCGTCCGACACCGAATATTCCTGCCATCCGCCATCGCTGATGACGACGGCGTCCCCTTCGGCAAAGGCGGTGTTGCGGCTTTTCAGAACGACGCCGACCGCCTGCCCATAGATGGGCGAGCCGAGCGGCAGCGGCGGGGCGTAGGACCTGGCCTCGCTCATGCGAATGCGGGCGGCGGGGGCAAGGCCCAGATACTCATGCCGGATCAGCAATTGCCCGTCTTCCAGATCGGGAACGGCCTGCTCGACCAGCTCGAAATTGTCCGGCGTCGGCGTCGCGGATGGCCGCGACCGTAGTACGATCTGACGGTTGCGCATGATCCCTCTCCCTGCGTGTCGGCGCCATCATCGGACAAGTCCTCTAGACAGGTCAATCCATCTTTTATTGACGGCCGCGCGCTTTGACCGCCACATGGTGCAAAAGCGCACCGTCAGCCAGGCGGGGCGACAGGAGAGGAGCGATCATGAGGGAGGGCCAAGCCAGACCTGCGCCGCCGGGCATATCGGCTGAGCTGTGGCGGCGGACGCTGCGGCTGGCGGACATCGTCGAACGGCACCGGGCGGAGATCGCCGACACGCGCCGCCTGCCTGAAGCGGTCGCGGCCGCCTTTCTGGAGGGGGATATCTATCGGCTGCTGGTGCCGCGCGACATGGGCGGCGGCGGGATCGGGCCGATCGAACAGTTCGATCTGGTGGAGGAAATATCCTCCCGCGACGCGTCGGCCGGCTGGAATTATGCCGTCGGATCGGGACTCGGCATCTTTGCGGGCTTCCTGCCGCGTGACGAGGCGGAACGGATATTCTCGCGCGAGGGCGCGGCGATGGCCGGTTCCGGCGCGCCGCAGGGCAAGGCGCATCGGGTCGAGGGCGGTTACCGGATAGAAGGCACGTTCGGCTGGGCGAGCGGCATCGATCAGGCGCAGTGGGTCTATGGCGGCTGCTTCATCCATGAAGACGGTGCAATGGCGCGTGACGACCACGGGCAGCCGATGGCGGTCCTGGTTTTCGCCCCCAGGGCGCAGGCGATCGTCCATGACAGCTGGCATGTGAACGGGTTGGTCGCCACCAACAGCACGCAATTCACGCTTGACAATGTGTTCGTACCGCTCGCGCGCAGTTTTCGCGCGCCCTGGCAGGCGCCGTTGCACCCCTCGCCGTTGTTCCGGCTGCCCCGCACCTTCTTCGGCTTTGCGTTGACGGGCGTGCCGCTCGGCGTGGCGCGGGCGAGCGTCGAGGCATTGCGCGCGCTGGGCGCGGCGAAATCGCCGGCGCGCGGGGGCGGCGTCGCCAATGCCGCCTTCGCCCACTATGCGGTGGCAAAGGCAGAGGCGCTGGTCGAATCGGCGCGGCTGCTGGCCCGTGCCGGCTTTGCGGAAATCTGGGACATGGTGCAGGCCGGCGGCGAGGCGGGGCCGGAACAATGCGCGCGATCCCGCCGCGCCTGCGTTCATGCGGCGGAGGCCAGTCTGGAAGCGGTCAACCTGTGCTATCGCGCGGCCGGCGGCGCGGCGCTGTTCGCCAGCGCGCCGTTCGAGGCGGCGGTCAGGGACGTAAGCGCCATGAACGGCCATCTGGTGTTCCAGCGGGCTATGATGGAGGATGCGGGACGCGTGGCGTTCGGTCTGCCGCCGCTGCTCCCCAACTTCTGAAGATAATATATGCGTTTCCAATTTGACGATTCCGCATCGACGAGGCACGATTGCGCAAGACGGTCGTCGGCGCGACAGGCACGGCGAAAATATGGGAGAGGACAGGATGGATATTGCCGATTTCAACCGGCGCTGGTTGCAGGAATGGACCAATAAGTCGGTGGAAGGCATCCTTGCCTTCTATCATCCCGACATTCTGTACTTTGATGAAAATCTGCCTGCCGGTATTCAGGGGATGGATGCGCTGCGCGCCTATCTGAACGACTTTTTCCCGCAGGTGCCCGAATGGGATTATCGGCCCGAGGCGGTCTGGGCGATCGAGGGCGGCTTCGTGGGGCGGTGGTACATGGATTTCGGCACCGGGGCGGAGGCCATCCGCATCCGTGGTTTCGACCAGTGCATCCTGAAGGACGGGCTGATCGTCCACAACGAAGTCTATACCCACAAATATCCGCCGCAGGCCGCGGCATAACAGCGATAGAGCGAGGAGAGACGCATGCTTGAACTGAAGCACGAATTTCTGTGGGAGATGCAATTGGACATCCCCCCGGGCTACCAGCTCGGCGGATGCCCGTCCGGTGCCCGGATCATCGCGCCCTTTTCGGGCGGCACCTTCACCGGCAGGATCAACGGCAAGGTGCTGCCCGGCGGCGGCGACTGGCTGGTGGTCCGCCCCGACGGCGTGATGGTGATCGACGTACGCGCGATCCTGCAGACCGACGACGGCAGCATCATCCACGCCGCTTATGGCGGGCGGATCGTCATCCCGCCGCACCTGATGGAAAAGGCGTTCAATCCCGAAACGGTCGGGGATATCGACCCGGCGGACTATTATTTCCGCAGCACGCCCAGTTTCGAGGTCGCGACGGATTCGCCCCATGCCTGGCTGAACGGGCGCGTGGCGGTGGGCGTCGGCCGGTTGATGGCCAATGGCGGCGTGGGATACAAGGTCTATACCATCGAATAGAGGCTTGCAGGCAGGCGGCTTGTCGCTGCACCCGCGTTGCATGGCGGCCGGGGTGCGGCGACAGGCAAAATCGCCTCACCATGGGCAGATCAAGGGAGACGCATGGACCGCTATCTGGAGGATTTCGCCGTCGGGCAGCGTTTTGGCGCTGGCGGGCGGCTGGTGGAGCGGGACGAGGTGATCGCGTTTGCCGAACGCTATGATCCGCAGCCTTTCCACCTGTCGGACGAAGGCGCGGCGGACACCTATTTCGGCCGTCTGGCGGCGAGCGGGTGGCAGACCTGCGCGATGACGATGGGGTTGATGCTGAGCGCATGGGGCGGCGGGACCAATCGCGCCAGCCTGGGGTCGCCCGGCGTCGACGAACTGCGCTGGCTGCGGCCGGTCTATCCCGGCGACGTGCTGCGGATGGAAATAGAGATCACCGAGGTCACGCCGTCGCGCAGCCGCGGCGACATGGGATCGGTCAAGGGGCGGGTCACGACCTACAATCAGGATGATGAGGCGGTGCTGACCTTTCGGTCGATCGGGCTCTATCGTCGCAGGGAAACGAGGGAAGACGCATGAGTGGGCACACGCCGGCGGGCCGCCTTGTCAACGCATTCGGCGATGTCGACGCAATGCGTGCCATGTATGCGCCGCATGTGGAATGGTCGCTGTCCGCTTCGCTCGACCTGCCGCGTCCGATGAAGGGGATTGACGCCGTATCGGCATTCAACCGGCAGGTGTGGACGGAATTCTATCGGCCCGACTGCAACGTCGAGATACTGGATGAGACCGGCGATGAACAGGTGAGCGCGGCGCGCTTCCTCTATCGGGCGCATTCCAATGCGACCGGCACGCTTTATGAAAATGAATATACGGTCTTCGTGCGCTCCGGTCCGGACGGAATCACCGAGGTGTTCGAAGGGCTGGATACCGCTTTCGTCCTGCGCTTCCTGGGTTCGGGACCGGCTGATCAGGAGTGACGGCTGGCGGCGGGGGCGTGTATCCTCACATCGGCGGACCTGCCGTATCGCCTGAGCGTCGCGGATCGACGGCAGCCGATGACGCATCACGCTTGCGTACGGCATGGCCCCGGACATTTCGGGGAAGCGGAAAAGGCCCCTCATTCGCCGCGCAATATCGTGACGGCATGGCGTAGAATCGCTGCCGCCCGGCTTTTGCCGCCGCATCGGCAATCAGCTTTCTGCCGATCTGCCCGGCAAGGCTTGGCTGATGATCCGGTCGGCCCGCCCGCGACAGGCGCTTCCCGACACGCGCCTGTCCGGTTTCCACAGCCTGCGTGTCGCCACCGCTTTTTGATGTAATCCAGATCGGGACCATCGCCACGAGGCGGCGGGCAATTGCATTACTTTCCCCAAAATGACATCATGACGTCATTCAAACGGAACAGTCCATGAGCAAGAGCAAGAAAACGAAGGAGGAAGGCGGCAGGAAGAACACGTCGCTGCGCCTGTCCGGCAAGATGCTCAAGGCACTCAAAATCCGGGCGATCGAGGAAGATACAAGCGTTCAGAAAATCATCGAGGCATTGATCGAGGCGTATCTCGAACGGCCGGGGAAACCAGAGGGGTAGGTTTGGTAAAGGATAGTTTTTACCTGTCGGCGGATCAGTTCGCCGATCTCGTCGACAGCCGGGTGGGCGCGCTTACTCTGCTCGTCACATGGGAGGAGGGCCGCCCCGCATTCACGATCCGTGACAGTTTCGGGCATGGTTTGCGGTGTTCGCAGCGCCTTCTTCTGGAAATTAGCGACGGTGTCGAATTGCTGACCGCGTCGGGCGGGCGCCTGCGTCAGGGGACATCATCTGGCGAGCGCTTTGCGGCGCAATTCGCCGACGGCCCGGTCAAGGACGCCCTGGCCGATCTGTCCCCCTTGCGCGCGCTGTTGCCCGTTGCGTCAGGAACGGCGCGGCTGGGACGACTGACGCTGCTCGATGACGAGGGCAAGACCCGCGCGCGCGCCGCGCTGTGGGAATTGACGCCCGGTAAGGGTAATGCCGTCGTGCTGGTCCGGGTCGAGGGGGTGCGCGGTTACGACAAGGCGCTGGACGATCTGATCGATCATATCCGGGATTGCGGGGGAACGTCGCTTGCGGCGGGCAATCTGTACAGGATGATCGACCCCGGCTTGCTCGCCTATCGATCCCGGCCGGCGGTCGAGGTGGGCCGCGACGAGACGGCTTTTGACGCGGCGACCGATCTCATCGGCGGGTATCTGCCGGTCGTCCGGGCCAATGAAGACGGGATCATATCCGATCTCGATACCGAATTTCTGCACGATTACCGCGTTGCGATGCGGAAAATCCGTTCGGTCCTCAGCCTGTTCAAGGGCGTGTACGTCCCGGATCAGACCGCCGATCTGAAGGCCCGTTTTTCCGCCCTGATGGCGCCGACGGGCGCGCTGCGCGATCTGGACGTCTATCTGCTCGACCAGCAGGCATTTTTCGATCTGGTCCCTGATTCGATGCATGAAGGCCTGGCCTCCATGTTCGCGCTGCTTGAGGCGCGGCGTGTTCAGGTCCACGCCGCGCTGGCCGCGCATTTACGCGGCGATGCGTACAAGGCGGAAATGAAGGCGCTGACGAAGCTGTTCAGGAAGCGCAACAAACTCCTGCCCGGCCCCAATGCCAGTCGCGCCTCTTATGACCTTGCCTGCGAACTGATCCAAAAACGGTATCGCAAGATCGGCCGTATCGCGGCTGGCCTTACCAGCAAGACCCCGGATACCGAGGTTCACGCGCTGCGGATCGAATGCAAGAAACTGCGCTACCTGCTGGAATTTTTCGGTCCGGTGTTCCCGAAAGAGACGCTGCTCGCCGTGTTGAAGCCGCTCCGCAAGCTTCAGGATTCGCTTGGCCTGTTCAACGACCATGCGGTCCAGCAGGCCCGGCTCATGACCTTTTCGGATACGCTCGGCGATGCGCCGCGCAAGCTTGAGATCGTCCAGAGCATCGGGGCGCTTATCGTCGTCCTGCACCAGCGCCAGGCCGCCGAGCGTGAGAAGATCCTCTCCTCTTTCGCCGCGTTCAACAGTCACAGGATGCAGCGGGCATTCCGCCGCCTGCTCGATGCCGGAAAGGAAAGCTGATGCGGATCATCGCCTGCTATTCGAACAAGGGTGGCGTCGGCAAGACGGCAGCGGCCGTCAATCTGGCATACGCGTTCGCCGCCTCTGGCCAACGCACCTTGCTGTGCGATCTCGATCCGCAGGGGGCGTCGGGATTCTATTTCCGGGTGAAACCGTCAAAGAAGCTGACCGAAGGGCGGTTCTTCGAGGATGTGGACCGTTTCACCGGCGCGATACGGGGCAGCGATTACGACAATCTGGATATCCTGCCTTCCAACATGGCGTTCCGGGAATTCGACATTTTTCTGTCGCGCATGAAGAACAGCCGGTCACGTCTGAAAAAGGCGCTGAAGACGGTGGAATCAGACTATGATGTGGTGATCCTCGACTGTCCGCCCAATATCTCGATGCTTTCGGAAAATGTGCTGCGCGCGGCGGATGCGGTCGTCGTGCCGGTGATCCCGACCACCCTGTCCCGGCGGACCTTCGAACAGTTGCTGGATTTCTTCAGGGACAGCGACCTGCCCGTGCGGAAAATCCACGCCTTCTTCTCGATGGTCCAGGCGGGCAAGAGCCTGCACAATGAAACGATCGCGGAAATGATGGAGGCCTGGCCGCGCCGCTTCATGCGGGCGCAGATCCCGTCCGCATCGGACATAGAGCGGATGGGGAAGACGCGCGCGCCGGTGCTGGCGACCGCACCGGCCCGGTCCGGTGGAAAGGCATATCAGGCGTTGTTCGACGAACTGGCCGGACGCATCGCGACATGAAGGAAATCGAACGGAAATTCCTGGTCGGCGGGCCGGTTCCACAGGGCCTGCCGTCGCAGGCGATCCGGCAGGGCTATCTGACGGCGCCGTCGGATTCGACGGAGGTTCGCGTGCGTCAGGCGGGCAATGCGTGGTTCCTTACGGCCAAGTCGGGTGCAGGGCTGGTGCGGGAAGAGCGGGAGATCGCGATCGGCGAGGCGCAGTTCGAGACGCTGTGGCCGGCCACGGCGGGGCGGCGGGTGGAGAAGCGCCGCTATCGCGGGACGTTGCCCGGCGGACTGACGTTCGAGCTGGACATGTTTGCAGGCGCGCTGGCGCCGCTGATGCTGGTGGAGGTGGAGTTCACGTCGGAGGCGGAGGCCGAAGCGTTCATCCCGCCCGCATGGTTCGGCGAGGATGTGACCGCAGACCCCCGATACAGGAACAAGGCGCTGGCGCTTCGGGTGCCGGATTAGGCGTGGTCGGGACGGTCCAGTGACCGTGGCGTGACGAAGCGGTCCAACATCCCCGTTCCCGCCGTCACATCGGCCCAGGATGTCAGATCGAAGTCGATGACCGCCAGGCCGCCGGTCGGATATTTGTCTCGCATGCGCGCAAGGTCGCTGCCGGCGTCCCTGTCGGTGCCCTTGCCGGCGAGCGACGTCGCCAGATCCTCCATTCCCGGATTATGCCCGACCATCACCACGGTGTGCACATCGTCCGGGGTTTCCTGCACCACGGTGAGCAGCCTGCGCGCGGGCGCTTCATAGATGCGCCGTTCATCGACCTTTGCGATCGCCGCCGAAAATGCGGGGCTGACGAGCGCCCAGCTTTCCTGCGTGCGGACGGCGGTGGACACGATCGCGAGGTCGGGCACCAGGCCTGCTTGCGCCATATAGGCGCCCATGACCGGTCCGGCCCGTTGGCCGCGTCGGCCCAGCGGTCGCTGGTGATCGGCCACGCCCTCCGGCCAACTGGATTTCATGTGTCGCAGCAGCATCAGTCGTCGCACAACATGGTCCTTTACAGGATGGAACAGCCCGGATGAGGCGGCCGCGCGTATCCCGACGCGCACTGCCTCCAGCGATTGTCAGATCCGGCATCGTCAAGATAATGACGAACCAGCTTGTCCGTTCCCCGTGCTCAGGAGCGTGGCGAACTATGCGCGCCCTTCTGACGTGCCAGCCAGAGTTTTTTATGACAGGACGATATTATCCGCTAATGAAAGAATCATGTTGCGCCGGAGCCTGCTCCTTTTCTGCCTTCTCCTGACGTCGTTGATCGCGTCCACGGCGGTGCATGCGAACGAGTTCGCGTCCATCGTGACAATCGAATGTTCGGGGGAAATCCACGTCGCGAATGATGCGGACCCGTTACCCGGTGACGCTGACAGAGGCGTGCCGCACCACCATGGCGGTTGCCATGGCCATAATCTTTGCGCGCCTGTTTCCGGCTCTTCCCACATCGTGATGGGCAGGGCGTCGGATACCTTCTACCTGCCGGCCAGCGACATGTTCGCGCGTCGGGCCGTCGGACCGGTGTTGCGGCCCCCTATCGCCTGAGTGATTCGTGAGCGGTTCGCCCGTCCCGCATCGCGGGACGGCGGGCCTGATACGTTTCAATCAGGACAATCAGCATGCACAGAATGATCGCGGCCCTGCTGGCCGCCCTGTCCTGCGCCGCCGTGGCGCATGCGCAGGATATGACCGTCGCCATTGCCCCGGCGGCGGTGCTAACCCTCGACCAGGCCGTCGCGGCGGCGGGGGGCGGCGCTCCGGCGGTGGAAGCGGCGCGGGCTGACATCGCCGCAGCCGAAGCCGGCCGAACGGTCGCGGGATTGCGCCCCAATCCCACCGTCACCACGCAGGTGGACAATATCGTCGGCACCGGCCCCTATGGCGGCTTCCGCGGCGCGGAAACCACGGTGGAATTTTCGGTCCCGATCGAACTGGGCGGCAAACGATCGGCACGGATCGCCGTTGCCGACGCCCGCGCCACAAAGGCCCGACTGGCCGCCGCGTTGATGGAGGCGGAGATCCGCCTTCAGGTCACCGAACTCTATGTGAACGCGGTCGCCGCCGAACGCCGGCTGACGACGGCCCTCGACCAGGCCCGTATCGCCAATGAGGGATTGAATGCCGCGCATCGGCGGGTTCGCGCCGGGCGCGCTTCCCCGATCGAGGAACAGCGCGCCGATGTCATCCGGCTCAATGCCCAGGCCGCGGTGGAGAATGCACAGCGCCTGCTCGATGCCGCGCGTCTCAACCTTGGCCGCAGGATCGGGGGGGCGGTGACCGGGCCGCTCGATCCGGCTGCCCTCGACGACCTGCCCGACAGCCATGACCCGCACGCTGTTCCGACGGTGGAAGGCACGCTGCTGCTCGCCGCTGCCGACGCCGACCTTGCCGTGGCGGACGCCGGGGTTCGGCTGGCCAGATCGCAACGCATGCCCGACATCACGGTTGGGCCGGGCGTGCGGCGTTTTGCGGAAACGAACGACAGCGCGGCGCTGTTCAGCGTCTCGCTGCCCATCCCGCTGTTCAACAGCGGCAGGGCCGTCCTGGGACAGGCCGGCGCGGAACGCGCCAGCGCCGAAGCCCGGCGCCGCGCGACGGCGCTCGATATCGGGCAGGCGGTCCTCGATGCCCGGACGGATGCGGCCAACGCCGCCGCCAATGCGCGCATCGCCAATGGCCCCGCACTGGCCGCCGCCCGGGAAGCCGCCCGCATCGCCCGCATCGGCTATCGCGAGGGGAAGTTCGGCCAGATCGACCTGCTCGATGCCGAACGGACGCTCGCTGAAACCCGGCTGGCCGCCATCGACGCGCTCGTCGCCTATCAGACCGCCCGGGCCCGGCTTGCGCGCCTGACCGCGCCCGCTCCCGCGCCTGAACAGGATAATTGATCATGAAAGCTCATCTGAAGGCGGCTTTGCCGCTGACCCTTGCCGCCTTGCTCATGGCCGGTTGCTCCGGTGGCGAGGCGCCCCGCGAAGACAGCGGTAACGGCGCGGCGGCCAAAGATACGGACCGGCCTGACAGCCATGCCGACGAAGGCGAGATCGCTCTTGGCGCGCAACAGATAGGCGCAGCCGGGATCGAACTCGTCCGGGTCGTCCGGGGCGGCGACAGCGCGCTGACATTGCCGGCGATAATCGAAGGCGACCCGCAGGGGATGCAGGCCGTGTCCGCCGCGATCGGCGGCCGTGTCGTTTCGCTGACCCGCAACCTTGGCCAGTCGGTCGGGCGCGGGCAGACGCTGGCGATCATCGAAAGCCGCGAGGCCGCATCGCTCAATGCCGCGATCGAAGCGGCACGGGCGCGGCTCTCGCTCGCGGAATCGAACCTGAACCGCGAACAGCGTCTGTTCCATGAGCGGGTTTCGCCCGAACAGGATCTGATCGCCGCGCGCACGGCCGCGACCGAAGCGGGTATCGCCCTGCGCCTTGCCCGACAGCAGGCGGCGGCCGCCGGCGGCGGCGGCGGCGCGCTCAACCGTATTGCGATTGCCGCGCCGATCACGGGGCATGTCGTGTCCCGGAACGTGACGCTGGGACAGACCGTCGCGGCGGATGCCGAACTGTTCCGCGTGGCGGACCTGTCCCGCGTTGCGGTCACACTCGCCCTGTCGCCGGCAGACGCCGGCAAGGTGCGGCCCGGTTCCGCGATCGGGATCGTCGCGGGCGACCGCAGGTCGGCGGCGAGGATCGATTTCGTCTCGCCGATACTGGACGAAACGACGCGCCTCGCGACCGTGATCGCCATCATCGACAATCGCGCGGGCCAGTGGCGCGTGGGTGAGCCGGTGACGGCGTCGATCGGGCTGCCCGGCGGGGTCGCCGGATCGGTGCTGGTGCCGCAGAGCGCGATCCAGACGGTCGAGGGACGACCGACCGTATTCGTCCGCACCGACCATGGTTTTCAGGCCAGGGCGGTCACGCTGGGCGCGCCCAACGGCGACAACAGGGTCGTGACGTCGGGCCTTGCCGGTCACGAACGCGTCGCCGGGCCGGGCAGCTTCGTCCTCAAGGCCGAACTTGGCAAAGGCGAAGCGGAGCACGGGCATTGATCATGATCGACCGCATCGTCACATTTTCCGTCGAGCGGCGCTGGTTCGTCCTGCTCATGACGGTCATCGCCATGGTGGTGGGCGGCTGGGCGATGTACCGCCTGCCGATCGACGCCGTTCCCGACATCACCAACAACCAGGTGCAGGTGAACGTCTCCGCGCCCGCGCTGTCGCCCGAACTGGTCGAAACGCAGATCGCCTTTCCCATAGAAACCGCGCTGGCGGGCGTTCCGGGGCTGGAATATACGCGGTCGCTGAGCCGCAACGGTTTTGCCCAGGTCACGGCCGTCTTTTCCGATTCGACCGATATCTATTTCGCCCGCCAGCAGGTCGCCGAGCGCCTGCGGGTGGCCGGGGAGAGCCTGCCCGAAGATGCGGTGCCGACCATGGGACCGATCGCGACCGGGCTGGGCGAAGTCTATATGTGGACCGTTCATCTCGAACATCGCGAGGAGGACACGCATAAACCCGGCGAACCCGGCCTGCAGCCGGACGGCAGTTACATCACGCCCGAAGGCGAACGGCTCGTCACGCAGGCCGACAAGGCGACCTATCTGCGCACGGCGCAGGACTGGATCGTCGCGCCGCTGCTGAAGAACACGCCCGGTCTGGCCGGCATCGATTCCATCGGCGGCTATGTGAAGCAGTTTCAGGTGGTGCCCGATGTCCAGCGGCTTGCCGCGCTGGGCATGAACCTCACCGACCTCGCCCGGGCGCTTGAGGAGAATAATGTCGGCGTCGGTGCCGGGGTGGTGGATCGCGGCGGCGAAGGGCTGGCGGTTCGATCCGATGCGCGCATCCGCACCATTGCCGAACTGGCCGGCACTGTCATCGCCACGCGCCACGCCGTGCCGATCCGGCTGGATCAGGTGGCGCAGGTCCGCGTCGGACAAGCCCTTCGCTACGGCTCGGCTTCCGAAAACGGTCAGGAAGTGGTGGTCGGCACCGCGATCATGCGGATCGGCGAGAACAGCCGTGTCGTGGCGTCGGCCGTCGCCGAACGGCTAGGCCGGATCAACGCCTCGCTTCCGACCGATGTCGTGGTGCAGCCGGTGCTCGACCGCACCACGCTGGTGAACGCCACGATCGGGACGGTGTCGAAGAACCTGACCGAAGGCGCGCTGCTCGTCATCGTCGTGCTGTTCCTGCTGCTCGGCAATTTCCGGGCGGCGCTGATCGCGGCGCTGGTGATCCCCATCACCATGCTGATGACCGGTTTCGGGATGCTGACGGGCGGGGTGTCGGCCAATCTCATGAGTCTGGGTGCGCTCGACTTCGGCCTGATCGTCGATGGCGCGGTCATCATCGTCGAAAACACGCTGCGGCGCATCGCCGACCGGCAGTATCAGACCGGCCGGGCGCTGGGTCCTGAGGAACGCCTGTCGGTCGTTGCCCAGGCCGCGCGGGAAATGATCCGTCCGACCGTGTTCGGTCAGGCGATCATCATCCTTGTCTATGTGCCGCTGCTCATGCTGAGCGGTGTCGAGGGCAGGACGTTCACGCCGATGGCCCTTACCGTCATCATGGCTTTGGTTTCGGCATTCATCCTCTCGCTCACGTTCGTGCCGGCCATGCTGGCCTGCCTGTTGTCGAAGCCGGTGGAGGAGAAGGAAGGGCGGATCATGGCATGGCTCAGGCGCGGATATGCGCCCGGCCTCGACAAGGCGATGAAGCGGCCTTCGCTCACCATGGGGATAGGTGTCGGCGCCTTTCTGGCGGCGATCCTGACTTTCTCGTTCATGGGGCGGGAGTTCCTGCCTCAGCTGGACGAGGGCGACCTGACCGCGCAGATCCTGCGTATTCCCGGTACATCGGTCGATCAGAGCCAGGCGATGCAATCACGGATCGAGCAGGCGATCGCCAGACTGCCGGAAGTGCGCTTCGTCTTTTCCAAGACCGGCACCGCCGAACTCGCATCCGACCCGATGCCGCCCAATATCTCCGACACGTTCATCATCATGAAGCCCAGGGGCGAATGGCCGGACCGGCGTCTGTCCAAAGCGGGTCTGATCGCCAGGGTCGAACAGGTTCTGGAAGGCATTCCCGGCGGCGCGTTCGAGATCAGCCAGCCGATCCAGATGCGTTTCAACGAACTGATCGCCGGCGTGCGCGGCGATGTGGCGGTCAAGATATTCGGCGACGATTTCGACGCGATGAACGATACGGCCAGCCAGATCGCCGCGATCCTGCGCAGGACGCCGGGCGCGGTCGATGTCCGGGTGGAGCAGACGGAGGGATTGCCGATGCTGGACATCCGCCCGCGCCGGGACATGATGTCGAGGCTCGGCATCACCGCCCGGACCGTGCAGGACACGATTTCGGCCGCGATCGGGGGCCGCGACGCCGGTGCGATCTTTGAAGGCGACCGGCGGTTCGCCGTCACCATTCGCCTTGCCGACGCGGCGCGGGCCGATCTCCAGACGCTGGCGCAGGTGCCGGTGCCTTTGCCCGATGGCGGGTTCGTGCCGTTGCAAAGCGTCGCCGAAATCGGCGTCACCGATGGACCGAACCAGATCAGCCGCGAGAACGGGAAACGCCGCGTGGTCGTTCAGGCGAATGTGCGTGGCCGCGACGTGGCCGGTGTCGTCGCCGATGCGCAGGCCGTGATCGACCGGCAGGTGCGGCTCCCCAGCGGTCAGTATCTTGACTGGGGCGGGCAGTTCGAAAATCTGCGGTCCGCGAGCAGGCGGCTGATGCTGGTCGTGCCCGCCTGCTTCCTGCTCATCCTGCTGCTGCTCTATGGTTCGTTAAGGAGCGCGCGCGATGCCGCCATCGTGTTTACCGGCGTGCCGCTGGCGCTGGTGGGCGGCGTGCTAGCGCTGGTTGCGAGGGGGATGCCCTTTTCCCTGTCGGCGGCGGCGGGCTTTATTGCCCTGTCCGGCATTGCCGTGCTCAACGGCCTGGTCATGGTGACGTCGATCCAGACGCTGATGGAAGGCGGGATGGGACGGGCCAGAGCGGCCCATGACGCCGCGATCATGCGGTTGCGGCCCGTCGTCATGACGGCCCTTGTCGCCAGTCTTGGGTTCGTGCCGATGGCGATCGCCACCGGCGCTGGGGCGGAGGTGCAAAAGCCGCTTGCCACGGTGGTGATCGGTGGCCTCATTTCCGCGACGCTGCTCACCTTGTTCGTGTTGCCGACCCTCTATGCCAGATATGGCAGGCGTCCGGGCGAGGGTGACGGCGGCGAAGGCATGACGGACGGGGATATGCAGCATCGCGCGGCGCGGTGAACCCAGGCCGGAGGTTGCCCTGTGCAGCCTCCGGTTGCCCCGTGTCGGTTGCCGGGGCGCGCGCTTGTCGCTTTTGAAAGCCGCTCCGTTTATCGACGGTGGAGCATATCCGGGAAGGTTTGCGGGAGGCGCGGGACCATTGCGTCAAGCGGGCGGCCCGGAAGCAGCCGCCCGTCCCCGATGGCGCCGGGCTGTCCTGTACCCGCGCCGGTGGCGGGCGTGAATCATCGTTTCCGCAAGGAGAAAGTGAAAAATGGTGCTGCCGGTGAGGATTGAACTCACGACCTCAGCCTTACCAAGGATGCGCTCTACCACTGAGCTACGGCAGCATGACCATTCATCGTTCGCTGACGGCGATGGAGCCGGGCCTATGGCGACCGGCCCCCCTATTGTCAAGACGACTTGCGGGGGCGGGATCAAATTGGGTAGGGCGGGCGCCATGGCAGACGGCAAGGATGATCGGGCGGACAGGCTGGCGCAGGCGTTGCGCGCCAATCTGCGCCGTCGCAAGGCGCAGGCGCGCGCCATGCCCGTGGCAGAGCGGTCACCGGCCGGTGATGGCGAAGGTCCGGCCGACCGGAAGGCGGACGACTGATCCGTCCGCCGTCCTTCTCGCTGGCGCGGTCATAACGGCGCGCAGGCGCTTTCCAGCCAGGCGCGCGCCGTTTCGTCCAGTTGCGGTCCGACCCGCGCCAGCACATGGGCATGATAGGTGTCCAGCCATGCCCGTTCCCGATCCGTCAGCAGGTCGGGCGCGATGGCATTGCGATCGATCGGCGCGAAGGTCAGCGTTTCAAAGCCCAGCATCGGCCGTTCCGCACCATCAATGGCGCGCCGTTCGACCAGCACCAGATTTTCGATGCGGATGCCATATGCGCCGGTCTTGTAATAGCCCGGCTCGTTGCTGAGGATCATGCCCGGTTGCAGCGGTTCGTCGCCCCCGCCAAAGGTCGCGATGCGCTGCGGCCCTTCATGCACCGACAGGAAACTGCCGACGCCATGGCCGGTGCCATGGGCATAATCCAGCCCGTGCGCCCACAGGAATTGCCGGGCCAGCGCGTCGAGCTGGCCGCCCCGCGTCCCTTCGGGAAAGGTGACGGTGGCCAGCGCGATATGCCCCTTCAGCACCAGCGTGAAGCGCTGCTTCATTTCCTCCGCCGGCGTGCCGATGGCGATGGTGCGGGTCACGTCGGTCGTGCCGTCGCGATACTGGCCGCCCGAATCGACCAGATAGAAACTGCCCGGTTCGATTCGCCGGTTCGTCTCCGGCTCCACCCGGTAATGGACGATGGCGCCGTTGGGACCGGCGCCGGAAATCGTGTCGAAGGACAGGTCCTCCAGCGCGCCGGTGTTGCGCCGGAACGCTTCCAGTCGGGCGGCGGCGGTCATTTCGTCGATCGCGCCAGACGGGCCTTCCACCGACAGCCAGTGCAGGAAACGGCACAGGGCCGCGCCGTCGCGCGCCTGCGCGGCCCTGTGTCCGGCGATCTCGGTCGGGTTCTTGATCGCCTTGGGCAGGACCGCCGGGTCGCGCAGCGGCAGGACATGGGCGCCGCCCGCTTCCAGCGCGTCGAAGATCGCGGCAACCGCCCGTTCGGGGTCGGCGGCGACGGTCTTGCCGCCCATCGTCCCCAGCGCGGCGGCGAAGGCGGCGCGGTCATGGACCCGCACCGCATTGCCCATATGCGCGGCCACCGCCGCGTCCATCTTTTCCGGCGCGACATAAAGGTCGGCGGTAGCGTCGGCATGGACGATGGCATAGGCGAGCGCGACCGGCGTGCGGTCGACATCCCTGCCGCGGATGTTGAAGGTCCAGGCGATCGAATCCAGCGCGGACAGCACGACCGCATCGGCCTGAACCGCGTTCAGCCAGTCGGCCATCGCCTGCCGTTTGTCCGCGGCGCTGCGCCCGGCATGGCGTTCGTCATGGATAACGACCCTGGCGGCACCGGGGGCGGGACGGTCCGCCCAGATGCTGTCGATCGGATTGCGGTCCACCGCGACCAGCGTTGCGTCGCGCCCGGCCAGCGCTGCGCGCGTTTGACGGACCCATGCGCGAGTGTGGAGCCAGGGGTCGTAGCCGATCCGCGCGCCCGCGCCGGCATGATCCTTCAGCCATGCGGCGATGGAGCTTTGCGGCACGCCTTCATACTGCCAGTGCGTGCCGTCGACCTGTTCGCGCACCTGCAACGTATAGCGGCCGTCGACGAAGATCGCCGCTTCGCCCGGCAAAATCGCGGCGCTGCCCGCCGACCCCTGGAATCCGGTCAGCCAGGCCAGCCGCTGGGCATAGGCGCCGACATATTCGCTCATATGCTCGTCGGTCAGCGGCACGACGAACCCGTCCAGCCCGTCGCGGACGAGTTGTTCGCGCAGCGCCTTCAGCCGCTCTTCATAGGTGGACATCGAAACTTCCCCGGATATGGCATCCCGCTTGGCGTCCGCTCTTGCGCGGGCCATGATAGCGCCAACATAGGCATGGCCGGCCGACGTGCCAACAGGATGGCCAACAGAATGGATACCGAATGACCGATACCCCCGTTTCCGTCCCCCGCGCCGAACAGCGCCCCCACAGCATCACCCACCACGGCATCACCCTGGACGACCCCTATGCCTGGCTGCGCGACCCCGGCTATCCGCAGGTGCGGGACAAGGATGTGCTTGCTTATCTGGAGGCGGAGAATGCGTGGTTCGAGGCTGCGATGGCCCCGCGCAAGGCGCTGCTCGACACGCTGTTCCAGGAGATGAAGGGGCGCATAAAGGAGGACGACAGTTCGGTCCCGCAGAAGGATGGCGACCATGTCTATTGGCGCGCCTTTGAAATCGGTGGCCAGTATCGCAAATGGTATCGCCGGCCCGTTGGCGGCGGCGAAGACCAGATCATTCTGGACGAACCGGCGCTGGCGGAGGGGCATGAATTTTTCCGGCTGGGAGCGCTGGCGCGGAGCCCGGATGGAAAACGGCTCGCTTATTCGACCGATTGCGACGGGACGGAACGCTACACCATCCGTTTCCACGATCTGTCCGGTGCGGAATCGCCGGGCGAGGCGATTGCGGGCGTCAGTGGCAAATGGGGCGAGGATTCGGTCGAAGGCACGATCGGCAACATCATTTTTTCAGCGGACGGCGAACATATCCTCTATGGTCTGACCGACGACCAGTGGCGGTGCCGGACGATCAAGCTGCATCGGCTGGGCACATCGCCCGCCGAAGACAGGATCATCTATTTCGAAGAGGATGAGGGTTTTTCCTGCGGTGTGTCGCTGAGCGCCGCTGAAAACTGGATCATCCTGTCCACGGGCGACCATGTGACGAGCGAGGTCCGCCTGATCCCCGCCGATGATCCGACCGCCACGCCGCTGCTGGTGTCGGCGCGGCGGACGGGGCGCGAATATGATGTGGATGAGCGTGACGGCACGCTCTATATCCGCACCAACGATATCCATCCCAATTTCCGGCTGGTGCGGGCGTCGCTGGAGGCGCCGGACGACTGGGCGGAGGTGATCGGCCCGGACGACCGTTTCTACCTGACCGACTTCACCCTGTTCAAGGGCTTCTATGTCACGGAGGGGCGTCAGGACGGGCTCGACCAGATCGAACTGCGCGATTATGCGACCCATCAGGCGAAACGCATCCCCTTTCCGGAGGCGAGCTATTCCGCGTCGCTCGACGACAATCCCGAATATGACGTGACCAAATTGCGCATCGGGTACGAATCGATGGTCACGCCCGACACCATTTACGACTATCATCTCGACAGCGGCGAGATGGAGGTGCTGAAGGTTCAGGACATCCCGTCGGGCTATGACGCCAGCCGCTACGCGACCGAACGGCTGATGATCCCCGCGCGCGACGGCACGCAGATCCCGGTGTCGATCGTCTATCCGGCGGATTTCCCGCGTGACGGGTCCGCGCCGCTGCATCTCTACGGCTATGGCGCCTATGGCATCGCGATGGAGCCGGGTTTTTCCACCACGCGCCTCTCGCTGCTGGACCGGGGTTTCGCCTTTGCGCTTGCCCATATTCGCGGCGGCGACGACCTGGGTCAGCAATGGTATCTGGATGGCAAGCTGGACAAACGGGTCAACACCTTCACCGATTTTGTCGATGTGGCGAAGGGGCTGATCGAACGCGGCTACACGGCCAGCGGGCGGATCAGTATTTCGGGCGGGTCGGCCGGCGGCGAACTGATGGGTGCGGTCATCAACAGCGACCCGGGCCTGTGGGGCGCGGTCGTGGCGCATGTGCCGTTCGTCGACGTGCTCAACACCATGCTGGACGAAACATTGCCGCTGACGCCGGGCGAATGGCCCGAATGGGGCAACCCGATCGAGGACGAGGCCGCGTTCCGCACGATCATGGCCTATGATCCCTATGGCAACGTCCGCGCGCAGGCCTATCCGCCGCTGATGGTGACGGCGGGCCTCAACGACCCGCGCGTCACCTACTGGGAACCGGCCAAATGGGTCGCGAAGCTGCGCGCGACGAAAACCGACGACAATGTGCTGCTGCTCAAGACCAATATGGGTGCGGGCCACGGCGGCAAGTCGGGCCGGTTCGAGAGCCTGCACGAAACGGCCGAGGAGTTCGCCTTCATCCTGTGGCAGCTGGGGGTGGAGGGCTGATGGCGTCCGCCTATACGCGCACTTTCACCGCCGGCCCGGAGCATATCGACGTGCTCGGCCATGTGAACAACGCCATATGGGTGCAATGGATGGAGCAGGTCGCGACCGACCATTGGATGCGCGACGCGGACCCGGTCCATGTCGACGCCTATGTCTGGGTCGTGACCCGGCATGAGATCGACTATCGCGGCAATGTGCGGGTGGGGGAAACCGTCACCGCTCGCACCTGGATTCCGCAGGGACCGCGCGGCGCCCGGTTCGACCGGCATATGGAATTCACCGGGCCGGACGGCAAGGTGAAGGTCGCCGCCAAATCCACATGGGCGATCATAGACAAGGAAACGGGCCGCATCCTGCGCGTGCCGGCACAGGTGGCGGCGCCGTTCCTCGACCCCTGAGCGCGCGTCAGGCGGCGCCCTTTTCCTCCCCCCTCGTCTTCCACAGCGACCATCCGACCCCCGCGCCAATGAGGGCGAAGGTCACGCCCAGGCTGATGGCGGGCGGGAATTTGCCGCCGTCGATCAGGAAATCGGCCACGAAGATCTTGGCGCCGATGAAGATCAGGATCGCGGCCAGCGCATATTTCAGATAATGGAAGCGGTGTATCATCGCCGACAGCGCGAAATAGAGCGCGCGCAGGCCCAGTATCGCCATGACGTTGGACGTGTAGACGATGAACGTGTCCGTGGTGATGGCGAAGATGGCGGGCACGCTGTCCACCGCGAACACCAGGTCGGCGATATTGATGACGACCAGCGCCAGGAACAGCGGCGTGGCGGCGGTCACCATGCGGCCGGTCTTCGCATCCGCCGTCTTCACGAAGAAACGCTCGCCATGCAGTTCGGGCGTCACGCGCATGCGCCGCGAAATGAATTGTATCGCCCGGTTCTTGCTGAGGTCCATTTCGCTGTCGCCGGTGAACATCATGCGCACACCGGTGAAGATCAGGAAGACGGCGAACAGATAGAGTACCCAATAGGCCTGATGCAGCAGCATGGCGCCGCCCGCGATCATCAGCCCGCGCAGGATGATGACAGCGATGATCCCCCATAGCAGCGCCCGATACTGGTAGCGCGGCGGGATCGCGAAATAGGAGAAGATCAGGCTGATGACGAAGACATTGTCGATCGACAGCGCCTTTTCGATAAAGAAGCCGGTGAAATACTGCATCCCCGGTTCCGGTCCGCGCGCCGCCCACACCCACAGGCCGAACAGCATCGCGACGCTGATGTAAAAGGCAGACAGCTTCAGGCTTTCGCCGATGCCGATCTCCCGATTCTCCTTGTGCAGGAAGCCAAGGTCAAAGGCCGTCAGCAGGGCGACGATCGCCAGGAAGGCGAGCCAGAACCATGCCGGCGTTCCCAGCCAGTCCGCAAACAGAAATTCCATGGGCACGAAGCCTCCTCTCGATCAACACGGGATCGGAGAATCCGTTGCATGGGGGAGAGGGCGGTCGGGCCAAACTCGCGCGCATCGGATGTCCGATGCGGTCCGACATCACGCCCTCCCTGAACAGGGAGACGCGCCAGAGGGGCCCGGTCCGCGCAGGGATGTTTAATGGAAAGTGAGAGTCGAATCAACGGCGCCTGCGTTCCTCAAAGGTTTGTTTTTTGATGTCAGTGGTTTGGCTCATTGCTCGGAGGGGCGATCTTTGCTCACCGAACCACGCATCGCACCAATCTCGAAATCGTTAGGATTGAACCGGTATTGGCGATACGGCAGAGTTGTTGCCCCTTCGGCCATGTGCTGCTTCCGGGGGACGGCGGGACGCGCGCCTGAACGTCCGCTTGGGCCTGTCGCTGGTCGCGCCGGGCAAGCGTGAGGCGTGGCGGAGGGATTATGATAACAACCGTCCTCACACGGCCGCCGGTCGGCTGACGTCAGATAGGACTGTGCGCCCCATTCTCCCGCCACATGCAGGCTTGGCGCAATGGCTATAGATTGGGTTGATGCCTTTCATGAACGCTCGCCTGCTAGATCATCGAGCGTTTAATATGACGCATATCCGGCGGCGTTGAGATAGTTCCAGCATTCGTCTGGAGAGTAGAGAGCGCAGATGTGGCCAAGAGCGCGCCAGAGTTGATCGATGGTTCTGGCGCCGATGCGCCGCAGGTGGGCCTTGAGCTTTGCGAAGGCCATCTCGATCGGATTGAGGTCTGGTGAGTATGGCGGTAGGAAGAGGAACCAGGCGCCGCGTTCCTTGTGGACTTGTAACGGTTTTGCGCCGGTCACCTGAGCGATTAGAGCTCGCAACAGGAGACCGACGAGATGATCAAGCATACAGAAGAGTTCAAGCAGGAGGCGGTGCGGATTGCGCTGACGAGCGGGT
>JBFWMJ010000028.1:0-28999 GCA_050251675.1 Sphingobium sp.
GTCGCATCAGGAGAGGCAGAGCATGGCAATCGCTTCAATACAAGCTTTACATGAAGCCTTTATGTCGATAAGTAGCCGATTAACGAGCGCCATGCGAGCGTTCGTCATAGCATTGAACCGGGAGGATGGGGTTACGGTGGTTTCGCGCACGCATTGCAAAACAAGGCGGGCGGCATCTGCCGGGCAGGATCGTCCAAATCGAAAAATGGCATAACGCGGGGGCGCGGTCCTCCTCACGGAGCGTGGGGAGCAGGCCTGTTCCTCTCTCGTCGTGCCCTGATCTGATCGAGAACAAACGGGGTTTTTCATGAAGCGTGGATTTTCTTTGGATATGCTCGGCTGCGGCACGGCGATGGCGGCCGCTCTGCTGGTGTCGTTCCCGGCCCTTGCGCAGGACGATGCAGGGGCATCCTCGCCCGGTGTCGGCGAGATCGTCGTCACCGCGCAGAAACGCGCGCAGGCCATCAATGACGTCGGCATGTCGATCACGGCGGTGACCGGCGAAGGGCTGGCGTCGCGCGGCATCACCGCTGCGGAGGACCTGATGAAGGCCGTTCCCGGCTTCACCTATCAGGAAACCGCGCTCGGCAATCCGGTCTACACGCTGCGCGGCGTGGGCTTCATCGACCAGAGTCTTGGCGCAAGCCCGGCCGTGTCGGTCTATGTGGACGAAGTGCCGCTGCCCTTCGCGATCATGGCCAAGGGTGCCTCCCTCGACCTCGATCGGCTTGAGGTGCTCAAGGGGCCGCAGGGTACGCTCTATGGCCAGAACTCGACCGGCGGTGCCTTCAACTATATTGCCGCCAAGCCGACGAATGATTTCGCCTTCGGCATGGACGGCAGCTACGGTCGCTTCGACATGATGGATCTCGGAGGCTTCGTTAGCGGCCCGTTGTCCGATACCATTCGCGCGCGTTTGGCGGTCAAGACCGAACAGGGCGGTGACTGGCAGTACAGTGTCACGCGGCCCAATCAGAGCCACGGCCGCACCGAAAAATATAATGGCCGCCTGACGCTCGATTTCGAACCGGCCGACGGGACAAAGTTCACGCTGGGCGCCACGGGCTGGATCGACAAGTCTGACACCACCGCGCCGCAACTGGCCCACATCTCTCCGCAGATCCTCGCCAGCCTGAACCCGGACATCCTCAACTATCCCCGCTCGACCGGCAGCGCGCGGCAGGCCGACTGGTCGCCCGGCACCAACTATGCCCGCGACGACTGGTTCTGGCAGCTTTCGCTGCGTGCGGACCAGGATCTGAGTGACGCGCTGACGCTGACGTCAATCACCGCCTATCAGAAGTTCAGCACCCGTGCGAACTATGACAATGACGGTATGGACTTCCACGATGGCGACCGCGCGCAGCGCGGCACGATCAGCGCATTCAGCCAGGAATTGCGGCTGGCGGGCGACATGGGGGCGCTCAACTGGCTGATCGGCGGGAATTACGGCAAGTACAAGACGGACGAGTATTTCATCTATACGCTTGGCGACGCGTCCAACACCGAGATTGCCGGCATGTTTTTTGATCGGGCGTCGGCCTACAGCCGGAACAACATCGAAACCTATGGCCTGTTCGCGAATGCCGAATATGAGGTCGTTCCCGACCTGACCATTCAGGCCGGTATCCGCTATACCAACACCAAGCGGGACTATGCCGGTTGCGGCAAGGACCTTGGCGACGGCAAGCTGGCAGACATCTTCAACTATCTGGGTGGATTGTTCAGCGGCGGTGCGCTCGATCCGCAGATCCAGCCGGGCCAGTGCTACACGCTGGGTCTGCCCGAGGATAATTTCGTCGCGCCCCAGCCGTTCCGTACCACGCTCAAGGAAGACAACATCTCCTGGCGGGTTGGCGCCAACTATAAGCTGCCGGGCGGCACGCTGCTCTACGCCAACGTGTCAAAGGGCTATAAGGCCGGTTCGGCTCCGACCTTCTCCGCATCGTCGGTCATCTCGCTGCTGCCGATCACCGAGGAATCGGTGCTCGCCTATGAAGGGGGCATCAAGGCGCCGTTGCTGGGTCGTCGCCTGCAACTCAATGCAGCTGGTTTCTATTACGACTATAAGGACAAGCAGCTGACCGGTCTCATCACCGATGTGACCTTCGGCCAGATCCAGCAGCTGGTGAACATTCCGCGGTCCTACGTCGCCGGTGGCGAACTGGAACTGGTCGCCAACCCGG
This sequence comes from Sphingobium sp., assembly GCA_050251675.1. Classification (GTDB taxonomy): domain Bacteria; phylum Pseudomonadota; class Alphaproteobacteria; order Sphingomonadales; family Sphingomonadaceae; genus Sphingobium. The sequence goes on from JBFWMJ010000028.1 coordinate 2,187, forward strand.
TCGACGGTCTGACGTTCAATGTCGCGGGCACCTATCTCAAGACGAAGATTCTGGAATATACCGGCATCAACTTCGGCGGGGTGAACGCCAATTTCCGGGGAGCCGAATTCCCGCTGGTGCCCAAGTGGCAGGTGGCCAGCGACGTGCAATATGATTTCCCGATCTCGGGTAATCTGGACGCGTTCGTCGGCGGGAACCTGACCTATCACAGCAAGACCAGCGCGGTGTTCGGCGACACCGCCGCGGGCCAGTACGACGTCGACTCTTACGCGTTGCTCGACTTGCGTGCTGGTATCTCCAGCCCGGACAATGGGTGGAGGATTTCGGTATGGGGCCGCAACATCACCAACAAATATTACTGGCTGACCGCCGAACGCAGCCAGGACGTCATCATCCGCTATGCTGGCCGTCCGGTCACCTATGGCGTTTCGTTCAGCTATCGCATGTGACAGCGTATCGGCAGGCCTTAAGATAATGGGGCCTGCCGATTCGTCAGGCGATTAGGGAGAGGGGCAATAAATGTTCGAATTCTTCACCGAAGAGCAACGCATGTTCCGCGACACGGCGCGGAAATACGCCCAGAACGATGTGGAGCCGCTGGCCCAGCAGATCGATCGTGAGGACAAGGTTCCCCAGCTACTGATCGAGAAGGCGCGGGACCTGAGTTTCTTTGGCCTCTATACGCCGGAACAATATGGGGGTCTGGGCATGAGCCTGGTCAACAGCTGTATCGTGCTGGAGGAGATCGCCAAGGCCAGCCCCGCGCTTGCCGGCCTGCTTAATGTCGAGATCGTGCTGTGCCCGTCCACCATCAACCAGCTGGGGACCGAGGAACAGAAGCAGCGTATCCTGACGCAGTCGGCCGCGGGGAACAAGCTGCTTGCCTGGTCGATGTCGGAACCCTCGGGCGCCACCGACCTGCACTCGCACCAGACCAGGATCGTGGCGGATGGCAATGGCTATCGCGTCAACGGATCGAAGCTGTTCTGCACCCAGGGCAGCGCCGACTATATCTTCGTCTGGGCCGCCAGCCAGAAGGACGGGAAAAAGGGCTATGGCTGCGCCATCGTCGAGACGAACCAGCAGGGTGTGCACGTCGCTCCCTATGAATCCAAGCTGGGCTGGCGCGGCACCAACACCGGCAGCCTGTCCTTCGACGATGTGTTCGTCACGCCGGAGAATATTCTGGGCGATCTCTTCATCGCGCAGGAGCAATTGGGCGACGAGGTCAATCAGGCCAGCTTCATCGGCCATGCCGTTACCTCGCTCGGCTGCGCGGAGGGTCTGTTCGACAAGACCGTCGCCTATGTCAACGACCGCAAGCTTTACGGCCAGCCCATGCACCGGCTTCAGCCGGTCGCCTACTGGCTGGGCAAGGCCCGCGCCAATATCGAGGCAGCGCGTACCCTGTGCTATGCGGCCGCCCGCGCCTATGACGAGGGGAAGCCGGAGCCTATGTCGGGTTCGCTGTGCAAGGCCTGGGTGTGCGACACCATGTTCGAAGTGTCCAGCAACCTGCTCCAGCTGTGGGGCGGCAGCGGCATGATGGATTCGACCGGCGTCAACCGCTACTTCCGCGACGCCCGCGCCAATATGGTGGCGGAGGCGGCGTCGGAATTCCATTACGACATGCTCGCGTCGGAAACGCTGGGGATCAATCCGGCGATGATCTATACACCGGCCAATGCCTGAATCATGACAAGGCGCCGCGTGCCGGCGCCTTGTCATGAGTTGGTCCGCCTTGCGGGAAGGTGCGCCATGCGGCGATCGGGCATTGGGTGCTTTGCCCGGTCGTTTCGTTGCGTGCGCATGGGCGAAGTGATGCAGGTCCGTGCGGCGCCTTGCCGCCAGGGCCTGCCCGCTGGGGCCGGCTCCCGCGCTCCATCGTCGATATGGGTGGCTGGATCGGGGCGCATCGCGGCGGAGCGGGACGCTTGCGGTTTTCCGTGTTGGCCATGCCCGGCACCGTCGAGCCCTCAAGGTAAAGCTCCCGGACCGGACGATGGTCCGGCTCCCCTTCCCATTGTCCGTTACAGATTCCTCCTCCGCTGACGAATGAGGCTGGACTGCGCTTTCCGTGCAGTTAATATACCGTCACATAATAAGTGATGGAGAGGCATGTGGAAGGACCACTGGAGCCGCTGATCGAATCCTATGCCGCGCGCCATCTTCCCGGCGCGACCGGCATTACCGTCAGCGGGCTGGAGCGTATCGCGGGGGGGGCGTCGCGCGAAACCTTCCGCCTGGTGCTCGATTACAGCATTGACGGCGCGGCGGTCAGCCGCCGACTGATCCTGCGCCGCGACCTGCCCTCCAGCCTGCTGGAAAGCGAGCGTCGCATCGAATTCGGCGCCTATCGCGCCTTTTTCGACACGCCGGTGCCGGTGCCTGAAATGCTCTGGCTGGAAGAGGATGCCAGCCATCTGGGGCACCCCTTCTTCGTGGCGGAGGAGATTAGCGGTTATACGGCTGATCCTGCCGCGCTCTTCACCCCCGACTATACGCATCTGCGCGCGAAGATCGGGCAGCGGAAATGGGAAATGCTGGGCCAGGTGGCGGCACAGGACCCGGAGAAGATCGGCTATTTCGCATTGTTCGATCCGCCGGCGCCGGAGGATGTGTGGCGCATCCAGCTCGATTATTGGGAAGGCGTGCTGGACGAGGATGCCATACGCGTCGAGCCGATATTGCGCGCGATGATCCGTTGGATGCGGCGCAACCCGCCGCCGCCGCCTCAGAAGCTGTCGGTCGTCCATGGCGATTTTCGGACCGGCAACTTCCTCTATGACAAGGAAGGCGGCATCCGCGCCCTGCTCGATTGGGAAATGACCCATCTGGGCGATCCGCTGGAGGATCTGGGCTGGAGCTTCAACCGGGTCTGGTGCTTTGAGAAGAACGATCTGCGCGGCGGCCTGCTACATCGGGATGCAGCCATCGCCGCCTGGGAACGCGGCAGCGGCATGACGGTCGATCCCAGGGCGTTGCACTGGTGGGAAATGCTGGCGTCGGTCAAGGGGCAGGGCCTGTGGGTGTCTGCCGGCAACAATGCGATCCACGGCGGATCGCGGGAGATGATCCACTTCGGCACCGCCTGGAACGTGATGAACAGCCAGGATCGCGCCGTGCTCGAACTGATGGGACGCTGACCATGTTGTATCCGACCGCCGAACAGACGCTTGCCGCCTGCGCCGCCGAACTTACCGAGATGGCGCCCCATATCCAGCCCGCCTATCGCGGTGCCGTGCTGACCTATGTCGCCACGCTACTGAAGACGGCGTCGGAAAGCTGGGATGGGGCCGCGCATCTGCTGGTGCAGGAAAACCGCGCTCTGCGCGCCTTGTTCGTCCGGATCGCGCCTGTCATCGCCGACGATACGCTCGCCGCGCGTCTGGCCGGTCTGCAACAGGGGGAGGACGAGGACCTGCGCATTTCCGCCCTTCTTGCGACCAACGAAACGCTTCGCGCCGCCCTTATCGACGCCCAGATCGCGATAGAGGATAGCGAGGGGGCAGAGGCCCGCGCGGCGGAGGACGATATCTGGTCCGAACTGCGCGCATCCACCGAACGGCGGTGCCATTCGGGCGACATGTATTATTGATGGGGGAGCGGAGCGTCCTTCGCCATTGTGGCGGGGCGTGAAGCGGCGCGGCAATTCGGCGCCGGTCATCCATTGCCGGATTGCCGCGCTGCCCTATGACGCCGTCTCCCGCGACGCGGTTTTAGGACAGATCGCGCCAGCCTGCAAAGGGCGATTATCCGTGCTTCCGCTGCTTACCGGCTGAAATCAGGCTGCGTTCCGGGTCGCGAAAAAGCCGCCATTTTCGTCACGCCTCCATCTGGATGTCGATGCGTCCCGATATGTCGCTTTACCGTTCGGGCTGGCCCCGTCCGTGCCTTTACCCGGCCTGTGGCTGATCGCAGCATGGTCCTTGCCACGCGGCAAAGCGGTAGGGCCGGTTTGTCGCGTGCGCCCCACCATGGCGTTCGCGGTCTCCTCTTTTTCCTCTTCCTCAGGTGCGCCCCACCGCCGGTGAGGCGGCGGGGCAGCAGAACTGGGCCGTCAGCGATATTTGCGCAGTTCCATGCGGGCGACGGCGCGGTTGTGCACCTCGTCCGGGCCATCGGCGATGCACAGCGACCGGATCGCCGCATAATGTTTCGACAGACCCGGATCGGTGGTGACGCCCGCACCGCCCCATGCCTGAATCGCGTCGTCGATGATGTGCAGCGCCTTGCGCGGGAAACCGGCCTTGATCATCGCGATTTCCAGCTGTGCGCCCTTGTTGCCGACCTTGTCCATCATGTCGGCGGCCTTCAGCGTCAACAGCCGCGCCATCTCTATGTCGATCCGCGCGCGTGCGATCCGTTCGTGCCACAGGGAATGCTCGGAAATCTTCTTGCCGAAAGCGACGCGCGATTCGAGGCGCCGGCACATGGATTCCAGCGCATGTTCGGCGACGCCGATCGTCCTCATGCAATGATGGATGCGGCCCGGCCCCAGCCGGCCCTGCGCGATCTCGAACCCGCGTCCTTCGCCCAGCAGCATATTTTCAACCGGGACCCGGACATTGTCCAGGATCATTTCGGCATGGCCGTGCGGCGCGTCGTCGAAGCCGAATACGGGCAGGATGCGGTCCAGCTTTAGCCCCGGCGTGCCGGCCGGAACCAGGATCATGGATTGCTGAACATGGCGCGGTGCATCGAAATCGGTCTTGCCCATGACGATGGTGATGGCGACGCGTGGATCGCCCATCGCGCTCGACCACCATTTGCGGCCGTTGATCACATATTCGTCGCCATCGCGGACGATCGACGTCTCCACATTGGTGGCGTCGGAACTGGCGACCTGCGGCTCCGTCATCAGGAAGGCGGAACGGATATCACCCGCCATCAGGGGTTTCAGCCACTTTTCCTTCTGCGCGTCATCGCCAAAGCGCAGCAGCACTTCCATATTGCCCGTGTCGGGCGCGGCGCAGTTGAAGATCTCCGGCGACCATTCGACATGGCCGGTCAGTTCGGCCAGCGGCGCATATTCAAGGTTGGTCAGTCCCGCGCCGCGATATTCGTCCGTTTCATGTTCGGAAGGCGGCAGGAACAGATTCCAAAGGCCCTGCGCCTTCGCCTCCTTCTTCAGGTCTTCGACGATCTGCGGAATCTGCCAGCGGTTGGCGCCGAACGCTTCCATCTGTGCGTCGTAGACCGGCACGCTGGGCTTCACGCACTCGTCCATGAAGCGGCGCATCCGCTCCAGCCATTCCTGCTGCCGGGGGCTATAGTCGAAATCCATGCAACTGCTCCTATCGTCGGTCGGCCGGTGACCGCTTCATCCGGCCGGAATATCCACTCTTATGACCGGCCACCTCCTGCCGTCTCGCGAGGTCGGTGACAAGAAGGTTTTCATCAATCAGCTAACTTCGGTTGCCCGCGATGCTGGCCGGCAACGCAATCAACGCCCTTTCGTTTTTTGGTGGAGCGCATGATGGTGCTCTCCCGCGATGCCGAAAGGTGCTTGCCTGCGTGCAATTGCGATCCGGGGCGGTTCTTTACGGATGATGCCGGTGAGCGCCTTCACGTCCATGATTTCGTCGATGGGCGCAAAACGCATCGGCGGCGCACCGGTCAGATGAAAAGGGGCAGGGGGGAGGTTGTCGTCCGCAGCGCCTGAGGGACGTTCGAGCGGGGCACGTCGGCGGCGGACCTTTTCCCATCGCGCGGGCGCGAAGAATAAGGCACGCAGCGGTGATGGCCGTGGCGCATCCGTGCCGGCATAGGCCCCTGAGGAACGCCGGCGGCAGGCGTTGCCTCCGATCATCGGCAGCATTTCCGCGCTGCATATCGGTCGGCATGCGCGGCTCCGCGCTGGTCCTGCCGCTATCGGTCAGGTCGCCGCGTTCAATATGGAACTGGACATCCGCTTTTCGGTCACTTATTCGCCCGGTTTGTTTCGGCATGCGCTGCATGATCTGGCAAAAGGACGCTTGCGCACCGAGCCAGTGGTCATGGGGGTGATGCGGGCAGGAAAGCCGCAGCCGCCCGTTGATGCGCTCGCCGATGGTGAGCGGCAGGCGAGTTTGCCGATAAATTTTAGGATATGAGGATATATCGGGGACGGACCGACGCTCGGCGCTCGTGCCGCCTGCGGTCTATCATCCTTGGTCAATTAGTTTATATGATCATTAGAGTCGGCCACAGAAAATGAGAGACCCATTGAACGTACAATCAACCATGGCGGCGCAGCGACTGCCATCCGACGTCAAACCGGGCGCGCGCGAGCATCTGATGGACGCCGCCAGCAATTTGATGTGCGAGCGTGACACGCTGGACATCTCGCTGAATGAAATCGCTTTGCGCGCCGGGGTGAACTCCGCGCTCGTCAAATATTATTTCGGTAACAAGCTGGGCATGATGATCGCTCTGCTCGACCGCAATCTGGCCAAGTCGATCGAGCAGGTGAAGGGCCTGGTGGAGATGAATATTTCCCCCAGCCAGAAGATGCGCATTCATGTCAAAGGCATCATGCGGCTGTATTTCCAATATCCTTATATGCAGCGCCTGCTGGTCGCGGTGATGCGCGACGCGCCGGAGGATGTGGCGCAGGATGTCGCCAACCGGCTGATCCGGCCGATGGCCGACGCGCAGGCCGCCATTCTGGCGTCGGGTGCGGCGTCGGGCGACTTTAGGGAGGTTGATCCCAAGCTGTTCTATTTCGCCGTCATTGGCGCCTGCGATCAGATTTTTTCGGCCCGGCTCGTCATGAATTATGTCCATGGCATCGATGGTCTGGATGAGGATCTTCAGCGCGCCTATGTCGAGGAGATCTCGAGGATGGTGATGGGCGGCCTGCGGCACTGATCCGCGCGCCCCGCCATTGGGGCGGGAAAGGCGGGCAGTGCGCCGGAAGGGCGTCAGGCTTTGCACAGGCGGGCGACTGCCGCGTATTTGACCAGAGAGCCTGCCAATCGGCTTATGATGTGGAGAAAGTGTGTCCTGGGAGTGCCGACCCGGAGGGGTCTTCTGACGCACCCCATTCTTTCCCTGCGTTCGTCCTGCGCTTTGCTGTCGAGCTTTCCCGATGCGACCCGGCCGCGATTGCCATGTTATCTCATGACTTTCCCATGTCCAGACCGGCTTTCCTCGAAGAGATTCCGCAGATTTGATTTAATCAGTTGAGGGATTGACAATCGGAGACTTGAGGCGGAATTTAATCGTCCCGAGACGTAAGATCATTAAGGGGAGGATTAACATGCGGACTTATCGACAGTCGAGTTGCGCCCTTCTGGCTATTGCTGCCGGTCTCACGGCGCTTACGCCCGCCGCTATGGCTCAGGCCGACAGTAGCGGGCCCGGCAATCCCGCGTTTGGCGATATCATAGTCACCGCGCAGAAGCGCGCCCAGTCTCTGAACGATGTCGGCATGTCGATTACGGCCCAGACTGGCGACACCCTCCTCCAGCGCGGCGTCAACAACGCGGCCGACCTTCAGAAGGTCGTGCCCGGCTTCATCTTCACCCCCACCGGCCAGGGTATGCCGGTTTACACGCTGCGCGGCATGGGCTTTTATGATTCCGGCTACACGTCGCCTCCGGCGGTCACCATCTATGTCGACGAAGTGCCGCTGGCATTCCCGCTGTTCGCCGAGGGCGCGGCCTTCGACCTGGAACGGGTGGAGGTGCTCAAGGGACCGCAAGGCACGCTGTTCGGGCAGAACAGCACCGGCGGCGCAATCAACTATATCGCGGCCAAGCCGACCGACGAGCTGGCCATGGGTGCGACGCTCAGCTGGTCGCGCTTCAATCTGGTGGAGGCCGAAGGATTCATCAGCGGCCCGATCAGCAGCAATCTGAAGGCGCGCCTTGCCGTTCGCGGTGAAACCGGCGGCGCATGGCAATATTCCACGAGCCGCCGCGACGACAAAAATGGTGACAAAGGCAAGATTCAGGGTCGATTGCTGCTGGACTGGGATGCTTCCGACAGCGTCCGGCTGAAACTCAACCTCAACGGCTATTCGGACAAGGGCGACACCCAGGCGCCGCAGTTCGTGAAGTCGGTGGCACTGCCCACCAGTCTCGCGCCGCAGGAATTGAACGACTATATCAACAATTACCAGCCCGTGGGGGACCATGCGCGGGAAGCGGAATGGTATTCTGAGCGGTCCAACAAGAAGGACATGCAGTTCTATCAGGCGGCGCTGCGTGCCGAAATCGACCTTAGCGAGGATGTGATGCTGACCGGCGTCAGTTCCTACCAGCATCTGAAGGTCAACAATTTCAACGAGACGGCGGGTCTTCCCATCGACAATCAGGAAGTGTGGCAGTCGGGCTTCGTCAAATCCTTCAACCAGGAAGTCCGCCTGTCGGGCGACACCGGCTCACTCAACTGGCTGGTGGGTGCCAGCTATGAATGGATGGACAGTTCGACCCGCTTTGGCGTGCGCATCCCCGAACTCACCGTGTCCTACGTGTTCCCGGACCTGCCTAATCTGCGTTATGTGCAGGCAGTCGTGGATCAGCAGACGGACACCTATGCCGCCTTTGCCAACGCCGAATTCCGCCTGACCGACTCGCTGACCTTACAGGCCGGCGCGCGCTATACCAGAGCGAACCGGTCGGCGCTCAGTTGCGCCCGTGACATTGCGGTCGATGCTGACGGCAATCCGACCAATGAAACGGGCATCAACTTCACCCGCCTTCAGGAAGATCTGCTTGCTGCCTTCGGGATCGATGCGGCCGCAGTGCCGATCGGCCCGGGCCAGTGCTATTCGCTGAACGGTGTAGAACAGAATTTCCGCCCGGATCTGGGCGGCACGCCCGGAAAGCTCAATGAGGATAATCTGTCCTATCGCATCGGCCTCAACTACAAGACGCCGGGCGGGGCGCTCGTCTATGCCAACTATAGTCGTGGCTACAAGGCGGGCGCTTACGTCGCGACCACACCGTCCTCCACGCTCAGTTGGGCGCCCGCCAAGCAGGAGCGGGTGGACGCCTTCGAACTGGGGTTCAAGGCGCCGCTGGCCGACCGTCGCGTGAACGTGAACGGGGCAGCCTTCTATTATGACTATCGCGACAAGCAGACCCGTGGTCGCGTGCCCGATCCTCTGTTCAACCTGCTGGAACGCATGATCAACGTGCCCGAGTCGCGGGTCTGGGGGATTGAAGGCGAGATTCAGACCAATCTCATGGACGGTCTCACCATCAGCGCCTCGGCGCTGTACCTCAATACGAAGATCACCGAACTCGAAACCGTAAGCCAGACCGGGATCCTCGCCGACTATAATGGTTCGCCGCTGCCCTATGCCCCCAAATGGACGGGCAATATCGACGTGCAGTATGAAGCGGGCCTCAGCGACAAGGTGAACGGCTTTATCGGCGCGCTCTTTACCTATCGCAACAAAACCTACACCACCTTCTCGGTGCCGGCCGCCCCGTCGGAAGATTTCGCGATCGATGGCTATGGCCTGCTCGACCTGCGCGCCGGCATTGCCGACCCGGACGGCAGCTGGCGACTGTCGCTGTTCGCGCGGAACGTGACGAATAAATTCTACGTACAGACCTTCTTTCAGGGCACCGACACGCAATATCGCTATGCCGGCATGCCGCGCACCTTCGGCCTTCAGCTTACCCTGCGCCCGAAACTCTGATTTCCCCGCAGGGCGCGCGTTTCCGCGATGCCTCCTGAACCCGGCGGCGCCCCACCCGGAGCGCCGCCGGTTTTTTGCCGGGCGCTACGCGGCCTGCGTGACAGCCCGGTCGTGCCAGGCGAGCCATCCCGCCAGCAGATCCGCGCGATGGCCAAAGCGCGCCAGCCTGCCCGCCTCGTCATAGCGGAACAGCAGCACGCAATCCTCATAGACCACGCGCCGGCCGTTTTTCTTCACACGATAGTCCGAATCGATCACCACCAGCACGAGGTCGCCATCGGTGAAATAGTGCTTCGGCTCCCATTGCAGGAATTCCACCGCCGCCAGGCTACCGAAGAAATCCGCCACGTCCGCCTTGCCGCGCCGCTCGCGATACCAGGGCACGTCGCTCACCGACGCATGTTCCCACGCCACGTCGTCGGCCAACTTGTCCAGAATCGTGGGAATGTCCCCCCGCGAAAAGGCGTCGACGATGATGCGGGTCGTTTCGATATGAGTCATGGCTTCCTCCGTCTAATCTATCGCAAGCATGTCGCCGTGGCCGTGATGGATGCAATTACCTCACAGGTAATGGCGTTGCGCCTGGCGGTTCGCTACGTCGGACGCTATGGCTATGACGGTTCACCCGGTCGGCGATATGCTGCGTCTATGGCGGCGGCGGCGACGCATGAGTCAGCTCGACCTGGCGCTGGACGCGGAGCTTTCCGCCCGCCATGTCAGCTTTGTGGAAACGGGCCGCGCGAAGCCCGGTCGCGCCACGCTGCTGCGCCTGGCTGACCGGCTCGACATGCCGCTGCGTGACCGTAACACGCTGCTGCTGAGTGCTGGCTACGCGCCGCATCATCCCGATCGCGCCTGGGACGATCCGGCGCTGGACCATCTGCGCGCCACCATCGCCGCGCTGCTCAAAGCGCACGAGCCGTTTCCCGCGCTGCTCATCGACCGTCACTGGACTTTGCTGGAGGCGAACGGCGCTGTAGCCCTCCTGATCGGCGACGCAAATCCCCGCCTGCTCGAACCGCCGGTCAACGTGCTGCGCCTCAGCCTTCATCCAGACGGTCTCGCGCCGCGCATCCGCAACCTGTCGACATGGGGCGCGCATCTGCTGCACCGCCTGCGCCATCAGGCGCTCGCCGGCGCGGACCCCGCGCTCGACGCCCTGCGCGCGGAACTTGCCGCCTATCTTCCGCCCGACGCGGCGCAGGAGTGTCCCGCGTCGGCCGACATCACCGTTCCATTGGAGGTCGATACCGGTGTTGGCCCACTGTCGCTCATCAGCCTGACGACGATCTTCGGCGGCCCGCTTGACGTGGCCCTTTCCGAAATGGCGCTGGAAACCTTCCTCCCCGCCGACGAGGCCAGCGCGCAGGCGCTACGCACGGCCATGGCCGGCAGGTAAGGCCGGCCGCCCCGCCCGGCCTCCCAGGGTCTCAAACGATCGGCGCGGGTGTCACCGGCTCTTCCTCGACCGACGCCGAACGACGGTCGCCTCGTTCCACCGTGATCTTCAGCCGCAGCAATTCCAGCAGCATCAGGAACAATATGCCGTTCCACAATGTGAGCGACCAGTTGCCCAGCATCACGCACACCACCAGCCAGACGACCATGCCGCCGTTGAATAGCAGCAGGTTGGGCAGGGAGAGCGCCGACACCTGCCGCGTCTTGCGCGTCATCAGCACCTGCGGCAGGAACGCCGCACTCGCCACCAGACCGTAGACGAAGGCCACCGGCTCCGCCCAGCGCGTGGTGAACAGCCCTTCCAGAAACCAGGGCGCCACCAGCCAGCACAGGCCCGCAACGGCGGCCAGTCCCGCGAAATAGCCGATCAGCGCCTTGCGGGAGATCAGCCACAGGATGATGATGTTGAACGACCAACCCAGCGCGTTCAGCGTGGTCATGGCGACGATCTGATATTGCAGGCCGATCAGCACCGCGAACGAACCCAGCACCATCAGCATGATATAGGAACCGACCGACAGCCCCTCCACATTGCGGGACGTTATCGTCTTGAGCGCCTGCATCGCCGGCGCGCTCATCGTCATCAATCCCCCGATCAGGGACAATAGCTCGATCAGTTCCATCTCTCTCTCCTACGTGCCGGCTCCCCCCGCCCGATGAGAGACGATGGCCGATGTCCGAATGGGCGATCGTTCGCGCGCCCTGTCCCGGATTCCAATGCCGAACCTGAACGGCCGGTCTTGAAAGGATGCCCGATTCATGACTTTGATGAAAGAGCCGACGACAATCATTTTAACTGAAAGATGGAAAAGGGGGACGGGGCCGATGGAAGCGGAAGCGATCGCCATGGTCAAGGCGCTGTTCGCGCAGCGGCGTGCCGTCGACATCGCTGCTTTCCTGTCCGACGATGTGGAACTGCGTCCGCCGACCTATGACACATGCTGGCGCGGCCGGGCGCTGGTGGCGCCTCTGCTGGATTTTGCCGCCGCCTCCTTCGACTCGCTCGTCTACACCGACAGCCTGGAGGCGAAGGGCCTGCACATGCTGCGTTTTGAGGCGCGACTGGGCGATCGCGCCCTGACCGGCGTCGATCTCATTCGCCTCGACGCGCAGGGGCGCATCACCCTCTTCGAGATTTTCTCACGCCCGCCCGATGTGGCGCTGTTGCTGCTCGAACGCATGGCCGCCCATATCCGGCAATCGCCGCAACTGCTCGCGCTGATGCGTTCGCATCGGCCGGGGCAAGGACGGGAATAGGAGGGCGGGCGGTTTACGGCTTATGGTTTAGGTGATTGATTATTAGCGCGATCGGTCGCATTTAACGATCGGTCAGCCAGTCTGCGGTCAGGAATAATGCCGGGGGAGAAAGCGATGCCATTCGAAACCATCAGGACGGAAAAGGCGGACGGCATCCTCACCGTCACCTTGTCCCGCCCCGAAAAACTCAACGCCTATACCGGCGGCCTGGGCATGGAGCTGGCCCGGGTGTTCGAGGATGCGAACACGGACGACGATGTCCGCGTGATCGTCGTCACCGGGGAAGGGCGCGCTTTCTGCGCCGGGGCGGACCTCTCGGGCGGCCCGACCAGCTTCGCGGGCGGGGAAGGGTCGGCCTATGGCGACTCGGGCGACGCCTGGGACGATTGCCGCTGGGTGCGGGCCATCTATAATTGCCTCAAACCCTCGATCGCCGCGATCAACGGCCCCGCCTTTGGCGTGGGGTTCACCATGCCACTGGTCATGGACATGCGGATCGCGTCGACCACCGCTAAATTCGGTCCCGTCTTTGCCAAGATCGGGCTTTTCCCGGAGGCTGCCGCCACATGGTTCCTGCCGCGTATCGTCGGCGTATCACAGGCGATGCAGTGGTTCTTCACGGCGGAGGTGTTCGACGCGCAGGAAGCGCAGCGCAGCGGTCTTGTTTCCGAAGTCGTGGAGCCCGACGCGTTGCTGGCCCGTGCCTATGACCTGGCTGGCAAGATCGTGCGGAACACCGCGCCCGTGTCCGTCGCGGTCACGCGCCAGCTTTTCCAGCGCTGTTCGGAAGCCGCGACGCCGATGGAACTGATGCTGATCGATTCGCAGCTCAACCGCGAAGCGGGACTGGGCAAGGACGTTCCCGCCGGGGTTGCCGCCCTGCTCGCGAAGCAGGCGCCCGTCTTTCCCGGGCGGGTGACGACCGACATGCCGCCGACCTTTCCCTGGTGGACGCCCGAAACGCGCCCCACCACCGCCTAGATTTCCCCTTTTCTTCAGCAAGGAAACCCGAATGTCAGAAGCCTATATAATCGACGCTGTCCGTACCCCGCGCGGCATCGGCAAGGTGGGGAAGGGCGCGCTCGCCCACATGCACCCCCAGCACCTCGCCTCCACCGTCCTTCAGGCGCTGCGCGACCGCAACAATCTGGACACCGGCGATGTCGACGACATCATCTGGTCGACCAGCGCGCAGCGCGGCAAGCAGGGCGGCGACCTCGGCCGCATGGCCGCGCTCGATGCGGGCTATGACATCACGGCCAGCGGCATGACGCTGGACCGCTTCTGCGGTGGCGGCATCACCGCGGTCAATCTCGCCGCGGCGCAGATCATGTCCGGTATGGAAGATCTGGTCATTGCCGGCGGCACGGAGATGATGTCGCTCACCAGCACCATGGCGCAGGAAGAGATGGCGGCCGGCATCCCCGTCTACGGCATGGGTTCGGGCAACAGCCGTCTTCAGAAGATCCATCCGCAATCGCATCAGGGCGTGTGCGGCGACGCCATCGCCACGATGGAGGGCGTGACCCGCGAACAGCTCGACGCGGTGGGCCTGCGCAGCCAGCAGCGCGCCGATGTCGCGATCCGGGAGGGCCGCTTCGACCGCAGCATCGTCCCCGTGCTCGACGACGACGGCAATGTCGTGCTGGCGAAGGACGAATATCCCCGTCCCCAGACCACGGCGGAAGGGCTGGCCGAAATCAAGCCGGCCTTCACCAAGATCGTCGACTATCCGCTGGACGAGGACGGCAACACGCCGCGCAGCACCATCAACGCGCGCTATCCCGATATCGATATCCAGCATTTCCACCATGCCGGCAATTCGTCGGGCGTGGTCGACGGCGCGGCCGCGGTGCTGCTCTGCTCGAAGGCCTATGCCGAGAAAAAGGGGCTGAAGCCCCGCGCGAAAATCGTCGCCATGGCCAATATCGGCGATGATCCCACGCTGATGCTGAATGCGCCGGTCCCGGCCGCTAAGAAGGCGCTGGCGAAGGCCGGCCTCACCAAGGACGACATCGATCTCTGGGAAATCAACGAAGCCTTTGCGATCGTCGCGGAAAAGTTCGTCCGCGATCTGGATCTCGACTGGGACAAGGTGAACGTGAACGGCGGGTCGATCGCGCTCGGCCACCCGATCGGCGCGACCGGCTCCATCCTGGTCGGCACCATCCTCGACGAACTGGAGCGGCGCGGCCTCAAGCGCGGCCTCGTCACCATGTGCGCCGCCGGCGGCATGGCCCCCGCGATCATCATCGAACGGGTCTGAAGCCCCGCGCCGTATATAAGGAGCAATAGATGCCTATAAAATTCACTGAAGAACAGGAGATGTTCCGCGACACCGCGCGCACCTTCGCACAGAAGGAGGTCGAGCCGCTGGCCAACGCCATCGACCGGGACGACACCATCCCGACCGCGCTGTACAAGAAGGCGGCGGAACTGGGCTTTTATGGACTCTATACGCCGGAAGCCTATGGTGGCGTGGGCCAGAATCTGACCAGCGCCTGCCTGGTGCTGGAGGAGATCGCCAAGGCCAGCCCGTCCTTTGCCGGCATCCTGTCGGTCCAGTGGCTGCTCTGTCCCAAGACGCTCGACATGATCGGCACGGAAGAACAGAAGCAGCGCTTCCTGGTCACGTCCGCCACCGGCGAAAAGGCGATGGCCTGGTCTTCGACCGAACCCTCGGGCACCATCTATCACCGCAAGCATCAGGCGAAGATCACGCCCGACGGCAACGGCTACCGCCTGAACGGCGTCAAGATCTTCTGCACGCAGGGCGAGGCGGACACCTTCCTCGTCTTCGCCAAGAGCGAGAAGGACGGCAAGGTCGGCTATGGCGGCGTCATCGTCGAGCGCGGCATGGAAGGGTTCAAGCCGGCCAAGCCGGAGGACAAGCTGGGCTGGCGTGGCACCCACACCGGCACCATCGTCTATGACGACATCTACATCCCCGCGGAAAACCTGCTCGGCGACTTCTACACCGCGCGCGCGGACGTGATGCTTGCCAACTCGCTGGGCTCCATGGGCCACAGCGCCACGTCGCTCGGCTGCCTTGAGGGCATGTTCGACAAGACTGTCGCTTATGTGAAGGATCGCGAACTCTATGGCGGCCCGATGAGCCGCCTCCAGCCGGTCAGCTACTGGCTCGCCGAAATCTGGGCCAAGATAGAAGCCTGCCGGGCGCTCCTCTATGCGACCGCCGCCTCCTATGACGACGGCCGCCCGGACGAACTGGGCGCGTCGGCGTGCAAGGCCTATATCGGCGACACGGCGGCCGAATGCACGTCCAGGCTGCTCCAGTTGTGGGGTGGCAGCGGCATCATGAACGACACAGGCGTCAATCGCTATTTCCGCGACGCCAAGACCAAGCTGATCGCCGAAGGGTCGAGCGAGATCCATTATGACGGCATTGCCAGCTATGTGCTGGGCATCGAGGGCAATCTGAGCTTCGAGATGGATCAGCCCAAAAAATAATCCGACACACTCCGCCGGCCCGGTTCGCGAACCGGGCCGGCCGGGTGATGCGGGAGGGGCCGGCTGCGCTGACGAAGCCGGACTGGTTTACGTTCCGTGCTGCCCGTTTGCGCAGGCCACGGTCGGTGTTTCACATCTGCGCGGACCATTGGCTCAGCATGGCCGACAACCGGTGTTTGCCGCCAGGCGTGGGCAGGTCGAACGCCGTGGCGAGACCGGCCGTGGCGACGGCGTGGTGCTGTTCCGGTCGGACTGGCGGCTCGTGCCCCTTCGGCCCATGGCAGAGGGGCCTGTGCTTCGGATCATCGGTCACGGGCTTTCCTATAGCTTTCGCACCGCTCCCAGATAATCCGCCTTGCCGATCTTCAGTCCCGCATGTCGCAACAGCCCATATGCTGTCGTCGCATGGAAATAGCAGTTCGGCAGGGAAAAGCTCATCAGGAAATCCTGCCCCCGGAAATCCCAGCGCAGCTTGTCGCCGATCGTAAAGACCAGATCCGTTGCCGCCAGCGCGTCGATCTCCGCCGGGTCGATCGCGCTCAGCGCCTCAAGCGCCTGCGCTACCAGCGCGCGCAGATGCTCGAAACTGTCGGGCGGGGTGCTGCGGTCGGGCGAGAAGCGACCCTGCCGCAGCCCCTCTATCGCGCCGATCGAATGTACGCAGCAGCTTTTCACCTGATAGGCGAAGTCCAGCATGTCGGGCGCCAGCCGCGCGCCGATCAGCGTCTCCGGCGCGACCGCCTGCGCGGCGCAATGCGCCTGCGCCTTGTCCAGCAGTCCCGAAACCGATCCCAGAACCTGCACGCATCCCGGTACGAACGCTTCATATAGGGTCATCATCGGCCGTCTCTCACACATATGCCATATCGTTGCGATCGTCCTCGCCGAACGGCGCGCGTCGCCCGCCCGCCCGCGTTCGTTCGATCACCCGCGCCAGTCCTCGCCTCTCAGCATCCGGCGCAGTATCTTGCCCGATGGCGTCTTGGGCAGTTCGTCGACGATCGCGATTTCCCGCGGCCGCTTGTAGGTGGCCAGCTTCTCCCGGCAATGGGTTTCCAGTTCCTCGATCGAAACCGCGGTCCCGGGCTTCAGGCTGACGACCGCTCGCACCGTCTCGCCGCGATAGGGGTCTTCCACACCGACAACCGCCGCCTCACGCACGGCGGGATGGCCGTAGAGCACATCTTCCACTTCGCGCGGCCACACCTTGAAACCGCTGGCAACGATCATGTCCTTCTTGCGGTCGACGATATAGTACCAGCCATTGGCGTCCCGTATCGCGATATCCCCGGTCCGAAAGCCGTCCTCCCGGAACACCTCGGCCGTTTCCGCGGGTTTACGCCAATATCCGCCGGTCAGCGTCGGGCCCGACACGACCAGTTCGCCGGCCTCGCCATCGGCGGCCGCGCCGCCCTCCGCCCGTTCGATCCAGGCCTTGACCCCCGGCACCAGCGGCCCGATCGACAGCGCTCCGTTTTCCGGGTCGACCGGGATAGGCTGCTCAAAGGGTGTCAGATTGGTGGCGATCGCGGTTTCGGTCATGCCATATCCATTCTGGATCGGTACGCCCAGGAACCGGCTCGCCGCCTCCGCCACGGCCGGCGGCGTCGGCGCGCCGCCGGAACCCGCCCGGCGCAGGGTCTTCATATCGTCCGGCGATGCGCCGGGCGCGTTCATCATCGCGATATAGGCGGTGGCCGCCCCCATCACCAGTGTCGCCTGATGCTCCCGCACCGCTTCCACCATCACGCCGGGTTCGAAACGGTAGCAGAGGATGAGCCCGCCCGCGACGCCCCACATCATGTTCATCGACAACATGCCGGTCACATGGAAAAGCGGCGCCATGCCCAGCACCCGGTCGCTGCCGACCGCCTCGAACAACTCGCAATTGACCGCCACGCCCGCAGCGACATTGCGATGCAGGATCATCGCGCCCTTGGGCACGCCGGTGGTGCCGGACGTGTAGATCAGGCAGGCGATGTCGTCGCCGGCGGGCACATGGTGCGGCGGCGTTTCGCCCTCGAACGCCTGGATGAAGCCAAGCATGTCCTCCAGCCCCTCGACCGATGCGGGCATGTCGGCGGGCAGTACGCGCGGGTCGTTGCGCGTCTGGAAGTCAAAGGGGGAAGCACCCAGCACTATGTCCGGCCGCACCACCGTGTCGGGCAATCTGGCCAGCACATCGCGGTACAGTTCCGGGGTCAGCACGAAAGCCTTTGGCTCGAAGTCCGCGAGCAGCAGCGTGACCTCCCGCTCCCGGTTCATGGCGTTGATCGGCACGGGGATTCCCCCGGCCTTCCACGCCGCCAGCATCGCGATCGCGCAATGCGGCATGTTTTGCACGTATATGCCCAGCCGATCGCCCCGGTCGAATCCGCGTGCGATCAGCCCGGCCGCCATCGCATCGCTCAGTCGGTCGAGATCGGCATAGCTCAGCCGTCCGTCGAAATAGAGGATTGCATCGGCATCCGGCGCACGCGCGACGCTCGCCCGGAACAGCGCAAGGCAGGTCGATGCCGGATTGGCTGTCGACGGGCGGGGGGAAAGCTGGTCATCGGTACGCGCATTCATGCAGGGTCTCCTTGGGCGGCCGGCGGACGGCGGTGGCCGCCGCCCGCCCCCCGGTCAGTAACTGAAACCGACGGTAACGCCATAGGTCGCCGGCATTCCCGCGTAATAATGCCGTTCGTCCAGTGCCTGGAATACCGTTGTCAAATAATATTTGTTGGTGACGTTGCGCCCGAAAACCTCAACCCGCCATGTGTCGTCGGCCGATGACAGGCCCGCCCGCAAGTCCAGCAGCGCATAGCGGGGAATGTCGAATTTGGTGTTGCGCGGTGCGCCCTGCAACCGAAGCGAGGCATTGTCACGGCTGTGATAGGTCACGGCCGCGCCCAGCGTCGCCTTCAACGAATCGCCCATGGGCCATTGATATTGCACGTCGAAATTGCCGGTGAATTTTGGCGTATAGGACAGCGGCGATCCGCGGAAATTGCCCGACTGTCCAGCCTGATCATACACCGTCACCCCGTTGGAGGATGTGAAATCGCCGTTGATCTTGCTGTTCAGATAGGTGCCCGCCGCGGTCAGCGTCAGCCCGTCGAACGGATTGATGCTCAGGTCGGCGTCGATACCCCACAGGCGGGACTTTGGCACTGTCACCAGCGTCTCGATCAGGCCGAAGATCGGATCAAGGATACGAGCGCGAAGCTGCTTGTCCTTATAGTCATAATAGAAGCCCGACATGTTCAGGAAAGCGCGACGGTTGAACAGCGGCGCCTTCAAACCGATTTCATAGGCGTCCAGCCGCTCCTGCACCACCGGCAGGAACTGTTGCGCACTGGATGCGCCGATATTGGTGATGATCGCGCCCTTATATCCCCGGCTGGCGCTCGCAAACAGCATGGCTCCACCGTCGAACTTGTAGTTCAGCGACGCGCGGTAGGAGAAATTATCCTCCTTGACCGTCTGGTGGAATTCGCCCGCGGAATAATTGTCATAGGGATTGAGCTGATAGCATTTGGTGATCGGATCGTGCACCACGCCCGGCGCCAGCATTCCCTGCAGCATGGTGAAAAAGCCATTGAGCGGGGCACCTGGCGTATTGTCATAGGCGCAGCTTTGCGCCGTCCGCTCCGACCAGGTGTAACGTCCCCCCAGTTGCAGGCTCAGCTGCGGGGTGAACTTATATTCGGCATTCGCGAAGATGGCGTAATTGTCGACCTTCTGGTTGGTATAGGACGCCGCCCGTGTGAACGGGAAGGCGATGCCGGTGGGCGCATTGATCGACAACTGGTCCAGATAGTTCTGGTTGTTGTCCTTGGTGTTGCTGTGCTGGTAATTGACGCCCAGCAGGCCGATCAGCGTGTCGGTCGTCAGCGACAGGCGCAGTTCCTGGCTGAAATCCTTCAGCCGCCCGAACGTCTCGAACGCCTCGTTGATCACGGCGCTGCCGTCAATGTCCAGGTAACGGCGTGTGCGCAGGTCGGAATAGGCCGAAATGGACGTCAGGGTGACGGTGTCGCTGGCCTCGAAATCGGCGCGCACCGACGCCTGATAGAATTTTTCATTCTTGCGGTTGGACCCGGTCGGGTCCCAGTCCGCCGACCGGGCGTTGTCCTTCGCCATCGGCGACGCCAGGAATTCGGGATAGATCGCCGTGCCGTTGAGGGCGATTTCCTGCAACTGCGCCGCCTGCGTATCCGACTTGTCCCGGAAACCGTTGAGGTTGATGGCGATCTTCAGGCGATCGGACGGCGTCCAGTCGAGCAGCAGCCGCCCCATGAGCTGACGCTGCTTGCCCAGCTTCTCGTCGCGCGTCAGGCTCCGCTGCCATGCGCCGCCCGTCACGCCCTGTACCGCCACGCGCGCGCGCAGCGTATCGGATATCGGGCCGCTCACGAAACCCTTGACGGTGGCCCGGCCGAAACGCTCATAGGTGGCCGATCCTCCCGCCGCGAAGCTTTCCGTCGGCTTGGCTGCGATATAGTTGATCGCGCCGCCGGTATTATTGGCGCCGAACAGCGTGCCCTGCGGTCCCTTGAGCACTTCCACGCGCTCCAGGTCGAGCGCGGCGCCCTGCGTCATCAGCGAAAAGGGGAGGGAAACCTGGTCGGTATAGACGCTGACGGTCGGCGCAGATCCCAGGCCGGAATCGTAGAGCCCGATGCCACGCAGCACATAGACGGGCTGTCCGAAGGGCGCCGGCACGAAGACGAAGCCGGAAACGACCTTGCCCAGATCGGCGGTGTCGACGATGCCGCGGCTGGCCAGTTGCTCGCCCGACGCGACCGACATGGTGATCGGCACGTCGTTCAGGGACTGGGCGCGCTTTTGCGCGGTGACCACGATGTCCCCGAAACCGCCCGCGGCCTCCTGCGCATGGGCGAGGGCATAGGGCGTGGCCGAAGCCAGCACGGTGCCGGCCAGCAGCATGGATCTTATCATTGCATCCCTCCTGTTTTTCTTCTGATGAAGACTATTATTGTATTTTATGCTTATGTGCGCCGTTAATTACGGTCAGGCAAGTTGTCCTGACCGGTTAATCGGTCGACCATATAATATGATGGCCTGACGGACGATTGCGTGTCAAGGCATAGCGGCGGGAGGGGAAAGGTCATGCTGACAGTCCACCATCTGAGGAAATCCCAGTCGGAACGGATCGTGTGGCTGTGTGAGGAACTGGATGTTGCCTATGATCTCAGGCTTTACGCGCGCGATCCAGTGACCAGTCTGGCGCCGGCGGAATACAAGGCGTTGCATCCGATGGGCACGGCTCCGGTCATCACCGACGACGGCGGCGTCACGCTCGCGGAAACGGGCGCGATCATCGAATATATTCTCGCCCGCCATGGGGGCGGTGCGCTCGCCATTTCGCCCGGTGCGCAAGATTATCCGGCTTATGTCTACTGGCTGCACTTCGCGCAGGGAACGATGGTGCCGACCGAAATGCTCGCCATGGTGACCAGCATCATGGGCGGGGACGCGGGCAGGATCGCGCCGCTGATGGCGCGCCGGATGCTTGCTTTCGCGATGATCGAACGACGCCTGGGCGAAGAGCCCTATTTTGCCGGGCAGGCGCTGACCGCGGCCGACATCGCCATGGTGTTCGGGCTTACGACCATGCGCTATTTCGTGCCGTTCGACCTCTCGTCCTATCCCGCGATCCGTGCCTATCTGGCCCGCATCGGCGAACGCCCGGCCTATCGCCGCGCCATGGCGAAGGGCGACCCGGACGTGCCGCCCCTGCTAGACTGACGAGATCAGGGATCAGGCGGGCCGCTCGTTCCAGTATCCTTCGCCTTCCAGCCCATATTGCGGGAGATTGCCCACCAGCCCATATTCGAACAGGCCATAGCCCACATCGCCATTGCAGCGATAGCGACCGACCGCGTCGATGACGCCATGGGTGCCCGATCCGTTGGGGCCGATGTCGTATACCAGGCTTTCTGTCACAAGCTCGCCTTTGTACGCGCCGTGCCGCCACTCTACATCCTCGTCCAGATAGCCGGTCCCGGCCATCAGATGCACCGGCAGGAGCTGTTCGATCTCGACCCGCAATTCGCTGCCGTCGCGTTCGTGGCAGGTGATCGTCCCGCCGGTCAGATATTGTTTGGCGTCGTCCAGCCGCAACGCATGTTGCAGGCCGCGCAGATGTTCGATGCGCCGGGTCGGGTCGTTCCAGATGCGGACCGCCTCTTCCATCACCCGCTTGCCGTTGCCCAGGTCCTGCGCCTTGAGCATCAGCGTATATTCGGGGAATTGCGCGGCGCAGTAGAGCCATAGATAATTCTGCTTGGACGCGGCCGAAATGCCGGCCGGTTCCTGCTCGCCGATCGGCCGGATGCCCCAGGAGCGGTCGCGATAGCCGCTCCATTGCGGTGCGCTCGCTTCCCGGCGCGTCCCGTCGGGCAGCGTCATCCAGCCGGTATAATGCCCCATCTGCCCATAACGGGTGATGTCCCGCACGATGCGCCCGTGCGACGCGCGCATCGTCTGCTGCGGTTCCAGCGTCGCGGGATGCGCGCCCTCGAACAGCAGGTCCGCCTCGATCCCGCTCTCGTTCGGCGCGATCGTGATGCGCAGTTTCCTGAGCCCCTCGACAACCTCGACCCGCATCGGCCCGCAGGACGTGTCCATCCGGTCACCCATCCGGCGCGAGGAACGCAGCACATGCTGTTTGCCGCCAAGGCGCAGTGTCGCGAAACCATCCAGCGTTCCCAGATTGGGATAGAGCCCGATGCCGAAGATCATCGACAGGTCGTCGCTGGAATTATGGATCTGGAAATAATAGCGGTCGTAGAAATTACGGTCGCTCGTTTCCACGTAGCGCACCGGCATTGCCGCCTGATGGATCAAATAATCGTCCGCTTCCGACAGCATCGCATCTCTCCCGTGATCGTCTGGAGGGGGTGTTTAAACAACCATTCAACGTTTCCGCAAGTCTGCCGTCGGCCATATGTGGTAAATCACCCGCCGCAGCGGTGGGCGTCCGTGCAGGGAAAGCGGTTCGCGCTGGCCGTTAACGGCGGGGCTGGATCTCGCATCGGCGCCAGTTCGGATCGCCCGACGGAACAAAGGCCACGAATAACCCATCTATGACCAGTGCGCCCTCGCTGCTGCGATAATAGGCGCCAAGAGGGAAGGCTATTCGGGGAAGGACCATCCGGCGTCCTTCGAACGAGGCAATCGCTCTTTTCTCTTCGATGCGCAGCGAGAGGCTGCGGCTGTCGGCGCACAGGACACGGAGTGTGGCGGGAGCCTGGGTATGCGCTTGCGCTCGTCCCTGCGCAGACAGGAGGGCAAGGCCCATGGCGGCGAACATATAAGGGCCGATCCATCTGGAAGAGAACATAGCCCGATCTTTCAACAGCGTCCTGTCTCCCCAACCTTCGGCCGCCCTGGTGGTTCCTTGCGCGCGCGTCGCGTCGGCATTTCAGCGCGCGTCGGCATCGGCGGGCCGATACGCGATATGCGCTTCTCCCGTCGCACGTACCGGTAGGTAGAGGCCCTGTCCGAAAGCCTGGATGACCCCCGTCTCCACCTCGGCGATGCCCGCGTTGATGGTGAAGTCGCCTTCCTGCTTGCGTTCGATAGCGGCGCGGACCTTGATCAGCAAGTCATCGAGGTCCCTGGCGAAATTCTGGGCGAGGGCGTCGGCGATCAGGGTCGACACGACCGGGCTGTTGCCAAGGGTGAGCAGCAGGTCGCCGCCGATGCCGTCGGTATCGCCGGTGACCGTCAGGGCGGTGAACTGCACGCGCGCCGATCCGGGCTGGTTGACCGGCTTGGCGGTGATCCAGATGATGCCGCGGGTCTCCCCCTGCATCCCGGTGGCGGGACGCGCGGCCAGGGTGAGGCCCACCGCGATCTTCCCGCCGCGCGTGCCATAGGCCACCACCTTCTCGAACCGTGCGTTGACGGCGCCGATGCCCGGCAGGTCGAAGGGGCGCCGCGCGCGCTTGTCGAGGGCGCGCAGGATGACCGGTTCGAGTTCGCGATAATCGGCTATCACCGGGATGAAAAACCGGAAATGGTTTTCCGGTTTCGCCTTGGTGAGGCGCGGCAGCGGCAAAGGATCATGGGCCTCCGGCTTTGGTCCGACGAAGGTTTCGGTCAGCGCTTCCAGCCCGAGTGCGAGGCGAAGGCGCCCTTCCTCCATCCTGTATCCGCCATAGATCAGCGTGCGCGGGGAGACGCGCATCCAGACGGGCGGATTGTCCCGGTTGAGTTCGAGCACGGTGAAGCTTCGCCGCCAGAGCGGTTCGACCTGTTCCTTGAGGTTCGCGCGTGCCAGCACGCCGGGCAGGTCCGATTCCAGCTTGCGGACCACCGGCCCCAGTTTTTCGTCGGCGCGTTCGGTAAAGGTGATGCGCTGTCCCAGAAAGTCGATGCCCGGCGGTTTTGTCCAGTTATAATGCAGGCGGACCGACCCGGTGGGCCGCCAGTCCGGGGTGAGGTCCAGCCTGATGCGGGCATGCGCCATGGCGGAACCCGTCGCGGTCTCCCCCTTCAGGATGCCGGCCACGTCGCGCGCACTGATGGCCGCATGAATGGGAATATCCGCGACGATATCCTGCCCTTCGCCGCGCAGGCGGATGGCGCCGCGCGTGACGGTGCCGACGATGGTGCATCCTATCGCGGGCGTGACATCGATCCTGCGGCCCAGCAGTTTGACCTTCTGGGGCGGGATACATTTGTCTTCCTTTTGATTGATCGACCATAGCTGGCGCGGCACGGCTTTCTCGATCGCCTCGCTCAATATCTTCTGATCTGCGTCGATCGGCACCGCGATGATCGAATTTTCCTGTGGAACGGGGGCCGGGTCGTCGGCTCTGGGCGGGGGCGCGTTCGCTGTGCGTTGGGAACAGCCGGTCGTCAGCCCGGCGGTCAGGATCAGGACGGCCATGACCGCCGATCGGACCGTGCGCTTCGGGAAACCTTGTCTGCAAAGCCGGTTGACCATGTGCTTCCCCCGTTTCAGACAAGACGCAGGCCGGGCGTTCCGGTTCCCGCCTGCGCGCGGGACCGGCTCCCTCCCTGCATGAGTCCTGGGCGGGTGATGCCTGTTGCGGACGTTTTCAGCCCGTGGCCGCGCGCGCTGCCCTGTCTGCGTATAGTTTTGCCAGCTGGCGGTGCGCTTCCGCCGCCTTGGGTGAATTGGAAGCCTCAGCCATCATCCGATGCTTTTTGCAACGCTGAGAATAATAATAGAAATCCCATCCCTGCATCATCGCTCTCCTGGCTGTCGATCATCGCCGGCTCGCCATCTGCTGGCGGGATCGTAGGCGACGGAAGTTAACGAAAACCTTCCAAGCAATCGAACAGGCCCGCCGGGAACGGGGGGGATAAACAGGGGTGATTACCGCGATATTCCGTTCGTTCCCAAAGCCCGGCCAGAAGGTCCGGCACGCCGCGATGGCGCGCAACCGGCGCTGTTCTCGCGCGTTGGATATGTGACCGCGCCGGCGGCCGCAGCGGAAGATGGGGCGATGAGAGGAACGCGGTTATGAAGATTGCCCAGGTTGCGCCCCTTGCCGAAAGCGTCCCGCCCCGGCTCTATGGCGGCACTGAACGGATCGTATCCTATCTGACCGAGGAACTGGTGACGCAGGGCCATGACGTGACCCTGTTCGCCAGCGGCGATTCGCGCACCCGCGCGGAACTCGTCCCCATCACCGACATGGCGCTGCGGCTCAATTCCGCCGTGGCCGACCCCATCCCTTACCATATGATCATGCTTGAACAGGTCCGGCGGCGCGCCGGTGAATTCGATGCGATTCATTTCCACATCGACCTGCTCCATCTGCCGATGGTACAGGACTTTATCGGCCGGACCATCACGACATTGCATGGCCGGCTGGACCTGCCCGACCTCGCGCCCTTCTACCGGACCTTTTCGCACCACAGTCTCGTCTCCATCTCCGACCATCAAAGAATGCCGATGCCGCCGGTTAACTGGGCAGGCACCGTGCTGCACGGGCTGCCCGCCGATCTGCTCCCGCCGCGGCTGGACAAGAAGGACGGCTATCTGGCCTTTCTGGGGCGCATCTCGCCGGAAAAGCGGCCCGACCGCGCCATCCGCATCGCCGCGCGATCGGGCATGCCGTTGCTGATCGCCGCAAAGGTCGACGCCGTGGACCGGGCCTATTGGGAGGGGGAGATCGCCCCGCTGGTCGAACGCTATCCCGATGTCCATTTCATCGGCGAGATAGGCGAAACCCAGAAGGCCGATTTCCTGGGCGGCGCGCGCGCGCTGCTGTTTCCGATCGACTGGCCCGAACCCTTTGGCCTGGTGATGATCGAGGCGATGGCCTGCGCGACTCCGGTTATCGCGTTTCGCTGCGGTTCGGTGCCGGAGGTGGTCGATCATGGCGTGTCCGGCCTGATCGTCGATACGGAGGATGAGGCCGTGGCGGCGGTCGCCCAGTTACCGCATATCGCGCCGGGCGGGGTGCGCGCCGCATTTGACGCACGTTTCACGGCCGCGCGCATGGCGAGCGACTATGTGTCGCTTTATCGTGCCCTGCCCGACGCGCGGGCGGACGCGGCCCGTTCGTGTCGGGATCGCGGCGCGGGCGCCGAACTGCATATCGTCACATAAGGAGAAGTCATGTCGCCGACCCAGCAGGCACAGACGCCCGATGTCGAACCGATGCCGCCCTATGCGCAGGCGCAGACCCAGTTCTTCATCCCCGCCACCGCGTCCCTGCACGAACGCCGGCCGCGCACGCTCAAACATGGCGACAGCTTTGCGGTGTTCGACCATAGCGGCGACGCGATCGCCGGGGCCGGCAGCCCGGAGGGGCTGTATCACCTCGACACCCGCCATGTGTCCCACCTCTATCTGACGATCAACGGCATGCGGCCGATCCTGCTCAGTTCGGCGCTGCGGGACGACAATATCCTGCTCATGTGCGATCTGGCCAATCCCGATTTCCTGCGCGACGATGGCGGTGTCGAGGCGGAACATGACCTCATCCACCTGCGG
>JBFWMJ010000029.1:0-28199 GCA_050251675.1 Sphingobium sp.
CGCTTCACTGATCTGTTCCGCGCCGGTCGCCTGGGTCTCCATCCCTTCATTGACGGCTTCGAATCGCGGCACCAGGGTTTGCACCTGTTCGATCACTTCGGACAGTTTCTCTCCAACATCCTGCACGTCGCGCATGCCCCTGCGCACTTCTTCGGAAAATTTGTCCATCCCCATCACGCCCGCGGACACGGCGGCCTGAATCTCCTTGACCATTTCCTCGATGTCGAGCGTCGCGACCGCGGTCTGATCGGCCAGACGCCGTATCTCCGATGACACGACGGCAAAGCCTCTCCCATATTCGCCCGCTTTTTCCGCCTCGATCGCCGCATTCAGCGACAGCAGGTTGGTCTGATCGGCAACCTTGGTGATGGTGGTCACGACCTGATTGATGTTGCCTGCCTTTTCATTGAGCACCGACAGCTTGGCATTGATCGTACCGGCCGCTTCCATCACATGGTTCATCGTGTCCTCCATGTGCGACAGGCTCGACCGCCCGCTGCCCGCCAGTTCGGCGGCGTGCTCCGCGACGAGGGACACTTCGTTCATGGTGCGCGCGAGTTCCTTCGACGTGGCGGAAATCTCCCGCGACGTGGCGCCGATCTCGGTGGTGCTGGCCGCCACCTCGCTGGCCGTCGCCTGCTGCTGCTTGGACGTGGCCGCGATTTCGGTCATCGATGTGCCGACGCGGATTCCCGATTTCTGGACCTGTCCGACCAGGTCCATGACTTCGTCCGCCATGCGGTTGAACCCATCGCCCAGATCGCCGAACTCATCCTGCCGCCCGCCGCTCATGCGTTGGGTGAAGTCGCCCTGACGCATGACGTCCATCAGGGCGGTCAGTTCCCGGAGAGGACGCGTGATCGAACGGACGAGATGAACGGCAAAACCGAACGCGGCCAGCAGCGAAAGGCCGAACGCCACGATGAAGGCGGTTTGCAGCGACTGGATATCCTCCCGCACGCGCATCGCCCGCTCGACACCCCATTCCTTGTTCTTCGTGGCCAGCGCCTGGGCTTCGTTCATGATCGCCTCGAACGACTGGTCGAGCATCGCCCCTTCCCGCCCTTCACGCGCACCACCGCCACGCAGAACTGCGTCCTGGGTCATGTGATAGGCGGCGAGCGATTGCCTGAAAGCGGCGAAAAGCTGGTGATCGAGCGACATGCTCATCGTGGCGGCATAGCCGTCGAGCGCGCGCGACAGCTTTGCGCGCGCCTGCTTCCGCGTGCCGTCCAACAGCGATCGCCCCCCCGCATCGGCATGCAGAAGATGGCGATCGACCAGCGCTTTTTCTTCGTACAGCGCGTCTTTTATCAGGCCGGTATGGTGCAGGCCCGGCAGAGTGTCCTGCTCGACCCGGTCCGCTTCCTCCGCGATTTCCGCCAGCCGTACATAACCATATACGCCGATCGAGGCCATAACCAGCAGGATGAGCCCGAAACTTGCCAGCAATTTCTGACGGATGGTGATTATCTTCATCGGCTTTTGCCCTCCATCTGTCCTCGTGCGTCGATTTATCGATATCGACCTTGCTCACGTCGAGCGTCGCCATGGCGGCACGACACAGGGATTTCCTAAACCATTAAGGTTATCAAAGCGTTTCTTCCTGCCGCCCATATTCAGCAAACCATGAAGAAAACGGACAGGCGAAGCAGGGAACGAAGTCCATCGCGACGATGCCCGACGTCCTCGTTTCGCAGGAACAAGCGCGGCGGTGACCGGGGAAGACAGTAGCGATGGGTACGGCATTCCAAGGCCTGGACGCAGGCTTTGGTCACTCTCCGACTGAGGGCATGGCAATTCCAGTTGTCCGGCAGCGGCTTTAAGCGATGAACCAGGTGCCTGCCACCATATTGACAGGGCGATTATCACGCATCATGTAAAGTTACATGAGAAGAAACAGCCGACTGTCCGGGGTTCTCCATGTGCTTCTGCACATGGCGGAACAATCCGGTCCACAAACATCCGAAACGTTAGCCAGTGCGATGGACACGAACCCGGTGGTGATCCGCCGGATCATGGCGGGTCTGCGCGATCAGGGGCTCGTGCGTTCCGAAAAAGGGCATGGCGGCGGATGGACGATCGCCTGCGATCTGGAGGCTGTGACCCTGCGCGACATCTACAATGCGCTGGGGCAGCCGGAGATACTGGCGATGGGAAATCGCACCGATGCACCCGGCTGTCTGGTTGAACAGGCCGTCAATGCGGCGCTGGGGCAGGCTTTCGACGATGCCGAGGCCGTGCTGCTGCACCGGTTCGGCGAAATCACACTGGCGCGGCTCAGCGCCGATTTCCATGCGCGCCTGGCCGAACGGGGCGGAACAACCACAGCGGAGACTTCGCATGACATATGATGCCATCATCGTTGGCGGCGGTTTCGCGGGTCTGGCGGCCGCGACCTATCTGGCGCGGGCACGCCGCAATGTTCTCGTTCTCGATACGGGCAAACCCCGCAATCGGTTCGCGGACGCCTCGCATGGTTTTCTGGGACAGGATGGCAGCAACCCCGGTGACATTCTGGCGACGGCGCGCGCGCAGCTTCTGGCCTATGATACGGTCGCGTTGACCGAGGCGGGCGCGCGCGCGGCACGGGTCCATGAGCATGGGTTCACGGTATCGCTCGCCAGCGGTGAGGAAGTGACGGGGCGCAAGCTGATTCTGGCGTTCGGCCTGCGTGACGAATTACCCGGCCTGCCGGGCCTGGCCGAGCGGTGGGGAAAGACCGTGTTGCACTGCCCCTATTGTCACGGTTTCGAATTCAGCGACAGGCAGTTGGGCGTGATATACAGCACGCCGATGTCGGTCCATCAGGCCCTGTTGATCGCCGACTGGGGGCCGACGACCCTCTATTTGAATGGAACGGAACTGGCCGAGGCTGAGACCGGGGCGCTCCACGCACGCGGCGTCAGGATCGAGCCGCCCCCCGTCACGGGGCTGAGCGGGGAAGGAACGGACCTGTCGGCGGTTGAACTGGCCGATGGCCGGCGCACAGCAATCGCCGCGCTCTACATCGCGCCCCGCTCCTGCCTGAACAGCCCGCTTGCGGAACAACTCGGCGCCCGGATCGACGAAGGCCCCATGGGGCCGGTCATCCACACCGATGGCGACAAGCTGACAACGGTTCCGGGCCTTTATGCAGCCGGCGATATCGCCCGTGCGCCGCACAGCGTCAGCTGGGCCGTCGCGGACGGCGCCACGGCAGGCACGTCAGCGCACCGCGCGCTCGTCTTCGGCTGAGCGATGGACACGCTACGTCCCTTCACCAATGCAGCAGTTGTTGCACGCTATGCCGAGGATACGCCGCGCAAAGTCCCCGGCTATGCCGACCTCCATCGCATGACCATGCTCCTGCTGGCGGAGCACGCGCCGCAGGACGCTGAGATCCTTGTCTATGGTGCGGGGGGCGGTCTGGAGCTCAAGGCATTCGCCGAAGCCCAGCCCTGCTGGCGGCTGGTTGGTGTCGATCCCTCGGCGGAAATGCTCGATCTGGCGCGGGCCATCCTTGGGCCGCTCCAGGCGCGTGTCGAGCTTCGGCAGGGTTATATGGAGGCGGCGCCGCAAGGCCCGTTCGACGGCGCGGCCTGTCTGCTGACGCTACACTTCCTCGAACAGGGGGAACGATTGGCGGTGTTGCGGGACATGCGCCGCCGGATGAAGCCCGGTGCGCGGCTCGTCATTGCTCATCACAGCTATCCGGAGGGAAGCGAGCCGATGGACTGGCTCGCCCGTTCAATCATGTTTGCCGATACGGGCGGACGGAACGTTGGCGGCGTCGCCGGTTCAGCCCAAATGATGACCACGCAGTTGCCGATCCTGTCATCGGGCGACGAAGAGGCACTGCTGGAAAGCGCGGATTTTGTGAGATCGCCCTCTTCTATGCCGCCTTCAGTTTTCGGGGCTGGGTCGCCACCGCATGACGCTCTGTCCGCATCCGCGCGGTTGAACGATGCCGCACGCCCTGTCCTTCCACCCCGTTCGCTTCGTAGGACATCAACCGGTCTCACCATGTTTCTGCCCGGCGGCGGGTGATTGCGAAGCGCCGTGGGAAGCGCTACCGTTGCTCGTAATCACGCGGATAAGGGCACGGGAGCGGATATGATCGAAGCGGTGGTGTGGGATTTCGGCGGTGTGCTCACATCCTCTCCGTTCGAGGCGTTCAACCGCTATGAGCAGGCGAACGGCCTGCCCCGCGATCTCATCCGCCGGATCAACGCGACCAATCCCGACGACAATGCCTGGGCGCTGATTGAGCGCAGCGAG
This sequence comes from Sphingobium sp., assembly GCA_050251675.1. Lineage (GTDB taxonomy): Bacteria > Pseudomonadota > Alphaproteobacteria > Sphingomonadales > Sphingomonadaceae > Sphingobium. Next base: position 4,261 of record JBFWMJ010000029.1, read on the forward strand.
ATAGGCGCGGACGAATTCGACAGGCTGTTCGCGCGGGAGGCCGCCGCGCTGGGCCATGACCTGCCGGGCCGCGTCGTACTGAGCCTGCTGTCGGGCGAGGTCAGGCCGCGCATGGTCGCGGCGCTCGACGCGTGCCGGGCGCGCGGCCTGAAGACCGGGTGCATCACCAACAATGCGATGGTCGGCACGGGCGCGGGCATGGCCGACAGTGCGGCGAAGGCCGATGCCGTGGCGGCGGTGATGGCAAAGTTCGACCATGTGATCGAAAGCAGCAAGGTCGGCCTGCGCAAGCCTGACCCGCGCATCTACACGATGATGTGCGAGCGGCTGGACGTCCCTCCATCGGCCTGCGTCTATCTCGATGATCTGGGCATCAACTGCAAACCGGCCGCGAAGCTGGGCTTCACCGCGATCAAGGTGGTGTCCGAAGAACAGGCGCTGGCCGACCTGTCCCATGTGCTGGCGATGGAATTCGCCTGAAGGCGCCGGGGGAAACGCGCCAGCGGCACGGCGCCCCCCCACGCCGCATTCTTCCGCATCGCGGGTCAACGGGTCATGACGCGAAAGCGCACAGATACGCGCCCATCCGTGCTTTCTGTTCCTGCGCGAGCGGCAGCGGCCGGCCCTGACTGGATTTCACCATCACCGATTCGCTCAGCACGAAACATTCGCCGTTCTGGAAGCCGGCCTGCGCCAGAAGGAATGAACTGCCGCCGATATGGCCGATGCCGATGCCGATCTCTACCTGACCGGGATAACGGCCCTCGCGCAGAAATTCGGTCGTGACCTTTACCAGCAGCACCGCCTCGCCCTCCGCGGGACTGGTGAAGGTGGACAGGCCGAACATCTCGCTGTTGAAGGCGGCGCGCCCCTCCTCCAGATAGCGGCCGATCGCGCCGTTGTTCAGGTGACGGAACACGTCCATGTCGCTGTAAAGCGCGCGCATGCCGATGTGAAAGGGATAGGCGGCACGGTCGCGCCGCCGCGGATCGGCCTTCATCATCACGCGTTCCGCGCCATCAGGCCGCCGTCGACCGGGATGGTCGCGCCGGTGATATAGCTGGCGGCGGGCAGGCACAGGCTCAACGTCATATGCGCCACCTCCTCCGGCCGGCCGTAGCGGCCGAGCGCGGTGCGGCGCCGGGCGTAGGTTGCGCGATGATCGTCGGAAATATCCCGGGTCATGGCGGTCAGGATCGGGCCGGGGCAGATGCAGTTCACCGTGATCCCTTCAAACCCCAGATCCACCGCCAGCGCGCGGGTCAGACCCGTGACGCCTGCCTTGCCCGCCGCATAGGCGCTGTCCAGCCGGGTCGCGCCCAGCGCTTCGGTCGACGCGATATTGACGATGCGCGCCGCGTCGGACCGCCGCAGCCAGGGCAGCGCGGCGCGGATGATCCGCTGCTGCGCGGTCAGCAGGACGCTCAGCATCCTATCCCACAGATCGTCATAACCGTCCTCGTCGATCGCCATGAACCCCGCGATGCCCGCATTGTTGACGATGATGTCGATGCCGCCGAACCGGTCGGCAATGCCGTCCACCGCTTCGCGGATCGCCGCATGATCGGAGATGTCGAGCGGCCAGCCATGGGCGGAACCGCCCGCCGCGACGATCTCGTCCGCCACCGCCTGCACGGCAGGAGCGTTGCGATCGACCAGCGCGACATGCGCGCCCTCCGCCGCGAACAGCCGGGCGGTCGCCGCCCCCATCCCGCTGGCCGCGCCCGTCACGATCGCGACGCGGCCGTGTATCGACCTGCCCTCTCCGCTCATATCCGCTCCTTATCCTGTGTTGTCGTGGTTGTCGCCATGTTCGGGAGGGGGTGGGCGCGCGCAGCCTGCACGCTCCGCGCGCCCACCCCCTCCCGACCCGTCGTCAGGCCGGCACGGCGGTGCGTTCGGCCAGCAAGACCCGCACCGCCTTCTTGTCCGGCTTGCCCAGCGCGGACAGGGGCAGCGCTTCGACGAACGCGATGTGCTTGGGCGCCTGCACCGGCCCCTTCCTGCCGCGCACCAGCGCGATCAGTTCCTCCGGCGCGACCGTCCGGCCCGGTTCCAGCACCACGGCGGCGACCACACGCTCGCCCCATTTTTCGTCCGGCAGGCCGACCACGGAGCTTTCCCGGACGGCCTCATGGGTGATGAGCACATCCTCGATCTCACGCGGATAGACGTTGAAGCCGCCGGTGATGATCATGTCCTTCTTGCGGTCGACGATCCGCAGAAAGCCGTCAGGGTCCTTGATGGCCACGTCGCCGGTGTGCAGCCATCCGCCATCGAACACCTCGCTGGTCTGCTCCGGCTTGTCCAGATAGCCGGACATGACCAGCGGCCCCTGAACACAGATCTCGCCCGGTTCGCCGTCCGGTACCTCATTGTTCCGGTCGTCGAGCAGCTTCACCCGCACCCAGGGAACCGGCCGGCCGCACGACGCCATGCGCAGCGGATTATCGGGATCATGGTCCTTCTGCTTCATCACGCACACCGTCATCGGCGCTTCGGACTGGCCATAGAACTGGAAGAAGACCGGCCCCAGCTTCGCTATCCCCTCACGCAGGCGGGCGGGCGAGATGCTCGACGCGCCATAATAGATCGCCTTCAGCGAGGAGAGGTCGAAATCGGCGAAGCGCGGATGGTCGAGCAGCGCATAGATCATCGTGGGCACCAGCAGCGTGCAACTGATCCGGTGGTCCTGGATGGTCTGCATGACCTTTTCGGGCTCAAACCCGTCCAGCACCACCATCACCCCGCCCTTCAGCAGCGTGGGCAGCAGCATCGCGGAACCCGAATGGCTGAGCGGCGCGCAGATCAGCGTGCGCACCTCCTGCGGCCAGTCCCATTCGGACAACTGGATCACCAGGCACATCTGCGATGCGCGCTGGCTCAGCATGATCGCCTTGGGCTTGCCCGTGGTGCCGCCCGAATAGGCCAGGCGGCAAATGTCGTCCGGCGTCGCGGGCCGCGCCTCCACCGGGGCGGGATCGATGGTGCGGACGGTTTCCAGCAGGTTCTGCCCCACCTGACTGTCGCCCAGCGCCAGCAGGGTCTTAAGCCCCGGCACGCGGCGCACGACCTGCGCGACCTGATCATCATAATATGTGGGGTCGAACACCAGCGCGTCCAGCCCGGCATCCTGCGCCACATAGGTGAAATCGTCGACCGACCCCATAGGGTGCAACGGCACCAGGCACATATTGGCCAGCGTCACCGCATTGGCGACGTGCGCGACTTCGGGCCGGTTGCGCGACAGGATGCCGATGCGCGCCCCGCGCTTCAGCCCCGCCGCATCGAGCGCCGCCAGATAGCCGCCCAGCAGCGCATTCATGTCGCCGATCGTCACCACGGTTCCGTCGCCCAGGATGATGGCCGGCCGCGCCGGATCCTGCTGAAGGGCGCCAAGCAGCATTTCACCGATACTCACGGCGCCGTAAAGATCACCCGTCTGCGTCATTCATTCCTCCAAGCGGGAGCCGCCGACGCATGATTCGCCGACCCTCCATAATCGTTCAATTGACTCGCAGCACCCACCGATCGGGCGCCGGGCGGGGCTTCGCAGGGCGCGCTCGCGCCGGGCGCTGCCACGGCGCGCGCCCTGCGAAGCCCGACCCGGTCGATCGGGGTTGGCTTCCGTCCGCATCCGGTTTACTTCCCATGAAGGAGAGTGTGCAAGGATAACTATATGGCTAATGCACTTAAACTGGACAGGGAACCGACCCGCCGCGCACCCGGCCTGACTCTGGACCGGGCGTTCGCCCCGCAGGACCTCGACCCGGACCGGCTTACCGACATGCTGCGCCGTACCGGCCTGACCGGGGACGAACGGGTGACCGCCGCCCCCTATGCCGCGGTCGGCACCGGCATGTCGTCGGACAGCTATCGCTACACCATCACCTATGACCGGCCGACAGACGCGCCCGCAACGCTGATCGGCAAGTTTCCCGCCGCCGATCCCACCAGCCGTGCGTCGGGGCGGGAATGGGCGAGCTATCTGAACGAGGTCGCTTTCTACCGCGACGTCGCACACGACCTGGGCGCGCGACTGCCGTCCTGCCATGTCGCCGCCTTCGATCCGGCGACCCACGACTTCACCCTGTTGCTGGAGGACCTGGCCCCCGCCCGCGTGATCGATCAGGTCGACGGCTGCGGTCTGGCCGACGCGCGGACGGCGGTACGCGCGATCGCCGCCGTCCATGGCTCCAGCTGGGGCAGGAACGACATCGGCGCGCTCGACTGGCTGCGCCGCCGCAACGCCATGAACCAGACATGGTTCGACCGCCTGCCGCAGGTGGTCGACATCTTCCTCGACACCTTCGCGGATCAGCTTGAAAGCCGCTACCATCCGCTGGTTGCGCAGTTGCCGCGGGTCTACGCCGCCGCGCAGGGGGACACCGGCAGCCCCCATGCGATCCAGCATGCCGACTTCCGGCTCGACAACCTGCTGTACGAACCGTGCGGGGAACAGGGCACGGTCGCCGTGCTGGACTGGGGCACCGTCGGCTTCGGCCCGCCGCTTGTGGATGTCTCCTATTTCATCGGCGCCTCCTTCGACGCGGACCAGCGCGCCGCGCATGAGGAAGAGCTTGTCCGCGCCTATCATGACGCGCTCAGCGCATGGCCCGTCGGCGACTATGACTGGGACCAGTGCTGGCGCGATTATCGCCGTTTCTGCGTGCAGGGCCTGTTCATCGGCGTGGCCGCCACCCAGACCGTCGAGCGTACCGAGCGGGGCGACCGCATATTCCTGTCGATGGTCCGCAACGCCTGCGACCAGATGGAACGGCTGGGCACTTTCGCCGCATGGTAGCGACAGGCGCCCGCAAAGCGATCACGGACCAATAAGCGATCACAGGCAGATAAAAGGGAGAGAGCATGACCGACCGTATCGCGCCGGAGGATTTCAGGCACATCCTCTACGCCGTCGAGGATCATATCGCGACGATCACCATCAACCGGCCGGAACGGCGCAATGCGCTCAACTATCGCGCCTATGACGAGCTGGAATGGGCCTTTCGCGCCGCCCAGGCCGACCGCGACGTGCGCGTCGTCATCATCACCGCCGCCGATCCCGCCTTCTGTTCGGGCGAGGATGTCAAGGAGATGATGACCGGCGAAGGCGCGTCGGTGACGGTGCCGCCGGACGTACGCCCGCCCGCCACACCGCTCGCCATGGCGGCGCTGGCCTGCGATCATCCCGTGATCGCCGCGATCAACGGCCCGGCCGTCGGTTACGGCATGGAGATCATCCTGTTCGCCGACATCCGCATCGCGTCCGAACGGGCAAAGTTCGCCGAGCTTTTCATCAAGCGCGGCCTGATCGCCGACCTGTGCAGCGTCTGGCGCCTGCCCGCGGTCGTCGGCCCGTCAAAGGCGGCCGAGATGCTGTTCACCGGCGACGTCATCGACGCGGCGGAAGCCGAACGCATCGGCCTCGTCAGCCGCGTCGTACCGCATGACGCGCTGATGCGGGAAGCGCGCGCGCTGGCGGCGAGGATCGCGTCCAACGCGCCGCTGGCCTTGCGCTGGATGAAGGAAGGGCTGCGCCGATCGGTCTATGGCGACCCGGCGGAGATAGGCAGCTGGACCTTCCAGACCATAAACCGGCTGATGGAAACGAAAGATCATAAGGAAGGCGTGGCCAGTTTCCTGGAAAAACGCGCGCCGGTCTTCAGGGGAGAATGAGCATGCGGGTGGGACGGCCGGGTTTCGAGGAAATAACCGCGCGGATGAAAGCATCCGTGCCGGTGGCGCGCGCGGCGACGGGGATACGTACCCTGTCCGCCGGGCATAGCAACGAAACCTATTATATCGAGGGCGCCGACATCATCCTGCGGCTGGCGCCCGACGGTATCCCGCTGCTCGACGCGCTCGACGTGCCGGGACAGGCGGGAGTGCTGCAGGCAGTGCAGGCGCAGCCCGATCCGCCGCCCGCCCCGGTCGTCATCTACCGGGACGACAGGGGCGACCTGATCGGCGAGCCCTTCTATCTGATGGAGCGGCTGACGGGCAGGGACTTCGGTGATGTGGAAGTGCCCGACTGGCTCGCCGCGCTTTCGCCCGATGATCATGGCGACATGTGCCGGCAGTTCGCCGTCGCGATGGCGAAAATCCACGCCATCCCGCCACAGGACGTGCTGGGTCCGGTAAAGACCCCGCATGAAGAGGTCGGCCGCTGGCACGCGCTGGCGATCAGGGCGGGGCAACAGCCGCTGCTCGACGAATTCGACCGGCTGCTTGCCCTGCCCCTGCCGCCCGCGGCGGCGCCTTCACTGGTCCATGGCGACACGAAACCCGGCAATACACTGTGGGACGGCCGGACCCTCACCGCGATGCTGGACTGGGAAATGGCCTTCAACGGCGATCCGCGTTTCGACATCGGCTATACGCTGCAATTCTTCAACAGCCCTCTCCACACCGCCGGCAATCCCGGCTGCGACCTGCCGGGCATGTGGGACCGCGACGCAATGCTGGCCGAATGGGCGCGGATGACCGGGCGGTCGACAGAGGGCATCGAATGGTTCGAGGCCGCAACGGTGCTGAAACTGGGCGCGATCATGGCCCATGGCCTCTATCTTTGCGAAACAGGGCTGGGCGCGGACGAAAGGATGCGGGTATGGCAGCCGGCGGTCGACATATTGATCGCCACCGCCAAGACTCTGCTCGACGACATGGACGCCTGAGGACGGATCGCCATCGGGATGATGGCGTAGCGAGAATGGTGGTTTTCGTGACCCGGAGCGCAGCCTGCTTAGCACCGGAAGCGCGAAAGCCACCATTTGCAGGCCACCGGAACGGAATGCCTATCCATCCTCGACGAAGCGGCCTGAGGTCCGCGCACCCGTTATCGTGAACGGAGCTGGGAGCGGGGGGGCAGCCTGACGCGACCCGGTCCGGGCGCCCCCCTTCCCTTCAGGCCGCCAGAGACGCCATGTCGATCACGAACCGATATTTCACGTCCGACCGTTCCATCCGGTCATAGGCCTGGTTGATGTCCTGGATGCGGATCATCTCGCATTCAGGAAGGATCTGCTTTTCCGCGCAGAAGTCCAGCATCTCCTGCGTTTCGGCGATACCGCCAATGGCCGATCCCGCCAGCGTCTTGCGCCCGCCCAGCAACAGGCCCGAATGGAACTGCGGCAACAGGTCGATCGCGCCGACGATGACGACCGCGCCGTCCGGGCCGACCAGCCCCAGATAGGGCGCCACGTCGTGCACGACAGGAATCGTGTCCAGCACGAAATCGAACTTGCCGGTCGCCGCCTTCATTGCGTCGATATCGGTGGAGATCAGCACGCTGTGCGCGCCCAGCGCCAGCGCATCGTCCGTCTTCGACGGCGATGTCGTGACCACCGTCACCTGCGCGCCCAGCGCGACAGCGAATTTGACACCCATATGCCCCAATCCGCCCAGACCGGCGACCGCGACCTTGCTGCCCGGCCCGATTTTCCAGTGGCGCAGCGGCGACCAGGTGGTGATGCCCGCACACAGCAGCGGCCCGGCCAGTGCCATGTCCAGCCCGTCCGGCATCTTCAGCACGAATTCCTGCCGCACCACGATATGGTCGGAATAGCCGCCGAAGGTCGGTTCGCCGGTAACGCGGTCCTTGCCGTTATAGGTCGGGGTATTGCCCTTGCCGCAATACTCCTCATGCCCCCGCTCGCACTGGTCGCAGTTCTGGCAGCTGTCGACCATACAGCCCACCGCGACGGCGTCGCCGACCGCATAGCGCGTGACCGCCGGGCCGACCGCGGTCACATGGCCGACGATCTCATGTCCGGGCACGATCGGATATTGGGACCGCTTCCAGTCGTTGCGCGCCTGGTGCAGGTCGGAATGGCACACCCCGCAATAGGCGATCTGGATACGGACGTCATCGTCGCGCAGGTCCCGGCGCTCGAGCTCGAACGGCACAAGCGGCGTATGTTCGTCGAGCGCGGCATAGGCTTTCGCACTGGTCATCTGTTCGTCTCTCCCATGATCAAGGCGGCCCTGCCGCTCCCCCGGACGGCCCGTATCGGGGCGCCGCTTGCCAGCCAGCATAATCGGGGATTACTGTCAGGCAAACGCCTAAATTGAGTCCCGGCAAGCGGACTCGCGCAAGGAGAGGCCTAATGGTGAACGCGCTGCAACAGCGTTATGCGCCCGAATCCGGCGACTATCTAAAGGGTATTTCGCAGGAGCCGTCGTCCCTTCCCCAGGCCGCCGCCGCGATCTGGGAAGAAATCGTACGGCTTGGGCTGGAACGCAACATCGCCGAACTGGAGGTGCTGGGCTACACCATCATCCCGCCCGATCGCGCCGCGCCGGCCGGCTTTACCGACGCGCTGCTGGCGCGGATCATCGACATCGCCCGGCGGCGGCACGGCCTCGTCATCGACCTTGCCGGCACGCGGGCGCTGGACGGGCAGGAATCAGGCTTCGGCTTTCACCTGTCCTATCTCCTTCAGGAAGACGCCCTGTTCCAGCAGGCGGTACTCAACCCCCATGTCCTGGCGTTGACCGACTATCTGCTTGGCCGCAACGCGGTGCTCAGCAACTGTCTCGCACTGCTCAAGGGCCGCGGCGAAACCATGCTGGACCTGCACTGCGACAATGTCATGGTCAGCGCCCCCTTTCCGCCGCATGATCTGGTCGCCAACGCAACCTGGGCGCTGACCGACTATTCGCGGGAGAACGGCGCGCTTTGTTTCGTGCCCGGATCACACAAGGAATATCGCCATCCCCGTCCGGGCGAGAGCATGGACGAGCGCGTCGTCGTGGAAGCGCCGGCGGGATCGCTCATCTTTTGGGGCGGGCGCGTGTGGCACGGGGCGCTGGCGCGGTCGGCGCCCGGCGTACGCGTCAACCTCATCACCGCATTGATGCGCCCCTTCCTGCGTCCGCAGGAACCCTATCGCGAGGATGTGGATCAGGCACTGCTGGACCGCAATCCGCCGCGCCTCGCCACTTTGCTGGGACAGGATATCAGCTATGGCTGGCGCGAGGAGGGGCCGCAGGGCGGTGCCAGCGCGAACGTCGCGGGCCGGCACGCATTCGACTAGAGACAGCCCGCATCAAGATAGGATGACCGCTGCGATTCAGCCTGACGGCGGGGCGCTGCATCGGCGCGGCCGGGCCACGGTCGGCCCGGCCGCGTCCCGGTCACAGGTCGCTTGAGAAGTTGGAATCCTCCAGCAGGCCAAGTTCGGGATAAATGCCCGAATAGATCGATTCCTGAATGCCGAAGCCGACATCGTCGCCCACCTTCACGGCGATCGGCAAGTCACGCAACTGGCCGATCTCCGGCAGGATCTTCGTTATGTCGGGGATATATTCCCCTTCTTCATGATAATCGCCCTTCCACGAACCGTGGCGCTGCCCCTTCCACTCGCCATACAGGCCGGTGCGCAGATAGAAGCCCGACGTGCCCAGCGCCGTGATTTCCTGCACGATCTTCTCGCCATCGTTCATGGTGATCTCGTAATTGCCCCCCTTCAACTGGCGGGTGACCGGATCGAACTTCAGGTTCGGGATCATCTGGCGGAATTCGGCCTGCTTCACCTCGCCGCTGTTGCCGCCGGCCTCGTTCCTGTGACCGGAGAAATACTGCCAGTTGTCGCTGTTGATGAGGAAGTGCATCAGCTCATATTTCGACCCGTCGGGGCGCGTCATCAACGTCGGCCCCCACAGAAGGCGCAGGTTCTTGGGCGATCCGGTATTGGGTTGCAGGTCGGGCGCGTGCATCCCCACGGCATGGCCGCGCATGCCCCAGCTATGGTCGCGGAAACCGAACCAGTTCTCGTCCACCTCGAACCGTTCGCCTTCCACTTCGACCCAGCCCGACAGCCTGCCCGCCTGGTGATAGCGGATTACGTCCTGCCCCACGCGATTGCCGGTGCGCAGGCGCTGGCGTTTTTCGAAGAAGGGCGGCAGTTCGCCTTCGAACGTGATGTCGTAGGCGATCTTCTGGGTTTCGTTCTTCTCCAGCCGGAAACGGACCTTCTGCAGCGGTTCGAGCACCGAATATTGCACCGGACCGGCGCCTGTGGTGCCAAGGTCGCTGTCCAGCCGGCGGGCGGCACGCACCGTCCACTGTTCCGACCCGCGCGACACGCCCGCGAAACAGTCCATGACGTTGCGGTTGTGATATTTGCCGAGGCCAAAGGACACCGACATCGTACCGTCCTTGCGCAGCAACGTTGCCCAGACCTTTTCCGTCCAGCCATAGTCCGACTCGACCACGGTGGCGAAAGTGTCGGCGATCTGGTGATTCAGGCCCTCGTCCGCATCGACCAGCTTTCCGATATTCTCGATCATCGCACCTCTCCTCTGGAGTTTCATCAGTTGTTGAATGACTCGGCCACCTCATCGGCCATAGCGGCGCGCGCCGCAACCGTCCCGGCGAAAAAACTTCATTTGAAGCGACATCTCAATTCATTGTCCAATTGAGAATTGAAGCTATCGGCCGCTTCCGGTAGTAAGGGACGGGGCATCGAGAGGAGAGACCATGAACGTCATAGCATCGAAACCGCGCGAAGAATCCGCGGATCGCCGCTGGGCCCGTTTCTCCCCGATCGTGACGGGAGAGGATTATATCGCTTCGCTGCGCGACCGGGGAACGACGCTGTATCTGTTTGGCGAACAGGTCGAGGAGCCGGTCGATCATCCCATGATCCGCCCGTCGATCAACGCGCTGGCGCGGACCTACGACCTGGCGATCGAGGACCCGGAACTGGCCAGCGCGCACAGCGACCTTATCGACGCGCCCGTCAACCGCTTCCTGCATTTCGTGGGCGGCCCACAGGATCTGGTGATGAAGAACCGGATGCAGCGGCGGCTGGGCCAGCTGACCGGCACCTGCTTCCAGCGCTGCGCCGGGCTGGACACGATCAGCGTGCTGCACTCGATCACCTACGACATCGACGCGCGGCACGGCACCAGTTACCACAAGCGCTTCCTTGCCTTCATGGCCCAAGCCCAGCGCAACAACGTCATCGTCGGCGCGGGCATGACCGATCCCAAGGGCGACCGCTCCAAACGCCCGTCCGAACAGGACGATCCCGACCTGTTCATGCATATCACCCGCCGTACCGAACAGGGCATTTATGTGCGCGGGGCAAAGGCGCACATGACCGGCGGCTGGAACTCGCACTGGATCTGCGTGATGCCGACGATGAACCTGGGACCGGCGGACAAGGCGTTCGCGGTGGTGGGCATGGTGCCGGCGGACGCCGACGGCATCACCTTCATTTACGGCCGCCAGTCGTGCGACACCCGCGCGATGGAAGCGGGCGACATCGACAAGGGCAATGCGCGCTTCGGCGGTCAGGAAGCGCTGGTCGTGTTCGACGACGTCTTCATTCCCAACGACCATGTCTTCATGGACGGCGAATATGAATTCGCGCAGGAAATGGTGGCGCGCTTCACCAACTATCATCGCGCCTCCTATGTCTGCAAAACCGGGCTGGGGGACGTCATGGTGGGCGCCGCGGCCGCCATCGCCGAATATAACGGCGCCGATCAGGCGGGCCATGTGAAGGACAAGCTGGTCGAGATGACCCATCTCAACGAAACCATCTATTCCTCCGCCATCGCGTCGAGCCATGAGGCGAAGGAACTGCCGTCGGGCATTTTCATGAACGACGGGATGCTGGCCAATGTCTGCAAGCATAACGTCACCCGGTTTCCCTATGAAATCTCGCGTCTGGCGCAGGATCTGGCCGGCGGCCTCATGGTGACATTGCCCAGCGAGCAGGATTTCGAACATGCGGTGGCCGGGCCCATATTGCGTAAATATCTGCAGGGGCGATCCAACGTGCCGACCGAACATCGCCAGCGGATGCTGCGCCTCATCGAAAACATGACGCTGGGCCGCAACGCCGTGGGCTACCTCACCGAGTCGCTGCACGGCGCCGGATCGCCGCAGGCGCAGCGCATCCAGATCCTGCGCGGCATGGAGGTGGAACGCAAGAAGGGCTATGCTCGGGACCTGGCCGGCATATCCCCGGAAACGGGGGATTGACCCTCAGGTCGGCAGCGCCAAGGCTCAGATCGCTGTTCCCCCGCCCCTTTCGGAGTAATTGATGCAAGTTCCCTTCCCCGACGAAGCCCACACCATGCACGACCACCTGATGCGCGAACGTCGCTCCATTCGCGGCTTTCTGGACCGGCCGGTGCCCGACGACCTGATGCGGCGCATCTTCGCCACGGCGCAGCTTGCGCCGTCCAACTGCAATGTACAGCCGTGGGTCGTGCATGTCGTATCGGGCGCGGCGGCCGGCCGGATGCGGGCAGCGCTGCACGACACCGCCGCCGCCGGCGCACCGCTGACGCCGGACTATCCGCTGACCCCGACCTATCCCGGCGCCTATCGCACGCGGCAGGTCGACGCCGCCAAGGCGCTGTTCCAGGCGACCGGCGTGGCGCGCGATGACGTCGCCGCGCGCACCGACTCATTTCTGCGCAACTTCCGCTTCTTCGACGCCCCCCACGCCGCCTTCCTCTTCCTGCCCGAATGGGGCGGCATGCGGGAAGCGGCCGATTGCGGCATGTATGCGCAATCGCTGATGCTGGCGCTGACCGCCAACGGTCTCGCCTCCTGCGCGCAGGGGGCGCTCAGCCATTATGCGCGCACGGTGCATCAGGAACTGGGCGTGGCCGACGACCTGCGCCTGCTGTTCGGCATCGCCTTTGGCTATGCGGACGACACACATCCGGCCAACGCCACCCGCACGGTGCGGGAGGATGTGGGCGCCGCCATAAACTTCCACGCGTGAACCGGCAAAATGCCTGCAAAAATTCCCTATTTGGCTCTTGCATACTTCAAGGCGCCACCATAGGTCGCAAAACAGGACTGAGTGGGCGCGCAGGATGACGCCACGTTACGGCAGGAACAAACATACGTCACGACAGGAACAAATATATGTCAATTTCTGGTGAGGATTTCGTCCCGGCGGTGCCGCTTATGCGGATCGATGACGGCGCGACCCCTTATTTAACCGGGGCACATTGCTCCAACTGCGGCGTGACTTTGAACGGCGCGCGAGTCGCCTGCCCTTCCTGCGGCGGACGCGACACGCTTTCCACCGTGAAGCTCGGCACGAAGGGCAAGGTCTACAGCTATACCATCGTCCATCGCAGCTATCCCGGCGTGAAGACGCCGTTCGTCGCCGCCGTCGTCGATCTTGACGAGGGCGGCTCGCTCAAGGGCACGCTGCTGGACGTGGAGGCGGACGTCGCCAAACTGCCGGCCGACATGCCCGTGGAAATCGTGTTCCGCGACACCGGACAGAAGAATAAGGAAGGCAAGCCCTTCCTCGGCTATTATTTCGTTCCAGCTCAGGGAGGTGCAGCATGAGCGACGTCTATATCGTCGGGATCGACATGATCCCCTTCGGTCGCTACCCCGACCAGACCGTCCCCGAACTGGGCGCTCAGGCCGCCATGATGGCGCTCGACGACTGCGGCCTTTCGGTGCTCGACATGCAGGCACTCTATTGCGGCAACCTGATGGAATCGAGCGCGCTGGTCGGCCAGCGGGTGCTGCGCCAGATCGGCGAAACCGGCATCCCCGTCGTCAACTGCGCCAATGCCTGCGCCACCGGCGCGACCGCCTTTCGCGAAGGCTATATCGCGATCAAGGCGGGCATGTACGACCTGGTCCTGGCCGTGGGCGTGGAACAGATGGGCCGCGGCCTGCTGGGCAGCACCGGCCGCGCAGACGGCTTCGTGGAGGAAGGCGCGGTCGGATCGCAGACCACCCCGGCCATGTTCGCGCAGATCGGCATGGAACATAGCCGCAAATACGGCACCACCTTTCAGCAGTTCGCGCAGATCGCGGTTAAGAACCACCATCATTCCACCTTCAACCCGAAGGCGATGAGCCGGCGCGAAACGCCGATTGAGGAAGTGATGGGGTCGGAGATGATCTCCTATCCCAATACCAAGCTGATGTGCTCGATCAACGTCGACGGTTCGGCCGCCGCGGTGATCGCTTCGGAAGCGGCGGTAAAGCGCCTGGGCCTGATGGGCCGCGCCATCCGGGTGCGCGCGTCGGAAATGACCAGCAACCCGTTCACCCCGCGCGAAGACGCCATCACCGACTTCAACATGGTGACGCGCCTGTGCGCCAAGAACGCCTATGAGCGCGCCGGCGTGGGACCGGAGGATATCAACCTCATCGAACTGCACGACTGCTTCGCCACGGCGGAGATGGTGCATTACGAGAATCTCGGCCTCTGCAAGGAAGGCGACGCCGGCATCTTCCTGGACAGCGGCGCCACGTCCATGGGCGGCCGCGTGCCGGTCAACATGTCGGGCGGCCTGCTGTCCAAGGGGCATCCGCTGGGCGCGACGGGCATCGCCAATCTCTACGAAGTCTCGCTGCATCTGCGCGGCGAGGCCGGCGCACGGCAGGTGCCGGGCGCGAAGATCGGCCTTACGCACGTCGTGGGCGGCGCGCCGGATCTCGGCTCGTGCTGCGTGGTCCACGTTCTGGAGAAAGCATGACAGTCGGAGCAACACAAAGGCCGCCGCGCTATACGGAACTCATCAACTTCCGTGACTTCGGCGGCCACGCCACGACTGACGGCGCAACGGTAAGGCAAGGCCTGCTTTACCGTTGCGGCCATCTTGCCTTTCTGGGCGACGAACAGATCAGCCGGATGCTGGGCATGCAATTCGCGACCATCGCCGACCTGCGTTATCTGGGCGAGCGCGAAACTGAACGCTCGCCCTGGCCGATCGAATATGGCGACCGCATCCTGGCCCATGATGGAGAGCGCAACACCGAAGCGCCGCATATGGTGATGCTGCGCACCGGCACGCTGACCATCGCTGGCGTCGAACAGTTCTACCGCGATTTCTACCGCGACCTGCCCTACGACCATCTCTACCGGCCGCTCTTCGCGCAGACCATACAGCGTCTCACCAGCGGCGGCGCGCCCGCACTCATTCACTGTGCCGCCGGCAAGGACCGCACCGGCATGATGTGTGGCATCATCCTCCACTGCCTTGGCGTGCCCCGCGACACCATCATCGCCGACTATCTCAAGTCCGGCGGCGCCGAAGGGCTGCTCGCGATGAAGCCGGTGATGGCGCGCCGCTACAAGCGGCGGTATGACGTGGACCTCGACGAAAGGGCGATCGACGCGCTGCTGGACGTCAAGCCCGGCTATCTCCAGTCGACATTCGACGAGATCGAGCGCCGTTCCGGTTCGGTCGAGGCCTATCTGGCCGAAAGCGGCGTCGGCGCCGACATGCTCGACGCCCTGCGCCGCAACATACTCACCGCCTGACGCGATCGCGAAATCCGCTGGCGCGCCTTCCCACGCGCCAGCCCGGCTTTCCCCCCGGTGGACTGGCCTGCGTCATCCGACCGGGGCGCATCGCTCAGTCAGGACATCATGAATGTCTCTGGTCTGTACGCCGGGACCCGCCCCCATTCCTGCCACGTGAAAAAAGGCGGGCTCTCTGGTCCCATGATCGGCGCAGCGCATCAACGCCGCCCTGTCATCGCGAAAGGGAACTGCCCCCGTCCGACACGATCGACGCGCCGGTGATGTTCGCTCCCGCATCCGACATCAGGAACACCGACAAGTCGGCTATATCGGCCTTCAGCCCATAAGCGCCCAGCGGGATGGCGTCGGTCGTGCGCTTCGTGGATTCGGCATCGGGCGACAGGCGCGCCATCCCCTCCGTGCCGGCGATCGGTCCGGGCAGGATCGAATTCACGCGGACGCCTTCAGCCCCCCATTCCAGCGCCAGCGCGCGCATCATCGAATCGATCCCCGCCTTCGCCGCGCAGGCGTGCACCTGCTGCGGATAGGCGACGAAGGATTGCAGCGCGGAGATGAACAGCACCGTCGCGCCCGGACGGCGCAGATGCGGATAGGCCGCATGGGCGACATGAAAGCTGCCGATCAGGTCGATGTCGATGACTGTTCGGAACCCCTTGGGGCTCAACTTCGCCGCGTCGGCGAGGAAATTGCCCGCCGCGCCCGACACCACGCCATCAATCGCCCCGTTTTTCCCGGCAAAGGCATCGATGGCGGCCGCGACATCCTCATAATTGCGTACGTCGACCGACCAGCCGGACGCGCGTGGCCCCAGCGATGCGACCGCCGCCTCCACTTTTGCCGGATCGCGGCTGATGACGCCGACCGTGGCGCCCAGTCCGGCCATGCGTTGCGCGATCTCCAGGTTGATGCCGCTGGTCGCGCCCGCCAGGAAGACATTCCGCCCCGCCAGCAGGTCATCACGAAAAATATTCGATCGATCGGTCAATTTACATCCCTCCTGTCCCGTCGCGCCGCCGCATCGGTGGGCGGCACAAGGACTGCCGTGCGATTGTGCCACCCAAGTTTTCGATTGGCAATTGCCACGCGCAGGGTTTAAGTGCTCGACTGATTTATTGCATGGGACCCCACAGGGGCCCGACTCGCGTGACGGAGAAAAAGCGATGCTATCGACGGGTAAACGGACAGCCTTTTCCGAAGAGCATGAAATGTTCCGGGACACCGTCCGCCGGGTGTTCGACCAGGCGCTGACCCCCAATCTGGACCGCTACGAACAGGAAGGCATCGTCGACCGCGACTTCTGGCGCGCCTGTGGCGAGGCCGGCTTGCTGTGCCCGACCGTGGCGGAGGAATATGGCGGCATGGGCCTCGACTTCCGCTACAATGCCGTGATCGATGAGGAGCTGGCCTATCTCGGTTCTTCCGCCGGCATCACGCTCCAGTCGGACATCACAGCCGACTATATCCAGCATTATGGTTCGGAGGAGCAGAAGAAGACATGGCTCCCCCGCATGGTGTCCGGCGAAGTCATCACCGCCATCGCCATGACCGAACCGGGCACGGGATCGGACCTTCAGGGCATCAAGACCACGGCGCGCCGCGACGGCAACCATTATATCGTCAACGGGTCCAAGACCTATATCACCAACGGGCAGAATGCCGACCTTGTCATCGTCGTCGCCCGTACCGACCCCGATGCGGGGCACAAGGGTATCAGCCTGATCCTTGTCGAGGCCGACCGCGAAGGCTTCGCGCGCGGCCGCAACCTGGACAAGGTCGGCCAGCATTCGGCGGACACGTCGGAACTCTTCTTCAACGACGTGCGCGTTCCCATCACCAATTGCCTGGGGGGTGAGGGCGAAGGCTTCATCTACCTCATGAAGCAATTGCCGCAGGAACGCCTGTCAATCGCCGTGAGCAGTCAGGCCGGCGCCCAGCGCGCCTTTGACGAAGCGCTTGCCTTCACCAAGGAACGCAAGGCGTTCGGCAAGACGGTCTTCGATTTCCAGAACACCCGCTTCGAACTCGCCGATATCGCCACGAAGCTTCAGGTTGGCTGGGCGCATCTGGACTGGGCGATCGCGCGCCACGCGGCGGGCGAACTGACCGCGGTGGAAGCTTCGGCCGCCAAGATGTGGCACAGCGACCTTCAGGGCGAAGTGTGTGACCGCGCGCTTCAACTGCATGGCGGCGCGGGCTATATGAACGAATATCCGATCGCGCGGCTGTGGCGCGACGCCCGCGTCACCCGCATCTTCGGCGGCACGAACGAGATCATGAAGGAAGTGATCGGCCGGTCGCTTTAAAGTCGATCGAATCCAGAAGAGTGCGAGCCGAAAATGGCGGCTTTCCGCGCCCCGGAACGGACATAGGTCCGTGAACGGCGGGGGCGTGGAAAGTCACCATCGGCATGATCATCGGGGCTGAATGCCGACTGGTCGAAGAGCATGCCCATCACGCAGCTTTACCGGCACTGGCACCCCGGCACTTCACGACAGCCATCAGCAGTCCGTATTACAACGGCGCCGCGCACTGCGATCGCGCCCGTTCATTACGCTATCCGCAGCGACACGACCGACGCTCCGCATAAGACCGGATATGCAGGCGGCACGCCACGTGACAGGCGGGCGCGGGGCGCACGTCCGAAATCGACGCGGTCAAGCGCATCTACATCATGTCCTGCCGGGGCTGTACTCCTGCTCCCCTACCGCCAGCCCCTTTGCCGCAACGACCGAATCACGGCGGACAAGATGCGCGGAAACGCGCCAGGCATGGAACAGCGGCATAGCATGGAGGATGCGCCACCCTTCGCGCCGTTTCTCACCCCGGCGAATCGCAACCTGCCGCACGCGTCAATCGGGGGGATAGTCGGCGGGCCGCGCGCGCTCACATCTTGGGGCGGATCGACATTCAGATGATGGCGTGACGAAATGGTGGTTTTCGTGACCTGGAGCGCAGCCTACTTACGGTAGGTGAGCACCGGAAGCGCGGGAAACCACCATTTGCAGGCCGTCAGCGCTGGATGTCGATCCGCCCCAGGCCTCGGTCCTGCGAAGGGACTGTATCGCCGCGCTTTGATCAAGCCCCCCTGCCCGTCGGGTTCAGCCCCTGTCAGGAACGACCGCATCCCTGAAAGCGGGCGGACGTTTCTCCATATTGGCGTTGACCGCCTCGACCTGATTGGGGCTGGAAACCAGCTTCTGCTGCTCCAGTGATTCCAACAGCAGGATGGCGTCGTCATCGGCGGTGCGCGCGATGTTGAACAGCCGTTTGGCGGCGCGGATCGCATCGGGATTGCTGGCCGCGATCCGCCGCGCCATGGTCAGCGCATCCTCCAGCGGGGTTTGCGAAACCTGCGTAGCCAGGCCCAGCCGCACCGCCTCCTCGCCGTTCACCTGCCGCCCGGTGAAGGTCAACTCGCGCAGATGATCTTCCCGTACCAGCCCGCGCGTCAGCGCGAAGCCGGCCATGTCTGGGATCAACCCCCATTTGATCTCCATGATCGACAGGCGCACGTCCGGCGTTACGATCCGCACGTCCGCGCCCAGCATGATCTGAAGACCGCCGCCGAAGGCCATGCCGTGGACCGCCGCGATCACCGGCACGGGCAGGTCGCGCCACAGGGTACAGACATGTTGCGCCCGATTGGCGGCCCCGTGCGTCCGCAGGTGCAGCGTATCGGCCAGACTGCTGCCGTCGCCCGCCATCTCGGCGAAATTGGCCATGTCCAGCCCGGCGCAAAACCCCTTGCCCGCGCCGGACAGCACCACAGCGCGCAGCCCCGGCAGCGTCGCCAGGTGCCGGCCCGCCGCGTCCAGTGCGGCAAACATCGCGTCGTCAATGGCATTCATCTTGTCTGGGCGGTCCAGCCGCACATCCGCCACACCGTCCGTCACCGTCAGGCTGATTCGATCCTGCATCATCTTTCCACCCGGCCTCTTCTTCCGTTATCCAAAAACGTGCCGCTCACAGCAGCACCCCATCCTTCGCCCGCGTCAGCATCATGATGTCGAGCTCATTTTCCGAAATCCGCCGGCCGATCGACCCACGCTCCACCGTGCGGTCGCCATTGCGAAAGTTGAAGGCGAACAACGTACAGCCCAACCCCCAGTTGAGCGACCCCAGAACGGTCCAGAACTGAAGGAGCGACCGATCCACGAGCGCGCCGCCCGCTTCCTCATAGCCCGCGATCAATGCGTCGGCGGTGCCGAATCCGCCCGCCGCCTTGTCAATCTCGCCGAACCGCCAGGATGGCGTGCACAGCCAGCCCATATCCTCCATCGGATCGCCAATATGTACGAGTTCCCAGTCGAGCACGGCGGCGATCCCGACCTGCGGACCGATCATCAGATTGCCGTTGCGGAAATCGCCGTGCACAAGGGTGAGCCGCGCCGGATCGGCCGGAATACGCTCCTCCAGCCAGCGAAAACCATATTCCAATATGGGCCGCTTATGCCCCAGCCTTTCATAGGTTTCGCGCAGCGCCGCCAGCCGCTCGCGCGCCGGCCACACCGGCAACGAGGGCAGCGTGTCGAGCGGCACCTGACCGATCGACGCCAGCACGGCCCCCGCCATCTGCGCCAGACGCGGGCGGACCGCGTCAAAGGCCGCGTCGCGCAAAATCTTGCGCGCGATCGTCTCGCCATGGACGCGCCGCATCACGAAACCTGTGCCCAGACCGTCATCTTCGTCCAGTTCGTGCACGATCTGCGGTACCGGCACGCCATGACGCATGGCCGCGCGGATCACCGCGGCCTCGGTCGGCAGGCCGACTTCCTTGTCGCGGATCGCCCCCGATCCGTCCTGACCGCGCCGCATCACGAATTCGACGACGGCGCCGCCCGCATCGGTGCCGCAGATCAGCCAGCTTTCCTGACTCGCCCCGCCCGACAGCCGGGTGATGCGCGGACCCGATCCGCCCGGAACGATCCGCGTGAACAGGCGCGTTATGCGTGCATGCACGTCCTGCGCCGAACCGGCGGCCGTTTCAGCGGTCGCGACATGTGTCACCCTTCATCCTCCCGATATCATGTGGCGCCGCCGACCACGAAACCCTTGAAGGTCCGCATATATTCGGCGAACGTCCGGCTGAGCCCCTGCCCGGCCAGATAGTCTTCGGTCACCGGACGCTCGACCTCGCAAAACCCGTCATCGGCCAGCACCGCCCGCGCGAAATCCGCGTGGAGGATCGCGCCGCGACCGATCAGCAGGAAATCCGCCCCGCGATCGAGGCACATCTGCGCCCGCGCCGCGCTGCCGATCCGCCCCGCCACGCCCAGCTTCGTGCGCCCGCGCGGAATATCCATGAACAGGTCGATGATTTCATGGTCCTGCCATTCCGGCTCAACCGGCGTCTTGGTCACGTCCCAGAAGGAGATGTCGAGATAATCGAGCAGCCCGCACGCCATCGCCCGTTCGGCCAGCACCCGCGCCTCGGCCAGCAGCACGCCATAGCGTTCCGGGGAAATCCGCAGGCCCAGCTGGAAATCGGGCCCGGTGCGCGCCCTGATCCCCTCCATGATCTCAAACAATGGCCGGCAACGGTTGTCGAAACTGCCCCCGAACCTGTCGGTCCGCTGGTTTTCCACATCCAGAAAGGAACAGAGCATATAGCCATGGGCGCCATGCAGCGCCGCCCCGTCGAAGCCCGCCTGTTCGACCCGCACCGCCGCCTGGATAAAATCCTCGATCAGCCGCTCGACCTCCGCCGTTTCCATGGCGCGTACATCCGCGGCGGCGTCGGCTACCGGGGCAAAGGCCTGCACCCCGGTCAGCGCCGGCCGCGCGCGCTTGCCAGCATGTTGCAACTGGATGCTGGACAGGCTGCCCGCGGCGCGGATCGCATCGGCCAGCGCGGAAAGGTCGGGCACATGGGCGTCCGACCATATGCCCAACTGTCCCGGAAAACCCTGCCCCTCACGCTGCACATGCGCGGCGCAGGTCATCACCAGACCGAAACCGCCCTGCGCCCGCGACACGTAGAAATCATGCTCATCACCGCTGATCGTACCGTCGGCATGGCTTTGCTGGTTGGTCAGCGGCGCCAGCATCATGCGATTGGGCATGGGCGGCCCATGGTCGAATTGCACCGGATCGCCCAATCTGATCGTCATCATTCCCCCTCCGGTATCCGCAGGCGCCCGGCCGCAGGTCATGCGCGGACAGCATGACATTCTTTAATCAGATACTTATTTCATTGAAAAGCGCTGAATCCGGCAGGGCGATGAATGCCGTTGGTCATATCATGCGCCAGGACGGGCGCGACCGGGATCGGCCCGGCCCGTCGCCACGCCAAAAAAGACCGTGACGACGGGCCGGGCCGATCATGTTGACGCGGGTTATACCATCAATTGCCGGTGAATTTCGCCGGCCGCTTCTCCAGAAAGGCGTTTTTGCCTTCTTCATGATCGGCGCTGGCCAGACAACGGATCTGATAGTCCACCTCCAGCTTCAACTCGTCCGCCATGGTTCCGCTGGTGACAGCCCATGCCATCTGACGGATCAGGCCCAGCGCCACCGTCGGCCCTTCCGCCAGTTCCCTCGCCAGGTCCGCAACGGTGGCGTCCAGTTCCGCCTCAGGCACGATACGGGTGACAAGGCCCCATTCCAGCGCAGTCCGGGCCGGAATCTTCTGCCCCAGCAACATCATCTCGGTCGCGCGGATGCGTCCGGCCGACTTTACCAGCGTATAGGCGGACCCCCCGTCAGGCACGAGGCCGATATTGCGGAAGGCCTGGAGGAAATAGGCGTTGTCCGCCGCGATGACGATGTCGCCCGCCAGCGCCAGTGACGCACCATAGCCGGCAGCCGGACCACGGACCTTGGTGATGATCGGCACCTTGGAATCGTGGATCCGCATGATGAGCGGGTTGAAGTGGGTGAGCAGAGGATGGGGCCCACCCTCCGCCTGCGTGCTGTCGTCGGCCAGGTTCGCGCCGGCGCAGAAACCCCGGCCGGAACCCGTGATGATGATGACCCGCGCCTTGCCTTCGATCGCGTCGAACGCCGCCAGCGCTTCCTCGACCAGCGGCAGCGACAGCGCGTTCAGACGGTCGGGATCGTTCAGGGTGATGGTGGCGACGCCATCGGTGAGGTCAGTGAGGACGAGAGCCATATCTGTGTTCTCCCTATACAGATGTCAGGACTGGAACAGCTTCTTGCGCGGCCCCATATAGCCGAACAGATAGCCCGCGACCTTGCGCATCTGAATTTCCTCCGTGCCTTCGGTGATCCGGTAGCGACGGTGGTGGCGATACATATGCTCGAACGGCTTGTGGCGCGAATAGCCAAGGCCGCCATGCACCTGCATCGCGCGGTCAGCGGCTTCGCAGACCAGACGGTTGCCGAAATAGTTGCACATGCTGACCTTGTCGGACAGGTAGATGGCGACTTCCTTCTGTTCCATCTGGTCCATTTCCCACGCCGTCTTGTAGATCAGCTGGCGCAGCATTTCCGCCTGCGTGGCCAGTTCGACCAGCGGCCACTGGATCGCCTGATTCTCCGCCAGATAGCCGTCGAACATCTTGCGGCTCCGCGCGAACCTCACAGATTCCTCGATGCAATAGGTCGCCGCGCCCAGGCCCGCCGCCGCTTGGCGGATGCGGTTTTCATGGACGAAGGACTGGGCCAGCGCCAGACCGCCCTCGGGGGGACCGAAAATCGCGCTTTCCGGCACCCAGACATCGGTGATCGAAATACGCGGATGGTCGGTCGGCATGTTGAACGTCCACAGCCATTCCTCAACCTTGACGCCCGGATGTTTGGCGTCGACCAGGAAGCAGGTGATACCCTTGGCTTCTCCGTCCTTGCCGCTGGTGCGGGCGAACACCATCACCTCTGTGGCGATGTGCATGCCCGTGGTCCACATCTTGGCGCCGTTGATGAGCCAGCCGTCCACGCCATCGCGCTTCTCCCGCACCGCCCGCGTTTCCATATGGGTCGCATCGGACCCGTGGAACGGTTCGGTAAGGCCGAAGCACAGAAATTTGGTGCGATCGAGCGTGCCGGGAATGAAGACCTTCTTCTGCTCCTCGGTGCCGAACTGGCTGAACATGATGACCTGCGGATAATTCGCAACAATCGAATGCTCGTTCTGCAGGTCGTTGTGAAGGCCCAGACCCTTCTTCGCCAGATGCTCGCGGATCACCGCCATGGCGAGGTTGGAGCCGTCCTTCCCGCCAAACTCGCTGGGCAGGCCGAAACGCAGATGGCCCGCCTCGTCCGCCTTCTTCTTCACCCGTTCCAGCAGCGCTTCCCACTCATGGCGGGGCAGACCGTCCCGCTCGAAATCGGTGCGCGCATATTCGCGGCGGTGATCGAAGAAACGGATATTATCGTCTTCCGCTTCGATCGGCTTGATCTCTTTCTCGATGAAATCGTCCAGTTCCGCCAGATAAGCGGTCAGTTCCGTGGGAAGGTTGAAGTCCATGCCCTTGATCCTTTCTGGTGCCTCTATGGTCTTGCGGCGTTTCTTGCGCTGGCGCCGACAGCGAAAAAGCGGGAGGGCCGGCGCGCTCGTCCGCGCCGGCCCCATTTTCTACCCGTTGATATTTCTGGCGAGGTAAGCGGCCTCGTGGATGGCGTTGCCATAGGATCGGGGCTGCCGTGCATCGCCGATGATCTGGACCACCACGCCCTTGCCCTGCAGCGCCATCTCCAGGCTGTAGT
>JBFWMJ010000030.1:0-26589 GCA_050251675.1 Sphingobium sp.
CCGGGGCTGGCGGCTGCCCGTCGCGAAGGGCGCCGCCGACGCGTCTCCACCCGGGGATGACGGACGGTGACCCGCGCCCCGGCCCGCACCCGCGCCTATCCGCCGATCAGCGGGCGGGTTGACGCATCGCCCTCTACGATAGTGCTGATGGTAATGAGGGTCTTGAAGGACAGCACGCAATTATCGTCACCGAGCGCCTGCCGGGTAAAGCTGTCATACTCCGCCATCGAACCCACCTGCACCTTCAAAATATAGTCGTCGTCGCCGGTCACCTCCCAGGCGCCGGTGATCTGCGGATAGCGCGACAGGCCTTTTGAAAAGGCATCCAGCGCCCGCCGGCCCGGTTCGCGCATCCGCACCAGCACATGCAGCGTCAGCGCGGATCCCGTCAGGGCCGGGTTCACGACCGCGATATCCGCCACGATCACCCCTTCCTCCCGCAAACGCCGCAGCCGCCGCAACACCGCCGAAATGGACAGTCCGACCTGTTCAGCCAGAATCCGCGCAGGTTCGAGATTGTTGCGCCGCACCCGCTCCAGCAATCGGCGGTCAAATACATCGAGATCGGCTATTTTTCGCATCCTGTGGCTAATAGTGCAAAATCTGGCCGAAATCACACCCAATTTTGCCGCCAATGACCTGCCCATGCGGCCTATAGAAAGGCCGACGGTCGCTTCGATCGTCCTCTTTTCCAACATCCGATCAAAGGACGTGACTCATGGCTGGCGGCGTGCGGCGCATTGGTTTTTTCGGGCGTATCTGGCGGTCGTTCCTCATGACGTCGGAAGCCGCGGTCGCGATCCACTATCATGCGCCATGGTCACCGGCGCCATCGCTTCGCTGATGCAATCGGCAGACAGGCGTTGACGCGCGCGGCGCGCGCGTGGACAAGGCATCCCATGATGAGGCTCCGCCCATGACGAAGCGTCGCGTGCTTCGCGTCCTGCGCGCCGGCAGATTTATCGCAGGCGCCTAGCCCCGGCATGCCCGCGCATGTCCGGGGGTGGACATGCGCAGCGGCCGCCCGATCGATCCGCGCCTCTTTTCCCTTACCGGCGGATGCGGCCCCGCGCGGGACCGGGATGCGCCGTGCCCAAAGACAATTCCGCCTTCCCCCGATCGCATGGCGCGCGCCCGCGCGCCGCGCATGCGCGTCCGCACGATCCGGCACACCGCTCCGCAAGGGGGCCTGCTCAGGGATCTGCGGGCGGCCCCGCACACGGGCCTGTCGTCAGCCTCCCGCGCGCCCTGTCCAAACTCGGCTTCTGCTCCAGAACGGAAGCACGCGCCCTCATCGATGGCGGGCGGGTGCGTATCGACGGACGGCCTGCCCTCTCCCCGACGATGCGCGTCGACCTTGGCCGCACCCGCATCACCGTGGACGGCGCGGCGATCCGCGCGGAGGAGAAATTCTATCTGATGCTCAACAAGCCGCGCGGTCTGGTCACGACCCGCCGGGACCCGCAGCAACGGGGCACGGTTTATGATTGCCTGCCGGACGATGCGCCATTCCTGTCCCCGGTCGGCCGGCTCGACAAGGCGAGCGAAGGCCTGCTGCTGCTCACCAACGACACGGGCTGGGCCGACCATCTGACAAACCCGGCATCGGGCGTTCCCAAAACCTATCATGTGAAGATCGACCGCATGGCTGATGACGCCTTTCTGGCGGCATTGAGCGCCCCGGTCGAGGACGGCGGCGAACGGCTCAGCGCGGCCTCGGTCCGCCTGCTCAGGACCGGCACGCGGTCATGCTGGATCGAAGTGGTGCTGACCGAAGGCCGCAATCGGCAGGTCCGTCGCATGGTGTCGGCGCGGGGCGCCAATGTCGTGCGGCTGGTCCGTACCGCGATCGGCGGTTTGCCGCTGGGCGATCTGGCCAAGGGACAGGTACGATCGCTGACGCGGGACGAACGCGATGCCTGCGGTCTCGTCACCGGTCTGGAAGCGCGCGACCGCAAGGACGGTGCCGCCGGGCACCCGATTCCGTAGCAGCCGGCCGAAGACGCAGGGGTCGCGGCGCTCCATCCCCGTTCACGCCGCACAACAGCGCATGCGCGCTGCCAACGCTCACGCATCGGGGAGCGGAAACGCGGGACACCGGATAGCGCCATCCCCCTTCGGAAGGGTGCTTTTCCGCGGCCCTCCACCATTCGCCGCATTAAGATGTATTATTATTGCATGTTTTAGCGGAAGCGCATAGATGTATCCCGGATACATGATTTGGAGTCGCGGCAATGGCCGGGTTGGAATTGTCGGACGTGAATGAGGAGGGGCTGAAACGGCTGGTCGATGCCTTCTATGCCCGCGTCCGCGCCGACGCCGCGCTCGGACCGATCTTCAACGATGCGATCGGGGACTGGCCGGATCATCTGGAAAAGCTTGCGGCCTTCTGGTCCTCGGTCATGTTGAGCAGCGGCCGGTACAAGGGTCAGCCGATGCCGGCGCATATGAAACATCGCGCGCGTATCACACCCGCACTGTTCGATCGTTGGCTGGCGCTGTGGACGCGGACCACCGACGAACTGATGACGCCCGCTGCCGCCGCCGCACTTCAGGTCAAGGCCGCGCGTATCGCCGAAAGCCTGCAACTCGCCCTGTTCTTCCGCCTGGACGACCGGCATGTTTCCGGGCGCGGACGCCCCGACGCGAAAGAGGCCTGATATGACCGGCCCCGTCCCCTATCGTTCCACACCCCTGTTCGACCAGGATACGCTGCCCCGGGCGCTGCGCGCCCGCCACCACACCAAGGCCGGGGTGTGGGGCGTGATCAGGGTCATCGAAGGAACGCTGAAGCTCACCTATCTCGACCCGCCCGGCGAAATCCTGCTCACTCCGGACAGACCCGGCCTCATCCTTCCGCGCCAGCCGCATTACGTGACGCCGCTGGGACCGATGAAGATGCAGGTCGACTTCTACGACCAGCCGCCCGCCCTCGCGGGCTGATCCGTCATTTCCTTCCACCCTGCCAGTATCAGGAGTATCCATGTCGAACCTGCTCAGCGACCAGACGATCGCGATCGTCAAGGCCACCGTTCCCGCACTTGAAGCGCACGGACTGGATATCGTGCGCGAAATGTATACGCGCATGTTCCAGAATCCGGACATCCGCGACATGTTCAACCAGTCGCACCATGGCGAAGCCGGTTCGCAGGCGCGCGCGCTGACCGGCGCCATATTGGCCTATGCCAATAATATCGACAATCTGGGCGCGCTGGCGCCGGCGGTCGAGCGCATCGCGCAAAAACATGTCGGCCTTCAGATCCTGCCCGAACATTATCCCTATGTCGCCGAAGCGCTGTTGGGTGCGATCGGCGCGGTGCTGGGTGATGCGGCGACGCCGGAGGTGCTCGCCGCGTGGGGGGAAGCCTATTGGTTCCTCGCAAACATCCTGATCGCGCGCGAAGACCGTATCTATGGCGAGCAGAAGGCGACCGATGGCGGCTGGAACGGGTGGCGCGATTTCCGCGTCGACCAGGTCGTCGAGGAAAGCAGCGTGATCAGGTCTTTCGTCCTGCGGCCGGCCGACGGCGGCCCCGTCATGGCCCACAAACCCGGCCAGTATCTGACCTTCTGGCTTGAAATTCCCGGCCACCCGCCTGTGAAGCGCAACTATTCCATATCGTCCGCGCCCAACGGCACGACCTATCGCATCTCGGTCAAGCGCGAGCCCCATGGCCTCGCCTCCGGCTGGCTGCATGATGAAGCCGTTGCCGGCACCATCCTCAAGGTCGCGGCGCCCGCCGGCGAATTCTTCCTGGACGGACAGCCCGAACGCCCTGTCGTGCTGCTGTCGGGCGGCGTGGGCCTGACGCCGATGGTGGCGATGCTCGAATCGCTGGTCGCGCAGGGCAGCGATGCGCCCGTCCATTACATTCACGGCACGCACGACCGCGGCACCCACGCCATGCGCGCCCATGTCCGGGCCCAGGCCGCGCGCGGCAAGGCGATCCGCGTCACCGATTTCCATCAGACGCCCGCCGCCGATGAGGTCGAAGGCCGCGATTATGACGTGGCCGGCATCATCACCGATGCATGGCTGGTCGCGAACACGCCGGTCGCACAGGCGGATTATTATATCTGCGGCCCGCGCCCGTTCCTGCGCCATGCCGTATCGTCGCTGTCGCTGGCCGGCGTGCCGTCGAACCGCATCCACTATGAGTTTTTCGGCCCCGCCGACGAACTGCTCGCCGCCTGACATTTTGCGGCGAAGGGCACCGGACTGGACGTGGCGACCACGTCCAGTCCCCCGTCCCGCCCGGCGCGCGGCATTGCCGCATCGCCGGGCGGGACAACGGCCCTGCGGCTGCCACCTCGACACGGATCGATACGCAGATGACGGGGTGGTGAAAAATGGCGGTTTTTCATGACCCGGAACGCACCCTGTTTCCGGTATGCCATCATCGGACGCGCGAACAACCGCGATTTGCGGGCCGGCAGTGCCTGATGTCGATCCGTCCTAGAGCAGCATAAGCTGCGCGACCGGCGCGAAACTGCGGCGATGGAGGGCAGTGGGACCATGTGCCCGCAACGCCGCCAGATGATAGGCGCTGCCATAGCCCTTGTTCTTTTCCCAGCCATAATGGGGATGGTCCGCCGCCGCCGCGATCATCATCCGGTCGCGCGTTTCCTTGGCGATGATCGACGCGGCCGCGATGGACAGGCATCTGGCGTCGCCCTCCACCACCGCGGTCGATGCCCAGCGCCAGTCGGGGCAGCGCCCATTCGGGTTGAAATTCCCGTCGACCAGCACATGCGCGCACTCCTGCGTCAGCGCCTCCATCGCCCTGGTCATCGCCAGCATCGTCGACCACAGAATGTTGAGGCTGTCGATCTCCTCCACACTAGCCACGCCGACGCCCCAGCACAGGGCGCGCGCCTTTATCTCGCCCTCCAGCACGGCGCGTTTCGCGGCGCTCAACCGCTTGCTGTCATTAAGGCCTGCGGGGCAATCCTCCTGCCTCAGCACGACCGCGGCGGCCACCACCGGCCCGGCCAGCGGCCCGCGCCCGGCTTCATCGACGCCGGCGACCAGTCCGGGGTGATGGCGCAGTTCGTGGGTGAAATCAGGCATGGACGGGGAAACCTGGCGGCACGCCCATGGGGCCGTGCCCGCCGCCAAGACCGGGCGCGATCATCAACGCCGCCCGCACATAATCGCGCGCACGGTCGATCGCGCGGTCGATCGCCATCCCCTGCCCCAGTCCCATCGCGATGGCGCTGGCCAGCGTGCAGCCCGTGCCATGGGTATGCGGCGTGTCGATGCGCGGGCTATGCCACGCCCGTTCCCCGCCGCCCGGCAGGAACAGCCGATCCGTCAGCACCTCCCCCTCGCCATGCCCACCCTTGGCGAGCAGGGCGCAGCCATGGGCGATGATACCCGGCACGCCGCCCAGCGCGGCCAGTTCGGGAATATTGGGCGTCACCAGCGTAGCGACATCCATCAACGCACGAAAGGCGGCGATCGTCCCCGCATCCGCCAGCGTCGATCCGCTGGTCGCGACCATGACCGGATCGAAGACGATCGGTACGTCCCTGAGCGCCGCCAGCCGATCCGCCACCGCCATGGCCGTGGCGCCGCCGCCGATCATGCCGATCTTCACCGCGTCGACACCGATATCGGCGATGCAACTGTCCATCTGCGCCACCACCATGGCAGCCGGCACGGGATGGACGGCCTGCACGCCCAGCGTATTTTGCGCCGTGATCGCCGTGATCGCGGTCATGGCATGGCCGCCCAGCATGGTGACGGTCTTCACGTCCGCCTGGATGCCGGCGCCGCCGCCGCTGTCGGAACCGGCAATGACCAGGATGCGCGCAGGCTTCATCGCCTGCATGCGCGGGCCGCCGGGACCGGAACACGCACCGGGCAAACCGTCACACCGCCACCTTTTCCACCACGGCGCAGATGCGTTCGACCACATCCCTGACCTGCTCCTCCCGGTCGCCCTCCGCCATGACACGGATCAACGGCTCCGTGCCCGACGGACGGATGACGAGGCGGCCCGCCCCGGCCAGTTCCCGCTCCGCCTGCGCGATCACCCGCTTCACATCCTCATGCTCCAGCGGCCTGCCGCCGGCGAAGCGGACATTTTTCAGCAATTGCGGCACCGGGTCGAACTGATGAAGCAATTCGCTCGCGGAACGGCCCGACCGGACCAGCGCGGCGAGCACCTGCAAGGCGGCAATCGTGCCGTCGCCGGTCGTCGCATAATCGGACAGGATCATATGGCCGGACTGTTCGCCGCCGACATTGAAGCCGCCGCTGCGCATCCTTTCCAACACATGGCGATCGCCCACGCTGGTGCGTTCCAGTCCGATCCCATGGCCGCTCAGAAAGCGTTCCAGCCCCAGATTGGACATGACGGTCGCGACCAGCCCGCCGCCCCGCAACAGACCTTCCCGCGCCCAGTTGGCGGCGATCAGCGCCATGATCTGGTCGCCATCGACAATCTGGCCCTTTTCATCGACGACGATCAGCCGGTCGGCATCGCCGTCCAGCGCGATGCCGATGTCCGCGCCCGACGACACCACCGTTTCCTGGCACAGCAGCGGCGCGGTGGAACCGCAACCGTCATTGATGTTGGTGCCGTTAGGGCTGACCCCGATGGCTACGACCTGCGCGCCCAGTTCCCACAGCGCGGACGGCGCGACCTGATAAGCGGCGCCGTTCGCGCAATCGACTACGATCTTCAGCCCGTCGAGGCGCAGATCGGCGGGAAAGCTGGACTTGACCGCATGGATGTACCGGCCACGCGCATCCTCCACCCGGCGAGCGCGACCGATGTCTTTTGGCGCGGCGAGGGCGACGTCCTGCTCCAGCAGCGCCTCGATCTTCCATTCGTCCTCGTCCGACAGCTTATACCCGTCCGGCCCGAACAATTTTATGCCATTGTCGAAATAGGGATTGTGGCTGGCGGAAATCATGACGCCAAGGTCCGCGCGCATCGAATGGGCCAGCATCGCCACCGCGGGCGTCGGGATCGGCCCAAACTGCACGACGTCCATGCCGACCGCGGTAAAGCCGGCGACCAGCGCGTTTTCGACCATATAGCCCGACAGGCGCGTATCCTTGCCGATGACCACCCGGTGACGGTGGCTGCCCCGCTGGAAATGCGTGCCCGCCGCCATGCCGACCTTCATCGCCAGTTGCGGCGTCATCGGCCATTGATTGGTGCGCCCCCGAATGCCGTCGGTGCCGAAATATCGCCTGCTCATGCGGTCATCTATGCGCCGACAGGATGGCGTCTAGCAACCCCCCGCCAACGCCGGCCGTAACGGATTGCATGCCTTCACCCGTCCGGCACACCGGCCATGTCCCCGCCACGTCCATAGGAAAAGGGCGGAACCTTCCGGCCCGCCCCTCCCCGTCATGCCCATAGAGGCCGGTCCGTCAATAGACGCGGGCCTTGGGCTTGATATATTCCGCATCGTCGGTGAGCGTGTAGTCATGCACCGGGCGATAATCGAGCGTGATCTTGCCGCCCGATCCGCCCCAGCCCTCGAACCAACTGATCGTGTGCTTCATCCAGTTTTCATCGTCGCGAGCGGGATAATCCTCATGCGCATGCGCGCCGCGCGATTCCTTGCGGTTTTCCGCGCCGACCATCGTGCACATCGCCTGCGCCATCAGGTTGTCGAGTTCCATCGTTTCGATAAGGTCGGTATTCCAGACCAGCGACCGGTCGGTGACGGCGACATCCTGAAGACGCGCATTCACCTGGTTCATCTTCACCACGCCTTCGGCCAGCAGCGCCGAATCGCGGAACACGGCCGCATGCTTCTGCATGGTATGCTGCATTTCCAGACGAATCTGCGCGGTCGGCGAACCGCCCCTGGCATTGCGATAATGGTCCAGGCGGCCCAGCGCCAGATCGGCCGAATCCTTCGGCAGGGGTCGATGCGCGCTGTTCGGCTTGATCTCCTGCTTGAGGTGCAGGCCCGTGGCGCGGCCAAAGACGACAAGGTCGATCAGCGAATTGGACCCCAGCCGGTTGGCCCCATGGACCGACACGCAGGCCGCCTCGCCCACGGCGTAAAGACCCGGCACGATGACTTCGGGGTCGTCACCGACCTTCGTCACGACCTGCCCGTGATAATTGCACGGCACGCCACCCATATTATAATGGACGGTCGGCGTCACCGGCAGCGGCTGGCGCGTCAGATCGACGCCGGCGAAAATCTTGCCGCTCTCGGTGATGCCGGGCAACCGCTCCGCCAGCACCTTGGGATCGATATGGTCGAGGTGCAGGTAGATATGGTCCTTGTTGGGACCAACGCCGCGCCCTTCGCGCATTTCCATCGCCATGGAACGCGAAACGACGTCGCGGGACGCCAGATCCTTGGCCGACGGGGCGTAGCGTTCCATGAACCGCTCGCCTTCGCTGTTGGTGAGGTAGCCGCCCTCGCCGCGCGCGCCCTCGGTGATGAGCACGCCCGCGCCATAGATGCCGGTCGGGTGGAACTGCACGAACTCCAGATCCTGAAGCGGCAGTCCCGCGCGCAACACCATGCCGCCGCCGTCACCGGTACAGCTGTGCGCCGACGTCGCGGAGAAATAAGCGCGGCCATAGCCGCCCGTCGCCAGCACGACCGCATGGCTGCGGAACCGGTGGATGCTGCCATCCTCCATGCACAGGGCGATGACGCCGCGGCATTCCTTGCCGTTCGGGCCGTCTTCCATGATGAGGTCGATGGCGAAATATTCGATATAGAAGTCGGCGTCATATTTCAGCGACTGCTGATAGAGCGCGTGCAGCATGGCATGGCCGGTACGGTCGGCCGCCGCGCAGGTGCGCTGCACCGGCGGGCCTTCACCCATATTCTGCATATGGCCGCCGAACGGCCGCTGATAGATGGTGCCTTCGGCATTGCGGCTGAACGGCACGCCGGCATGTTCCAGCTCGATCACCGCCGCCGGCGCTTCGCGCACCATATATTCGATCGCGTCCTGATCGCCCAGCCAGTCGGAACCCTTGACGGTGTCGAACATGTGCCAGGTCCAGTGGTCCGGGCTGTTGTTGCCCAGCGACGCGGCGATACCGCCCTGCGCCGCAACGGTATGCGACCGGGTGGGGAACAGTTTGGTGATGCAGGCGGTCTTCAGACCCGCTTCGGCGCTGCCCATGGTGGCGCGCAGGCCCGAACCGCCGGCGCCGACGACCACCGTGTCATAGGTGTGGTCGATGATCTTATATGCTTCGGTCGACATCAGAGTGCGGCCCCCGTGAATGCGATCTTCGCGATGGCGAAAATCCCGACGGCCGCGCCGCCGATGGCGTAGAAGTTGAGCAGAAGCATGGAGACGAACGCCAGCCCCTTGTCGTGGACATAATCCTCCAGCATCACCTGCATGCCCAGACGCAGGTGCCAGAAGATGCTGACCAGCATCAGCATCATCGGCACCGCGACCAGCGGATGAGCGATCCAGCTGACGACGCTGTCATAATCAAGCCCCGGCAGCGTCAGCAGGCTGATCAGCAGCCACAGCACCAACAGCAGGTTACCCGCCGCCGTATAGCGCTGCGCCAGCCAGTGATGGGCGCCGTGCCGGGCCGATCCCAGGCCGCGGACGCGACCGATTCCGGTTCCGTTACCCATGTTTAGAGCACCCCTGTGAAAATGGCGGCCCACAAGGCCAGCGTCACGACGATCGCGGCGATGGGCGCGATGATCGACCACAGGCGGTTGGTCCGCAGTTCATAGCCCGCGCCCATGTCGAGCACGAAGTGGCGCAACCCCGAAAAAAGATGCTGGAAGAATGCCCAGGTCAGACCGATCATGACCAGATAGCCGATCGGCGACGTCGCGCAGGCGAGGAAGCGGTCATAGGCCTCCGCCCCGGTCGCCGCCGCCAGCAGCCACCAGACGAGGCCCAGGGCGCCGACAAGGGCAAGCCCGTTGCCCGTGATGCGATGCAGAATGGAGATCGCCATATGCGGTCCCCATTTCCATATCGTCAGATGTGGCGAAAGCGGCCTGCTGCTGGTTCGCGCCATGGTGACTCCGTACCCCTGTTTTTCCCTGTTTGTGCTCCCCTTAGGAGCGAAAAACCCCGAGGGCAAGCGGGCGCGGCATCTGGCGCCCTCCCCGCCGGATAAGAACTGGTTAACCAGACTGCGTTACGACCGGACCCGATTTCACCGCATCAGCAGCAAGGGCCCGACCGATCATGCAGCCTTCCTCCCGTACCGGCGCCAGAATGCTGGAATCCATGGCGGAGATCGATCCGCATGGCACGACGGCGACGGAAGCGCGCGAAATCGCGGCGCGCCTGGGCGATCGCATCGTCAGCGTGGGCGACGCCTTCTTCCAGAGCTATATGACGCAGGGCCGGCTGCGGGACCGGCTGACGCCCGCCGCGCAGGCAAAAATCGCGGCGGCGTCGCGCGACTATGCGGTACAGAAATTCACGCGGTTCGAGGATGGTGCGTGGATTCAGGCCATCACCGCCTGCGTCCGCAAGGCCCACGACCATGCGGTGCCGATCCGCGCCGTCCTGCATGCCGTGGCCACGTCGAACGAAGTGCTGACCGACATGCTGTGGGAAGAATGCCGCGACGATGAAGAATCCTGCCGCCGCATGCTGCGCACGATGACGCGCATCGCGATGCTGGACGCCGCGATCATGGGCAATGTGCGCACCGCCACGGAAGAGGCCGAACGCCGGCGCATCGACGCCCTGTTCGACCAGCACATCATGACGGAGGTCGACAGCGCGTCGGAACTGGGCGAGGGACTGCGCGAGCAGGCCAAGGACGCGTCCGCCGCCACGCGCGGCATGCTGGGCAAGGCATCGGAGGTCGCCGCCGCGGCCGAACAGTCGGCGCTCGCCATGCGGGAAGCCGCGCGCACCGCCGCCGGCCTGATCCACGCGATCGAGGATGCCCGCACCGAAGTGGAAAGTTCCGCCCTCGTCGCGCAGCGCGCCGCGCAGCAGTCGGGCGACGCGGTCACGATGTCCGTCACCCTGTCGGACCATGCCAAGTCGATCGAATCGATCCTGGGCCTGATCCGCGACATCGCCCGCCAGACCAACCTGCTCGCGCTCAACGCCACGATCGAGGCCGCACGCGCGGGCGACGCCGGACGCGGTTTCGCGGTGGTCGCGCAGGAGGTGAAGAGTCTCGCCAGCCAGACCGCGCGCGCGACCGACGACATTGCCGGCCGCATCGCCGACATCCAGGCATCGACCCGCCAGTCAGTCGAGACAAACCAGCGCATCCGCGACACGGTGGGAGAGGTCCAGTCCAGCGCCGAACGCATCCGTCTGGCCATGAACGCGCAGGCGCAGACCGTCACTATGATCACCGCTGCGGTCGACCAGACCGCGCTGGCCGCCGATTCGATGTCGATCACCATCTCGGCGATCCGGCAGGATACCGAAGTGGTCGCGTCGGAAATCGACGAGCTGGAACGCGGTTTCATGAGCATGGAGGAAAAGCTGTCCGGCCTGCGGCGCGCCTCCGCCGATTTCGGGCGTCAGGTCGCCTGACGGCGCGGCGCCGGACGGCGGCGGCGCACGCCCCCCTTCCCCTGACGCGGGCCGATCCGCTAGAGGCAGGCCATGAGCACCCTCCACCATGTCGCGCCGCAAGACGACCGGCCCCCAGAACATGACGCCGCCGAAAAGCCGGTGGACAGCGGGCCCACGCAAAGCGGGCCAATACAAAGCTGGAAAGTCACCCTGCCCTGCACCAGGGCGGAGGCGGAAGCGCTGGACGGGGACATCGCCGCCTTTGCGATGATGGACCAGCCGCCGGTGCTGATGACGAGCGAGGCGGACCCGGCGGACGAGGATCGCTGGCAACTGGACGCCTATTTCGAGGGTCGCCCCTCCCCCGCCGCCGTCAAGGTGCTGCGCGCGCTGGTCCCCAGCGCGCGGCACGTCAAACCGGTTGTCGCGCCATTGCCCGACGAGGATTGGGTGACGCTGAGCCAGCAGGGCATGGAGCCGGTGACGGCCGGCCGCTTCCACATCCGCAACCTGCCCGACGACCCGGTGCTGCCCGGCCATGTGGACCTGCTGATCACCGCCAGCCGCGCCTTCGGCACCGGGCAGCATGAAACGACCTTCGGCTGCGTCGCCATGCTCGACCGGATGCGCCGCGTCGGCATGCGGTTCGGCAATATCGCCGATATTGGCACCGGCACCGGCCTGCTCGCCTTCGCCGCGCTGCACCTGTGGCCGCGCGCCTATGCCATCGCGTCGGATATCGACCCCGTGGCGGTCGACATCAGCCGGGACAATGCGCTGGCCAACGGCATCGGGCTGGGCACCGGACGGGGCCGGCTCACGCTGGTGCAGGCGGCGGGCGCGGACCATGACGCACTGATCGCGCGCGCGCCCTATGACCTGCTGATCGCCAATATCCTGGCGGGGCCGCTGATCGAACTCGCGCCCGCGCTCTGCGCTCTGGTCGAGGAAGGCGGGACGATCGTGCTCGCCGGATTGCTGAACGGTCAGGCCGACGCCGTCCTGTCGGCCTATCGCAGGGAAGGCATGCGGCTGGCCGAACGGCAGGATCAGGGCGACTGGCCGGTCCTGCGCTTGCGCAAGCGGCCCCGGATCGGCTGGAAGCGGCCCCGCCGGGTCAACGGCGCCGCGCGCGGGGAAGCGCCGGGCTTCGGCAGCCTCTGACCCGCGGCGCCCGCCGGCACGGGCCGGACCCGGTCCACGCCGCACCCGACGCATGCCTGTTCCTGCCCGTCGGCCCACGCCCACCCATGGACCGGCCGGCCGCCACATCACCGCCGCGCAGGCGCGGCCGGCCGTCGCATTGCCGCCGCCCAAGCGCCGCGCCATAAGGACATATCCGCAACGGAAGGACGGCCATGCCCATCACACGCCGCATCGTCATTCATGAAGGGCCCGCCGCGCACGGCAGGCCCGGGCCGTTCGAAAGCATGGCCGTCATCGACGACGGCATCGCTGGCCCGCGCCCCGGAATCCTGCTGATCCCCAATGTGCTGGGCACCAAGGAAGCGGATTTCGCCTATGCCGAAAAAGTGGCGGCGCTGGGCTATGCGGTGCTGGTCGCCGACATGTTCGGACAGGGCCTGCGCGCCACCCGCGCCGACCCGGATGCCAGCCGGTACATGGACCTGCTCAACGCCGACCGGGCGCTGTTGCGCGACCGGGCGCACGCCTGTCTCGCGGTGCTGGGTGGGGTGGACGCGGTGGATGACGACCGGCTGGCGGCGATCGGCTTCTGCTTCGGCGGAAAATGCGTGCTCGACCTTGCCCGCAGCGGCGCGGCCATCGCGGGCGGCGTCAGCATCCACGGCGTCTACGACCCGCCCCCCTTCCCCAATGCCGCGATCCGCGCGAAGCTCCTGATCTGCCACGGCTGGAATGACCCGATCGCGCCGCCGGAGGTGGCCGTCGCGCTGGCGCGCGAACTGAACGATGCCGGTTGCGACTGGCAGATGCACGCCTATGGCGGCACCGGCCACGCCTTCACCGACAAAAGCGCGGCCATGCCCGAAAGGGGCGTGGCCTACAGCGCGGACGCCGACCGGCGAAGCTTCCGGGCGATGGCGGATTTCCTTGCGGAGCTGTTCGGATGAGCGGGTCGATGCTGGCGGCGCTATTGCTGCTGTCGGCCCGGCAGGAGGCACCGCCGCCGGTCATGGAGCCGGAAATGCCGTCGTGGATGTACATCGCCGTGTTCGAGGAGAACTCCACGGCGATGACACAGGGCGTAACCTATGCGCTGGACCGGGTCGCGCCGTGGGGCGGGCGGTGGCCCGATGACGTCTGGCGGATATGCGGCCATGCCGATGCGGATAGAGAACGGGACGCCCCCCGGCTGGCGCGCCGTCGCGTGCGGGCGGTGATCGCCTATCTGCGCGCGCATGGCATGAAGACGACACGCTTCACGTCCAGACAATGCCCGCCGCTTGATCCGGCGGAGGCGGGGCCGCGCAGACGGGTGGTGAAGCTGAACGTGATGGCGCCCCGGTAAGTCAGAGGTCTTCGATCACCTCCGCCAGCACGGCCAGGCAATCCTTCGCCAGTTGCATCGACCGGGCCGGGGACCAGCCGAAATCGGGGTCGGGCAGGTCGTCATTGTCCTTGAACGGCATTTCCAGCGTCATCGCCACCGCGCCGAAGCGTTCGGCCAGCTGGTTGGTCGACATGGACAGGTTCGCCTGACCCGCGCGCGCGGCGGGATAGCCGCGTTTCGTCTGGAAATCGGGCGTCCGCGCCGCCAGCGTGTCGCGATAACGGTGATAGAGCGCCAGTTGCCGGTCGGTAATCGACGGGATACCTTCAAACCCCGCCAGAAATACCGCCGCGATCGCCTCATCACCATGGACGTCGATGGCGAAATCCACGCCGGTCGCGTCCATCGCCTCACGCACCAGCGCCACCTCCGGGCTGCGGTCCATCGACGGCGCATGCCATTCGCGGTTGAGGTTCACGCCCACGGCATTGGTGCGCAAATGCCCGCGCCGGCTGCCGTCGGGGTTCATATTGGGCACGATATGAATGGTCGCCCTTTGCCGCAACAGGCGCGCGACGGCATCTTCCTCATCGCACAGCCGGTCCAGCGCACCTTCCACCCACCATTGCGCCATGCTTTCGCCGGGATGCTGGCGGGCGTAGAGCCAGACCTGTTTCGGCCCGTCCCCCACCGTCAGCAGATCGAGCGGCTGCCCGTCGAGGGTCAGGCCCAGTTCGCGATGGACGACGCCCGGCTGGCATGCGGCCCACGCCACCAGATCATGATGCCGTTCCATCGAATAAGGCGCGAAATAGGCCAGCCACACGGCATGGGTGTCGGGCGACAGGCGGATGGTGAGCACACCGTCGGCATAGTCCGTGTCGGCCATAAGCCAGGTTTCGCGATCCTCGCTGACCCGCGCGCGATACCCTGACCAGCCGCCGGGATAGGCGGACGCCCCGCAATTGACGATCCGCAATTCGACGTCGCGCCCGGCCACCCCGGCCACGCGGAAGTGAAACCATTGGTAGAAGTCGCTGTGGCGGTCGCGCACGATTTCCAGATCGGCGCGGACCCCGGACGATCCCTCCTCTCCGGCCGCTCCCTCCTCGATGGAAAGGACAAGGATATTGCCGCTGTCGAACGCGCTCGAAATGGAAATGGTCATCTGACGGTTATAGTGCGTCCCGATTCGCCCGGATAGCCCCCGATCAGCGCGTCGGCCAGCCTGGCCGCGGCAAGGCCGGGCTGGGCGGCCGGCGCATTTTCGCGCGCCTGCGTCAGCGCGCGCCCTTCCCATATCATCGCCGAATCGCTGCGGCGCCGGATCTGCACCTGCAATTCGGTCGCGACGATATCCTTCGGCCTGCCCGACAGGTTGATGCCGATGCCGACGCCCATGCCGGAATAACCGCCGCTGCCCACGCCGCCGCCCACACCCACGCTGACCGGACTGCCGTCACCGCCATGGCCGGTCGGTCGGAAAGTGCGGCGGAAACCGACATGCGCGACATAATCGCTGGCCGCGCCCGCACGCACCGGGGTGAAGCCCGCCCCCTGAAGCGCCCGGTCCACCGCGATGGCATAGGTACGGAATTCCAGCCCCACATCGGGGTTTCCGGGCATTTCCTCGACCACAATGGTGCCCGACCGCGCCGGATCACCCAGATGGAAACGGGTCACTTCGACCGGCGACACCGCCGTCGCACACCCGCCAAGTCCCCCAGCCAGCGACAGGGCGGCAAGGACAGGAACGGCAATTTGCTTCAACATCGACCCTACTCCGCCCTATCCGGCCGCGCATTGGCCGCCGACACCCCAACGCTTCAAGCCACGGTCTGGCTGCATGGCACATGAACGGCAGCGAAAGAGCCGCCCGCGCCCTTGACTTTCCGCCGCCCCGCCCATAGGGGCAGCGCTTCGATTTTCCGATCTTACCGCAGATTCATCAAAGGCCGACCATGAAGATCCGCAATTCGCTCAAGTCGCTCAAGGGCCGTCATCGGGACAACCGCGTGATCCGTCGTCGCGGCCGCACCTACGTCATCAACAAGACCAATCGCCGTTTCAAGGCCCGCCAGGGCTGAGCACCGGCGGCGCGCCCAATCGGGCGACGCCATGGTCCGCCACAGCAGGCACGATGCCTCCCCGGGCGTCCGATCGCAAGGTCGGGCGCCCTGTGTGTTGACCGGCGCGTGACTGCACTGGCGGGACCGGCGGAGCATCGGCGGGTCCCGGACATGAACGGACGGGCATGAACCGGGTCGGCATCAGGTCCGATCGCGTCATCCCCCGTGGCGGGCCTTGCCGGTGGGGTCCTGCGCGTCATTCCCGCCCTTTCAGTTCATCGCCCCGGACAGTGGCGACATGCAACACATTGGTCGATCCCGGCGTACCGAAGGGCACGCCCGCAAGCACCACCATCTTGCCCCCCGTGCGGGTCAACCTGTGGCGCAGGGCCATGCGCCGCGCCTTGCCGATCATCTCCTCGAACGTCTCGATATCCTTCGTCCGCACGGCATGGACGCCCCATGTCAGGCCCAGCTTGCGCGCCGTGTCCTGACGCGGGGTCAGCGCCATGATCGGCGCCCAGGGCCGTTCGCGCGCCACGCGGCGCACCGTGCTGCCCGATGTGGTGAAACAGGCGATGGCGGTGGCGCCCACCACCGACACAATGCCCGCCGCCGCTTCGGCCAGCGCATCGGCGGTGGTCGGATCGGGTCTGGTCTCGGTGAAATGCAGGCGGGCCAGATAGCCCGGATCGCCCTCCACACTGCGGGCGATGCTGTCCATCATCGCTACCGCCTCCCGCGGCCAGTCGCCCGCCGCCGTTTCAGCCGACAGCATGATGGCGTCCGCCCCGTCATAGACGGCGGTGGCGACGTCGGACACCTCCGCCCGCGTGGGGGTGGGCGCCCTGATCATCGATTCCAGCATCTGCGTGGCGACCACGACCGGCCGGCCCATGCGCCGCGCGGTGGCGACGATGTGTTTCTGGAGCGGCGGCACCGCATATGGCGGCAGTTCGACGCCAAGATCGCCGCGCGCCACCATCACGCCGTCG
Source organism: Sphingobium sp. (assembly GCA_050251675.1). GTDB lineage: Bacteria > Pseudomonadota > Alphaproteobacteria > Sphingomonadales > Sphingomonadaceae > Sphingobium. The sequence goes on from JBFWMJ010000030.1 coordinate 17,011, forward strand.
GCCAGTTCGATGATCTCCTCCAGCCGCTGCACGGCGGACGGCTTCTCGATCTTCGCCATCAGCGCGCCATGACCGCCCATCAGCTTGCGCGCCTCGGCCATGTCCTCGGGCCGCTGGACGAAGCTGAGCGCGATCCAGTCCAGCCCCTCCTCCACCGCGAAGCTGAGGTCGCGGCGGTCTTTGTCCGTCAGCGCCGGAACCGGGACGACCACGTCGGGCACGTTCACCCCCTTGCGGTCGGACAGCGCACCGCCAACCTCCACCACCGTGTCGATCCGGCCGTCGGTCACCGTCTTCACCCGCAGCACCAGCTTGCCGTCGTCCAGCAGCAGCCGGGTGTCCGGGACCAGCGCGGCATAGATTTCAGGATGCGGCAGGTTGACGCGACGGGTATCACCGGGGGCTTCGTCCCGGTCGAGGCTGAAGCCCGCGCCGGTTTCCAGCACCGCCAGACCGCGCGCGAACGTGCCGACCCGCAATTTGGGGCCTTGCAGGTCGCCCAGAATCGTCGTCGGCCGGCCAAATTCCTTTTCCAGCGCGCGGATGGCCGCGATGGACGCGGCATGATCGGCATGCGCGCCATGGCTCATGTTGATGCGAAACGCGTCGGCGCCCGCGACGAACAGCGCGCGGATCATATCGGCCGTGCCGCTCGCCGGGCCAAGTGTCGCCAGAATACGGACCTTGCGCGAACGCGGCGGCAATCGTGTCATCTCTATGCTCCCGATGCGCGCCAAATACCGCGCCGAACATTTCGCACCACGGCGTGACGCAAGGAGGCGGGACGGAACGAGGGGCAGCATAGTACAAGACGCGGCGGCCGCAACCTGCTTCCACCGCGCGCGAAGCCTGTTCCGCCGCATGGCGCGAACACGGGACGGCAGAGGGCGGGTGCCAGCAACGAACCGGACCGCGCGGGCGCGCACGGCAAAATACGCCGACGACACCCCTTCGCCTGTTGCGGCCGCCTCCGGCAATGCTCTAGGACGCGCTCCAGCCGATTCACATCCATTGGAGAAATGTCATGAGCGAGGGCAATGTCGCCGCGGACCAGCTACGCCTGCTGATCGAACGCATCGAACGGCTTGAAGAAGAGAAAAAGGGGATAGGCGACGATATCAAGGACGTCTATCTGGAAGCCAAGGCGACCGGATACGACCCCAAGATCATGCGCCAGATCGTCCGCCTGCGCAAAATGCCGCAGCATGACCGGCAGGAGATGGAAGCGATCCTGCAAACCTATCTCGCCGCGCTGGGCATGGAATAACCTTCGCGGATCGGGAGACGCGCAGATGGCCGATATCATCGTGAGCACCACCAGCCGGCTGGAGGGCCGACCCGCCAGGGACTATCTGGGCATAGTGACCGGCGAGGTGATCGTGGGCGCCAACCTGTTCCGCGACCTGTTCGCCAGCGTGCGGGACATCGTCGGCGGCCGGTCCGGCGCGTATGAGGATGTGCTGCAGCGCGCCCGCGAACAGGCGATCGACGAAATGCGAACGCGCGCGGCCGCGCTGGGCGCCAATGCGGTGGTCGGGGTCGACCTTGATTATGAAGTGCTGGGGTCGAACGGCTCCATGCTGATGGTGTCGGCGTCGGGCACGGCGATCCTCGTCTGACCGCCGGCCCGCACACCCGCAGCGCCATGACCGGCATGGGACGGGGCGACTGACGCGCCGCCCGCCGGCCCTCAGCACGGCAAAGGACATATAGGCAGGCGGCCGGACAGAATCCGCACGCATCGCTGTCCGGCATCCTGGTCCGGGATTTTGGGCTTGCATCTCGGGCCGGGCCGTCGACCCGCGGACGGTGATGGCCCATCGCCCTGTCGTCCCGCCATCCGGCGGCCCGTCTTGCGCCGATCCCACACCGCAGCTACAGAGCGCTGGAAACGCACAGTCATATCAGGAGAAGGCCGTGGCCGGCCATTCCAAATTCAAGAACATCATGCACCGCAAGGGCGCGCAGGATAAGAAGCGCTCGTCCATGTTCTCCAAGCTGAGCCGCGAAATCACCGTCGCGGCCAAGATGGGCATGCCCGACCCCGACATGAACCCGCGCCTGCGTCTGGCGATCAACGCGGCCAAGGCGCAGTCCATGCCCAAGGATAATATCCAGCGCGCCATCGACAAGGCGGCGGGCGGCGACATGGAGAATTATGAGGAAGTGCGGTACGAGGGCTATGGCCCCGGCGGCGTCGCCATCATCGTCGAGGCACTGACCGACAACCGCAACCGCACCGCGACCAATGTACGCACCGCCTTTTCCAAAAATGGCGGCAATCTGGGCGCGTCGGGCGCGGTCAGCCATGGGTTCGACCGCATGGGCCTCATCACCTATCCCGCGAGCACGGGCGATGCCGACGCGATCTTTGAAGCGGCGCTGGAAGCGGGCGCCGAAGACGTGGTGTCGAACGAGGACGAGCATGAGATCTGGACAGCGATGGATTCGCTGCACGAGGTCGCAAGGGCGCTGGAAGGCACGCTGGGCGCCGCCGAAGCGGCGAAACTCGCCTGGCGGCCGCAGACCACGGTGGACGTGGACGAAAGCAATGCGCAGACATTGCTGCGGCTCGTCGACACGCTGGAGGACGATGACGACGTCCAGACCGTCTGGGGCAATTACGAGGTGTCGGACGAGGTGATGGAAAAGCTGGGCTGATATCCCGGCCTTCGTCACCGCCCGGACCAATTGCGCACAGGGCGCGCCACGCCCGCCCGGTCTCGCAGACGCGGTGATCGGCCGGAGCGGGGCGGGGCGGCGCGCCTGCAGCCGATGGAGGCCATGAAATGATCCTGCTGGGTCTGGACCCCGGCCTTGGCACGACCGGATGGGGCATCATCGCCGCGGACGGCAACCGGCTGACCCATATCGACAATGGCCAGATCAGGACGGACAGCGCCCTGCCCCTGGCCGCGCGGCTCATAACGCTCGACCAGGCGCTGACCGACATCATCCTGCGCCATCGGCCCGACGGCGCGGCGGTGGAGGAGGTGTTCGTCAACGCCAATCCGCAATCGACCCTGAAACTGGGGCAGGCGCGCGGCGTCGCCCTGCTCAATGCGGCGCGATCGGGCATGGCGGTGGGCGAATATGCCGCGCGGCTGGTCAAGAAATCCGTGGTCGGCGTCGGCAATGCGTCCAAGGATCAGGTGCATGCCATGGTCGCCCGGCTGCTGCCCGGCGCGAAGATCGCCGGCGCGGACGCCGCCGACGCGCTGGCGGTGGCGATCACCCACGCCCATCATCTGGCCAGCGCGCGACGGATGCCGCGATAGCATCGTCCGGGTCCGCATGGGCGTCGGCGCGATCGGACCTGTGCCCTCATGCCCTCCCGGCGGCCCCGGCCCGCCTCGACACCTGTTTCCGCGGGATACCGGGCGATCGGAAACATCACTTCCCAACCCCACCCTTCGCACAACAAGCGATGGCCGTCAGGACGGCGCCGGGCTATAGCATCGCCGTCAACGGGCACACAGACGCGCCGGCATCGAGGAGTTGAGCCTTTGAGGGCGATCGAACATTTCCCCAACCTCGTCACCATGTTCTTCACCCGCGCCGGGGAAAAGGGCGACGCACCCTTTCTATGGCGGAAGATCGACGGAGAATGGCGCTCGCTCAGCTGGCGGGAGGTCGCGGCGCAGGTCGCCTCGCTCGCGACCGCGCTGCGGGCGCTGGGCCTGCGGCCGGGCGACCCGGTGATGCTGGTGAGCGAAAACCGGCCGGAATTCTGTATCGCCGACCTGGCGATCATGGCGGCCGGATGCGTGACCGTGCCGACCTATACCACCAACACCACCCGCGATCATCAGCATGTTCTGACCGACAGCGGCGCGCGGGCGGTAATCGTGTCGACCGCCCGGCTGGCGCAGACGCTGATGCCCGCCGTGCTGCGCTCCCAGGCTGATCTGGTCATCGGCATGGAACCGTTGCGCGGGGCGCAGGGGCAGGTCGCCTGTCATCTCTGGCAGGATTTGCTGGCCGCTCATCCGGCCGACCCCGACGCATGCGCGCAGGCGCAGACCGCCGGGCGCGAGGACCTCGCCTGCATCATCTATACCAGCGGCACCGGCGGCGCGCCGCGCGGCGTGATGCAGCATCATGGCGCCATATTGTGCAACGTCACAGGCGCCACGCGTCTGGTGGAGGAAGATTTCGGCTGGGATGATGAAGTGTTCCTGTCCTTCCTGCCATTGTCCCATGCCTATGAGCATAGCGGCGGACAGTTTCTGCCGATCCTGCTCGGCGCGCAAATCTATTATGCGGAGGGGCTGGAAAAGCTGTCCAGCAATATCGAGGAGGCCCGGCCCACCATCATGGTCGTCGTCCCCCGCCTGTTCGAGGTGCTGCGGACACGGATCATCAAATCGATCGAGAAACAGGGCAAATTCCCCCGCTTCCTGCTCGGCCAGGCGCTGCGCATCGCGGCGCGGGAACGGGACGGCCGCGCGTCCGTACTGGACCTGCCCGTCAAACTGCTGCTCGACCGGACGCTGCGGCCTAAAATCGCGCAGCGCTTCGGCGGGCGGATGAAGGCGCTGGTGTCGGGCGGCGCGCCGCTCAACCCGGATGTCGGCCTGTTCTTCCAGGCGATGGGCCTGACCCTTCTGCAAGGCTATGGCCAGACGGAAGCGGGCCCGATCATCAGTTGCAATCGCCCGTCGGCGGGGCTGGCGATGGATACAGTCGGACCGCCGCTGGACGGCGTCGACCTCAGGATCGCTGAAGACGGCGAAATATTGGTGCGCGGCGAACTGGTCATGCACGGCTATTGGCGCAACCCGACCGAGACGGAGAAGGTGATCCGCGACGGCTGGCTGCACACCGGCGACATCGGCGAAATCGACGCGCGCGGCCGCATCCGCATCACGGATCGCAAGAAGGACCTGATCGTCAACGACAAGGGGGACAATGTCTCCCCGCAGAAGGTCGAAGGGATGCTGACCCTGCAACCGGAAATCGGGCAGGCGATGATCCATGGCGACCGGCGCCCTCACCTGGTCGGCGTGCTGGTCCCCGACGCCGAATGGATACGGGAATGGGCGCAGGCAACCGGCCGCGACCCGGAAAGGGCCGCTTCAGACCCGGCCTGCCAGGCCGCGCTGCGGGCCGCCGTCGACCGGGTCAACGGCGACCTGTCGGCGATCGAACGGGTCCGCCGCTTCATCCTGGCGGACGAACCCTTCACGATCGACAATGGCGAATTGACGCCGTCCATGAAAATCAGGCGGCATGTCATCCGCGCACGTTATCAGGAACGGCTGGACGCGCTTTACAAGGCCTGAGCGGACGGCGGCGGACGCCCCGCTTATTTGCGATAGGGGGTAAAATCGCCCAGCGCGCAGCTGCCCGTCACCATCCCGCCGGGCAGGTCGGCGCTGGTGATCATGTCGCCGCGACACTGTTGCGCCGTATAGCTTCTGACGATCATCGTATCGCCGCGTTCCAGACCGTTACAGCTGCCGATCAGATCATTGCGATAGATCAGCCGGCTATTGGCGCGGTAGAGCAGCACATTGCCGCTGATGACCGTCATGTTGGTGCTCGGCGAACGGGGGATGCAGCTGACCTTCTCCCCCGGCGTCATGCCGGCGATCGCTTTCTCCAGCATCAGCGCCTGCTTGTCGGTCAGCGGCCGGGGCTCATAAGTCCCGGCGCATGCGCCGGCCATCAGAGGCAACAGACATATCCAGACCCGCATCACGTCGCTCTCCTCACATGCGCCTTCCCTGCCCGGCCCATGACCGGCGCCGCCGGAACGGTGCCCCGCGCGCAAGGCTAGAGTGTTTTCATATTGAGCGAAAACACTCTTGTCTTCTGATGCCGCATTTTTCGAGCCGTTGACCGTAAACGGTCAACCTGAAAACGCTCTAAAAACAAAAGGGACCGGGACGGGAGATGTTCCATCCGCTCCAACTCACCGTTCCGCGTCATGCGCGCGCCCTACCACACGCCGACATTGGGCATGGACAGCCACGGTTCGGCCGGGGGCAGCGGATCGTCCTGAAGCAGTTCGATCGAAATATTGTCCGGCGTGCGGACGAACGCCATCCTGCCGTCGCGCGGCGGCCGGTTGATCGTGACACCCGCCTCCATCAGCCGCTGGCAGGTGGCATAGATATTCTCGACGCTATAGGCCAGATGGCCGAAATTCCGCCCGCCGCCATATTCCTCCGCCGGGCTGCCATCCGGCGCGGGCCAGTTGTACGTGAGTTCGACCTGCGCCGACTCGTCACCCGGCGCCGCCAGGAAGATCAGCGAAAAACGCCCCTCCTCGCTCTCCTGCCGGCGCTGCTCCTCCAGCCCCAGCAGGTTGAAAAAAGCGATCGTCTTGTCAACATCGGTCACGCGGATCATGGTATGCAGATATTTAGGCACTGTTCGCTCCATCCGCCGCCATCAGGCAACGGTTCGTCCATGGGTGCAGGTGAATAGCAAAATAGGGCCGTTCATGCGGCAAGGGAAGAAGGAGACGACGATGGCTCTGGATATGCGTGACAGGATTCTGCTGGGCAGCGCGGGCCTGCTGACGCTGGGCATCGTCGCCGGCGGCTATCTGCTGGGCGACGGGCTCAAACGCGCCCGCGCGGCCGACCGTTCCGTCACGGTGCGGGGCCTGGCGGAAAAGGACGTCACCGCCGATCTCGCCACCTGGTCGATCAGCTATTCCGCCACTGGCTTCAACCTGCCCGCGGTGCGCACGGAAATCGACGGCAATACGCGCGAGCTCAAGGCGTATTTCACCGATCTGGGGTTTAAGCCGGCCGACCTGACGCCGGTGGGCGCGGGCGTGAGCCAGTATATCAACAACGGCGTCAACACGATCACCATTACCCAGCGCATGCTGCTGCGCACCACCGACATTGCCCGGGCGCAGAAGGCCGTGGCGCAGCAGTTCGATCTGGTCCGCCGGGGCGTCACGCTTCAGGAAGGGTCGGGCATGCGCTACAGCTTCACCAAATTGAACGATGTGAAACCGGCGATGGTCGCCGCCGCCACCAAGGATGCCCGCGCCGCCGCCGAACAGTTCGCCCGCGACAGCGGCGCCAGCGTCGGCGGCATCAAAAGCGCGACACAGGGCTATTTCTCGATCGACGCGCGCGACGGCGAAAGCGACGGGTCGTCCGACACCCCGTACAAGAAGGTGCGGGTGGTGACGACGGTCGATTTCTATATCGACTAATCGCCGGATCGATCCAAGCGCAGTGATCGCCCGGGTCGGCGCTCGATCAGGCCGCGGCCGCGCCTGTCAGCAGCGACCGCGCCGCCGGTCCTTGCGAGAGCAGCGATCCTTGTCGCCGATGATCGCCCCGGCGGTGCCGCCGATCACCGCGCCTTCCACAGTGCCCAGCCCGGTCGCGCTGCCCACCACCGCGCCGCCCGCGCCGCCGATCAGCCCGCCGCGCGTCGCGCCGTGCGAGCAACCCGCCACCGCCGCCGCTCCTGCGATCAGCAGGCCAAGCGCGCATCCCTTGCGTGCGATATTCTTCATGGGTCCGTCCTCTTTCGATCGCATCGACCCCGCTTCAGACCGAACGGCTTGGCGCGCCGTCCGGTTCCGTCGGCATGACGGCGACCGGATGAACATGCCAGACAGACGGGAACATCCGCCGGCAAGATCAGGGCGTAACGGCGCGCCCCTCCCCCTCTCCGGCCAGCCGGGCCAGATTGTCCGCCGCCGCCTTGCCGGCCGGGCTGGCCGGCGCCAGCTTCACCGCCCGGCCCCAGGCCGCGCGCGCAATATCCTCATGGTCGGTGAGGATGGCGATATTTCCCTCCTCCAGCGCGACCGATGCGTCGTCGGGCGACAGCTTCACCGCGCGGGCGATATGCCCCTGCGCCAGCGTCATCTGCCCCATCCGCCGCGCCAGCGTCGCCGACAGCAGCCAGCCGAGCGGATCGCGCGGCGCCTGGTCCAACGCAACGTCGAAGGATTGGCGCGCCGCCTCATTCTCGCCCAGCGCGACCAGCGCCCGGGCACGGTCCAGATGCACTTCGCCCTTCTCGAACCCGTCGGGCAGGCCGCGCGCCAGCGCCGCGTCGAAATCCGTCCGTGCCCGCGCCGCGTCGCTGCCTGCCAGCGCCGCGTTCCCCGCATGCGCCCACAGCCGCGCGCTCTGCACCATCTCGCCCGACCGTTCCGCCTCCTCCGCCGCCTGCTCGAACGCCATGATCGCCGGCGCCCAACGTTCGGCCCGCGCATAGGCAAAACCCTGGCAGTGACGCGCATAGAAACTGCCGCCGTCGATCCGCCATTTCTGGGCGAACGCGATGCCATCCTCCGGCGATTGAGCAGCCGCGTCGAGGCAGGCCTGAAACGGCGCGGCGAATTTTTCAGGCACCGGAATCTGACCGTCGGCCCTCGCCTGGGCCGCAGGTTTGGCGGCGGCGGGCGCGGACTGGCTCCTGACCGCCCGTTCCTGCTCCTTGCGGCGCATGACCGCCTCGATCTCGGGATCATAGCCCTGACCAAACATCAGCAGGGCGGTAAGCAAAAATGACATCAAAGGCTGTCCAGCAAAGCGGCGACGGTGCGGATCAGCAGGGCGATGTCCGCGTCGCGGGAAAGGCGATGGTCGCCATCCTTGACCAGAACCATCTGGACGTCCGATGAACGCACCCGCTCGGCAATCCGCAACGCCGTTTCCCACCCCACGTCGGGATCGCGCTGGCCCTGCAATAGGCGCACTGGACAGTCGATCGCGATTTCCCCGCCCAGCAGCCGCAGGTCCTGCCCCGATTTCCAGAAGGCCAGCGTCGTCACATAGGGTTGGTCGCCATAGGGGCTGTGCTCCACGATCCGCCCTTCGGTTTCCAGCAGCGCCTTTTCGGCCGCGCTGAACCCCCAGTCGGTGAAATCCGGCGCCGCGGCGATGCCGACGACACCCGCCACCCGGTCCGCCCGCGCCACAGCGATCAGCAATGCCAGCCAGCCCCCCATGGACGACCCCACCAGCACCACCGGTCCCGTTGTCAGCGTGTCGATCAGGAACAGCGCATCGTCGCGCCAGCTGGCGAGCGTCCCGTCCTCGAACCGCCCTTCGCTGGCGCCGTTACCGGCATAGTCCAGCCTCAGCATCGCCCGCCCCCGCGTCTGCGCCCACTGGTCGAGCGCGACCGCCTTGCCCCCTTCCATGTTGGACATGTAACCGGGCAGGAATATGAGGGTCGGCCCGACGCCGGCCCGATAGCGACAGGCCAGCCGCAACCCGTCCGGGCGGGCGATATAGTCAGGCGGAACGGTTTCGGGCTGGTCCATGATCGGGTCCTCTATGCTGATCGGCGCGCCCGATGTCCTTAGAGCATTCTGAAAAAGGGTGGAACAGCGACAGCGCGCGAAAGGGCGCAAAGCAAAAGCGACTGACGTCACGCACCGTTTACGCCCGGTCGGCCGCCGTATTTTCCGTTCCCCATCCCTTTTCCCGACCGTCATTCCGCTGCCGCACGCCATAAAGCAGCGAATTAATGCCTACAACCGATTGACAGCCCAAAGACCAAAGGCTAATCGCGCCAGCCTACCCCGTGCCCAGATGGCGGAAGTGGTAGACGCACCAGCGTCAGGTGCTGGCGATCGCAAGG
>JBFWMJ010000031.1:0-26450 GCA_050251675.1 Sphingobium sp.
CATCACGGGCGTCCGGCGGCGGCAGCCGCTCCAGATACCACAAGGAAACCAGCAGCAGCGGCGTGAAGACGGCGCCGGCCGCTACCGGCATCCATTGCTCGCTCACGCCCTGCTGCATAAGCCAGATCGCCACGGATTTCACGGCGCCTGACGAAATGATGAAGCTGGCGCACAGCATGGCGCCGAGCACTTCGGAACAGCGCCGCCCTTCCACATAGGAAAAGACCAGTCCCCAGATCATCCCCAATGGCAGACCGTTGAGGAAAAGGCACAGCGGTCCCCAGCCAGGCGGCAGCACCGCAAAAAGCACCAGCGCCAGCCATGACCAGCCGATCAGGAAAAGGATCGCGGCCGCGCGGCCCCTTCGCCCGAATTCCGCGATAACCCTGATGCCGATAAGCTTGGACAATGCATAACCGATCACCTGCGCGATCAGCAGCCCGGTCTTGTAGTCCAGGCCCAGGAAAAGCAGGCCCATCTCGTCATAGGTACCGGCCGCAAATGGCTTGCGGAACGCATACATTGCGAAATAGGCTGCGAAGGCCGCAGCACCTCCTGCGGCGAACAGCGCGAACCGTTCGCGTGGCGGGGCGGGGTGGTAGACATCGCTGGACTGCATCGAAACTGGTATGGACCAGAAACGTGACGGTTGCGTGACGGGCGGTGGGATCGGCTGGCAGCCGGCAACGCGCCCTCGGATTCACTAAACCGTCATCCCCTTCGATCACTTAGTGCTGGATATCGAGGGACCGTTTCCGTCGATTTTCGTTCATCCCGTCGTATCGGAGTTGCCTTCCACATGCGTTGCCGTTTCGCTTTCGCCGCCTGTATCGCCCTGTTGCCAGTGTCTGCGGTGGCCCAGGATTCCGTTCCCGATCTTGTGCGTTCGGCGCGGGGTGATGTGTCGCAACCGGGCGGCGCCCGGCGCCTCGCCGGTGACATGGGCGAAACCTACCGCGCGCTAAGCGCCGATGGCGCGGTACGTAATGTCATCCTGTTGATCGGCGACGGCATGGGCGATTCCGAAATCACGATCGCGCGCAACTATGCCGAGGGTGCCGGCGGCTATTTCAAGGGCATCGATGCGTTACCTTTCACCGGCAGCTACACGCACTATTCGCTCGATCGCGACACGGGCAAACCCAATTATGTCACCGACAGCGCCGCATCCGCGACGGCATGGGCATCGGGCGTCAAAAGCTACAACGGCGCGATCGGTGTCGACATTCACGGCAAGCCGCATCCGACATTGCTCGAACGGGCAAAGGCTGCCGGTCTGGCCACCGGCAACGTTTCTACCGCCGAAATCCAGGATGCCACGCCGGCGGCCCAGATCGCCCACGTCGTTCAGCGCAAATGCTACGGACCGGTGGAGACGAGCAGGCAGTGTCCGCACAATGCGCTGGAAAACGGGGGGGTCGGCTCGATAACCGAACAGTTGCTCAATACGCGCGCCGATTTGCTGCTCGGCGGCGGCGCGGCAAGTTTCGCTGAGACAGCACGTGCCGGCCGGTATAAGGGCCGCACATTGTTCGAGCAGGCTCGGGCGCGCGGATACCGGATCGTGCGAGATGCCGTCGAACTTGCAGCGGTTACGCGGGCCGACGATGGCCAACCGCTGATTGGCCTGTTCGCAGACGGGAACATGCCCGTTCGCTGGACTGGTCCCCGTGCGTCCCGTCACGGCAATATTGATCAGCCCGCCGTCACCTGCCAGCCGAACGCCGAGCGGACTGCCGCCACGCCTACGCTCGCCGCGATGACGCGCAAGGCGATCGAACTGCTTCGCGATAAACCGAAAGGCTTTTTCCTCCAGGTGGAAGGCGCCTCGATCGACAAGCAGAACCATGCTGCCAACCCCTGCGGTCAGATTGGGGAAACGGTCGATCTGGATGAAGCGGTGCAGGTCGCGCTCGAATTCGCACGCGCCGATGGCAAAACGCTGGTGATCGTGACGGCGGACCACGCGCACACAAGCCAGATCGTAAGCAATGGCGTGCGCTCACCGGGACTTACCGCAGCGCTCAACACCCGCGACGGCAGCGTGATGACCGTCAACTATGCCACGACGGAGACCGGCTCGCAGGCGCATACCGGTTCGCAGCTTCGTATCGCCGCTTTTGGTCCCCACGCGGTCAATGTCAGCGGCTTGCTCGACCAGACTGACCTGCACTTCATCATACGGGACGCTTTGAGGCTCGATTGACGTTGCATCGTTTGGTGCGAAATCAAGGTCCGACAGCCCGCGATCGCCGCGCTGGAAGATGCAGGCATTGTCGAGCGGCACGTTGCGATTGCGGAGGTCGCCGCATCGGGAATGGCGATCACCGCGATGGTCGAGCTTAGGCTGACCGGCGAACGGTCGATGATAGTGGGTGCGGCCAAGGCGCTGTTTCGCAACGTGCCGGGCCCCCGGCAGTGCTGCTATGCCCCCGGCGGGATGCCATTGATTTTGGCCGGCGCTCGTGATTCAGGGCCTTCGCAATGAGCCTGAGATGAGTGATTTATACTGGCTGACGGATGTCTGCCGAATCGCAAGAGTGCATATGATGGCACGCTCAACTATGTGAACCCATCAGACGCCTCCACAGGGCACAGAAGGCCTGCCGGTGAGGAAAGCAGCATGGCGACCAGACTTGCCTGCCGGCTCACGCCCGTTTTCTGGAAGATATTGCGGAGATGGAACGCCACTGTCGTTTGTGCGATACCAAGAATATCCGCGATTTCTGCGGGCTTTTCGCCTCTGGCAAGTCTTGCGGCTATGAGGCTTTCGGCAGGCGTGAAGCCAAACATCGCCGCCAGCGGCTCTGGTGATAGATTGGGCGCTCTTCCGGCAGGCGAAATGAATAGCGCAAAGCTTGCGCCAGCGGCGGTGCCTTCGAGCCGACAGCTTACAATCTTCAGTTCCTCGCTGGATTGTTCGCATCGCAATGAGAAGTTCGCGACGCCGTTATCCGCCTCCATGCACGTCATCTGGTCGAGCCAGCGCGGAAAACCGGCGGGACGCCCGGGGGCAGTTAAGCCCCGGTCCGAGGCGAGGCCCAGGGCAGGATAGTTATCCGCCAGGTCGCGGGCCGAGCGGTTCATGAACCTGATTTCTCTCCCCGACCCCACCAAGACGATCGCCGTGGAGAGCAAATCAAGGACGCCCGCCATTCCAGCCTCGATCGACACTCCCCCCGCTTGGGCTAGTGTGTGAAGCTGGGTCTCGGTCATCCTGCCGTCTGGCGCCGTCTGAGCGCGGATGCGGGACACTTGCCGCAGACGGGCATGAACCGTTGCAAGCAACAGGTCGAAATCGATCGGCTTCGTCAGATAATCATCGGCGCCGAGCAGCTTGCCTTCGACGACTTGCCGCCGGTCCGCCAGCGCGGAGAGGAACAGGAAGGGGACGTCCGCAAATCCATCTGGCTCACTCTGAAGCGCGCGCAACACGCCATAGCCGTCCATTTCCGGCAGGCAGATATCGCAGAGCACCAGATCTGGCCGAACGACCTGACATTGTTCAAGGGCCTCTTCGCCTGTCGCCGCTTCGATGACACGATAGCCTGCTTCGGTGAGCTCTTCCGCGATATCACGCCGCAAAACCTCCTCATCCTCCACGCAGAGAATGAGGGGCGCCTCGAAAGAATGAGGGGGGAATGTCATTGTTTCGGTCCCTCTCCGCTTGTTGTTGCGCGGCCATGCGAACGGTCAGCGCGGCTGTCTTTCGGCAGGATGATCGAGAAGGCGATCCTCCCGTTGGAAAGGGCCTCGAACGAGACGTCGCCATCCTGCAGCCGCGCGAGGCTGCGTGCCATATACAGGCCGATACCGACGCCGCTCTTCTCTCGCGAATTATCGCCCCGGTAATAGCGTTCGAACAGATGGGGCCGATCTTCGGCTTTGATGTTGCCTTCGTTCACGATCCGGCACCCTGCCTGGCTCTCGCGCAAGATTGGCTCGATGTGGATAATGCTCCCCTCTGGCGCATATTTGGCAGCATTGGAAAGAAGGTTGACGATGATATGCTCGGCATGGACCGGGTCGCAGTTCACTCGGATCGGTCCGTGCGCTTCATAGTGAAACCGACGATCCGGTGTTTCTTCCGATTGGAGCGTGATTGCCTCGCTGATCGATCGGTTCAGATCCCATGGCTGGAGTTGCCGTTCGATCTGGCCATTATCCAGGCGAGCGACATCGAGTGTGCTTTCAACAAGGCGCACGAGGCGCAGGATGGCCGCGCGGGCGTGGCGGCATCGCTCAAGGATGTCATCCGGGGTGAGGTCCGCGGCCCGGCGTTTCAGCCTTTGCAGGGATGAATCGACGATCGCGAGGGGCGTGCGGAACTGATGCGATATCATCGCGGCGAAATTACGGTAAATGTCGGTAGTGGCGCGCTCACGCGCCAATGCGGCATTCAGTTCCTGGGTTCTGAGCAAAACCTGCTCTTCCAGATAATCACGCCGTTCGCTCAGTTGCCGCCTCGCTTCATATTGTTCGGTCACATCACAGATCAGCATGATCGCCCCGATGAGCCGTGTTCCATCCCGCAAGGGAAAACAGCGCAGATCGAGATAAACAGGGGCGCCCGCAACGGTGCGGAAGAACGGGATGTCGCTCAGGATGGAGGTCTTCCCGATGATCGCCTTATCGAGCGCGCTGCCGATGCGTTCCATACCGAAAAAGCCGGAAACATTTATGAGAGGTTTTTGCGCGCTCTCCTCGGCAGTCACGCCGAACAGCGCCGTCGCGGCTTCATTCCAGAGCGTGCAGCGCTGTTCCAGATCGGTCGCGATGATGCATTCGCTGCTCGACCCCACGAGCAGTTGGGAGAATGCCTTCTCCCGCTCCAGCAGGCGTGCCCGTGCTCCGGCACTGCGGCTTGCCATGATGAGATGCGCCGCCATGCCGGTGCCGGCAGCGGCAATGACGATGAGCGAGGCTATGATGAAAGACACTTGCTCCCGCGAATTTTCGAGCTTTCCGCCAAGGCTGTTCCATTCGGCGACCATCGCCTTGTTGGCGGTACGCGCCAGCAGATCATCATAGGGGCCGAGAATGGCATAGACGTGAGTCAGGCCCTGCCGGTCTCCCGCGGCCAGCGCAGGAATGATCTGCTTCAGCGCCTCTTTCTCCCCCGCCATAATATCGAGTTGTCCAAACGCGCCCATCTCCTCCATCTGACGCTGCTGCGGCCCATGGTTAAGGACATTGTAATGGCTGAGAAAATTGTTGAGCCGGCGGTTGAGCATATCGGGCGTTTCGGCCCCCTGGACGCGCAGAGCGGCCGCCTTTTGCAATTGCAGGCTCGCGGTCTGGGCGCGGGAGATGACCCACAGCATGTTCTGCGTGGCCTCGATACGCATGTCCTTCTCGATGGTGGAGAGGCGTATCAGTGACAGGGCCAGCAGTACCGCAAAGATACAGATCGTCAGGCCCGGTATCAGAATGCCCAGAAGGTTCCTGCGCGGGATCATTCCACGTCCAGTGCGTTCAGCTGCCACACCCACCGATAATCGTAGCGAATATCCTGCAACGCCGGGTGCTGGTCGCGCGGATAGACAATCCAGAGGGGGCCTTTGTCATGGGGAGCGAGCGGTTTGCCGTTAAGGCTGTGAGCGACGATAACGTCAAATTCTTCCAGATCGGCCATCGGGATTTCGACGACATAGTCATTGAGGGCGCTGGCTTTTATCGTTTCGCCGTCCGCACCAAGACCACGCAATAAATCGCGAAGACGGAAACCCGCGAAGCGTTGGGGACCATCGGTGACCGATGTGTGGGTCTCGATCTGAACCGTTGGCAGCTTCTTCAGCATCGTCATGTCGAACAACGCGCCGCGGTTGCCATTCGTCACGGCGATCTTGCCCGTGATCTGCAGAACGACGTCATCCTGAGGCGTTGAGAGATCGAGAAGGGCAGGGCGCTCGGGTGATTCCGGCGAGCAGGATGTAATCGCGCCGCCCAGAACAACGAAAACGGCGATCATCAAACAACGCAACATTCAGACCGGCCCCTTTTTTTCTCACCACTACCACGGGCGTGTCATCTATATCGTGCCCAGGCCGTTGGCAGCACTTCATTGACATGGAAGTGGAATAGTGGCCCCGTTCGTTCGAATGGGTAATCGGCAGCACGTCCGCATTGTTTTTCTTCCCTGAGTAATTTCCGTGGCCCCGTTCAAACGAACGGGGCGCGTCGCGCGTGGGTTCTGTAGCGATCCGACCAGTATTTGAGTCTCATCGTTACACAGGGCAAATTTACACAGGGCAAATATCATTTTGATGTGGGATTTCAGTATTTCCCGGTCGATCGACCTGATGATCCGGACCATGCCGTTCCTGCTGCTGCGCCTTGCGGTCTATGGCGGTATTGCTCTGGCTTATGTGCTCGTATCGGCGGTGGGCGCCGGTATCGGCTACGGCGTGGGAGCCGTGGGCGATCCGGGCGGCGGCGCCGGCGGTGCGGTGCTGGGTGGCTTCCTCGGTTTCAGCATCGTCGGCGCCGTCATGTTCTGGGCGCGGGAATATCTGCTGTACCTCGTCAAAGCAGGGCATATCGCGGTGCTGGTGGAACTGATCGACGGACGCCCGCTTCCTTCAGGTCGCGGGCAGGTCGACCATGGCAAGACTGTCGTAAAGGCGCGGTTCGCGCAGGCGAGCGCGCTGTTCGCGCTGGATGTGCTGGTGAAGGGCGTGCTGCGTTCGCTCACCGGACTGGTCGGCGCGTTCCTGTCATTCCTGCCCGGCGCGAAACAATTGCGCGATCTGCTGCGCGCCTTCCTGCGCGTCGCGGTCGGGTTCATCGATGAAGTGATCCTGGCCCACGCCATTCGCACGCAATCGGACAACAGCTGGGGGTCCGCGCGAGAGGCGCTGGTGCTGTATGGCCAGAACTGGAAGACGATGTTCCGCAATGCCGCATGGCTGCTGGTGATCGTCTATGGCCTCGGCTTCCTGATCTTCCTTGCCATGCTCGCGCCGGCTTCCTTGCTCGTTTACTGGATGCCCGGCGCGTTTTCCCTCGCCACGCTGGTGTTCGCGCTGCTCTTTGCATGGTGCATCAAGACCGCCGTGCTGGAGCCTTTTGCGGTGGCCTGCCTGATGCAGGTCTGGTTCCGGGCGACCGACGGGCAACAGCCCGACGCCGAATGGGATGTGCGCCTGGAACAGATGTCCGGCCATTTCCGAAAACTCAAATCACGCGCGCTTGGCGCGACGTAGCTGCGATCAGCATGTCGGCGGCCGGTGCGATATCAAGGAGAGCCTCAACATGAGAAACATCACGTGCAGAGCCGCGTTTCTGCTCCCGCTGGCGGCGCTGGCGCTGTGTGGCTGTTCGGAATCCGGCGACGCGACGGCCGCGCAGGCCGATACCCCTTCAGCGTCCTCGACGCCCTCGGGGGAGGCTGTGGCTGATGCCGCCATCACCGGTACGATTGACGGGCAGCCCGTCTCCTGGTCGCTGTGGACGACACAGTCCGATTATACCGGCGGTGAAAAGAACGCCACAGTGTCGTTCATGGGCTGGAAGGGCAAAGGCCCGGACGATTTTGGTCATATCGCGATCGGTTTTGAACTGCGCGACGGATCGCCGGTCAATCAGGAAATCAGCCTGAACGACGGCGATGAAAACCGCTCTTACTACCTCGTGCCGTCATCGGACGAGGCCATCACCGTGCTCAGTGTCGGGAAGGTCAAGGACGAGCTGCGTCTCACGGGCCTCATCTCGGGCGAGGTCGGCTATTCAGAAGATAATGGCCAGACGATTTCCGCTGACCGCCGTCACAAGATCGAACTCGAATTCAAAGTCAGGCTGAATGGTCTGAGCCATTGAGAATGATGTTCTTCCGCCAAGATCGCGTCGCCGACGCGACCGGAACCGAAAATTATCCGAAGGGGAAAACAATGTTGCGTCCATGGATCGGCGTGCTGGGGGCCTTGTGCGTCGGCCTCAGCGCCGTACCGGCTCAGGCCCAGAGTACCGGAAGAATTCTGGGGCAAAGCGTTGACCGCGTACTGGATAAGGCGCTTGGTGACAGGCTGAAGCGCCCGCAAAATCCCACGATCGATCCGAGCCCGGTCTGTGCGCTGGGCGACCGTGCTTGCATCGATGCAGCCCGGCGGCGCGGTGAAACACCCCGCATCGTCACCGAGGGGTTTCGCAGGCCGGTTGGCGGCCAGAACAGCGGCGGTTCCAGCGAAAGCCTGACGATAAATGGCGTCACCTTTCCGCAGGGCGCCATTTCCTTTGCCGACAAGGTGGTGAATTATAATCCCGGCTCTGTCGCCCCCAGCACCCCGCATCGGGGCGCCGACAATGCCCTGGGTCAGCCCGACTATGATAATCGCAGCAGTTGCGTTTCTCAGGCGGACTGCTCGTTCGTCAGCCTGGGCAGCGGCGGAACGCTGACCGTCGAATTTACCGATAACGTCCTGACCGGCAGCGGCACCAGCGACATCGACCTGTGGATATTCGAAGTCGGCCCGCAGGTCGAAGCGATGTTCGTCGAGATCAGTTCCGATGGGCGGACCTGGCACTCGGTCGGCGCGATCGGCGGGGGCAAAAGCGGCGTCGATATCGACGCCTTCGGCCATGGCCCATCGACAACGTTCCGTTTCGTGCGCCTGCGTGACGATCCGGCCAGAGACGGCCGCTCCGGCGCGACCGTAGGCGCGGACGTGGATGCGATCGGGGCGATCAGCACCCGCAGCACCGAGAACTGCGACTGTGCGGACAATGCGGCCCAAGCATCGGCATCATTTCAGACCTTCGCCGGCGTCGTCTTCCCGCAGGGGGCGATCTCCTTTGCCGATGAAGTGGTTTCGAGAGGACGGGGCAATCCCTATCCCACCGCGCCGCATGAGCGGCCCGCCAATGCGCTGGGTGTGCCGGACTATAACAACCGGTCGAGCTGTTCATCGGCGGCGGATTGCACCTTCTACAGTCTGGGCCGAGGCGGATCGCTGGTGCTGCGTTTCACCGACAATGTGCTGACGGGCAGCGGCAATGACGACATCGATCTGTGGATCTTCGAGGTCGGCCCTCAGGTCGAGCATATGTCCGTCGATATCAGTGCGGATGGCCGGACATGGCATTCGGTCGGGACCATCGGCGGCGGGAAAAGCGGTGTCGACATTGATGCTTTCGGCTTCGGTCCGTCCTCATCATTCTCTTACGTGCGGCTGACGGACGATCCCAATGAAGGTGGAAATTCCGGGCCGACCGTCGGTGCCGATATCGACGCCGTGGGAGCGATCAGCACCCGCTCGGCTGCATGCGATTGCGCCGCGCCGCGCTGATAGGTGCAGGGGCAGGCGGCGCGCTCTGCTTGCCCCTGATCGTCGTTCCAGTTTTTGGTTAAGGGGGCATCGGTGACACAGGATAAAATCCCAGAGAAAAAGCTTTTGGCAGGCGTTTTCAACCGCGCCAAAGCACTTGTTCTCAAACCGCGCGAGACATGGGCCATCATCGATGCGGAAAGTTCGACCGTCGCCTCGCTCTATATCCCCTATGTCGCGATGCTGGCGGCGATCGGCCCGGTCGCCAGCCTGCTAGGCGGTCAGATCTTCGGCTATGGCGCCTTTGGCATCCGCTATCGCCCCGGCCTGACGTCGGCGCTGAGTTCGGCGGTTGTTTCCTATGTCCTCACCCTGGTGGGGGTTTTCGTCCTCGCACTGGTCATCAATGCGCTGGCGCCGAGATTTGGCGGCCAGAAGAACCAGACCCAGGCATTAAAGGTCGCGGCCTATTCCGGGACGGCGGCGTGGATTGCGGCAATTTGCGGGCTGATCCCGGCACTGGCCGTTGTGGGGCTGGCGGGCCTTTACAGCCTCTATCTCCTCTATCTCGGCCTACCGCGCCTGATGAAGGCGCCGGACGACAAGGCGCTCAGCTATACGGTGGTTGTCATCCTGCTGACGGCTATACTCTTCTTCCTGGTGGAGACGGTTTCAGGAGCGCTGACCTCATCTGCTCCGGGACGGGGCGGGGTGAACCTGCCCGGCGTCTTTAGCCGTGATGACGGCAGCGCGACGATCAGTGTGCCGGGCGGCGGCAAAATCGATGTGAAAGAGGCGGAGGGTGCCGTGGGCGCACTTGGCAGGATGGCGCAGGCTGCGGCAGGCAAGGGCGAAGATGCCCGCCCTGTTATTCCTGCCGCCGATCTGAGGAAACTTCTCCCTGAAACACTGGCGGGCTTGCCACGCATATCGAGCGAATCCGGGCAGGTGATGATAGGCAGCACAGCCAGCGCCGTTTATGAAAGCGATGATCGCAGGATCACGCTCTCCCTGTCCGATCTCGGTGCTGCCGGCGCCGTCGCGCTCGCCCTTGCGCCTGAAACGGAGAGCGAGCGGGAGGGCGCCTATGAACGGGCGGCCCGGATCAACGGGCGATATACGACCGAGAAATATGACCGGAATAACCGAAGTGGAAGTGTCGGTGTGCTGGTCGCCGATCGGGTGATGGTTCAGGCCGAAGGTCGCGACATCGACCTGAACCAGTTGAAGGCGGCGGTCGCCGCGATTGATGCGCGCGCGCTGGAACGCCTGCTGCGCTGACGACCCGGTTGCGGACATATCCTGTTGGAAAAGGGAACAAGATGCTCAGGCATATGAACCGTGCAATGAGTGGAATGGGCGCCATTGCGCTGCTCGCGGCATGTTCGGCGGCCCCGGTCAGCGAAAGCAACGCGGCCGTGGCCGCGGTGGCCGACAATCAGGATGATGCGGCGATAACGAACGGGCGTGCGTCACAAGAGCAGGCTCCAGCCGGCACCGCGGTAGCGACCGTTTCGACCGATGACCCGCTGAAACTCGTGCAGGCGCTCTATGCGGGGCATCCGTGGAGCATTTTCCCGCCGGGCGGACCGGAAATATGGCATGACGATCTGGCAATCGGATCGGCGGTCAGTCCCGAACACGATCGCACCATGCCGTTGCTGCGTGATGCCGATTTTATGGTTGCGGGGACCAAAGGCCCGATCACCAATCTGCGGATAGAGAAAGGGGATGCCACCGAAACCGAGCAGCAGATCATCGTTACCTTCGACAGCGGTGCCCAGAAAGACCTCACCCTCCATTACGGTACGGTGCTGACCGATGACGGGTGGCGGATATCCAACGTCTGGCGCGACGACGGCTGGTATCTCAGCGAGCATCTCGGCGTGGGAGCGAAGTGAAAAATTTGTCCGCGATCCTCTCCCGGCGCGCTCTGCTCGCCAGCCTCGGCTCCACTGCATTTTTCATTCCGGCGCGCGCTCTGGCGCAGGCGCCGAATATTGACACCATATTGCGCAATCTGACGTGGGATCGCGCGCGACGCGAAAAGCTGTGGCGTCAGGCGGGCGGCGCGCCGTTCCAGCTCATCTACGGCCGCCCCTTCCATCAGGGGAAAAGCGCGTACGCCCCTTCTCCCAGCATGGACTATAACGTGATCCGCGATGCGACCGAGGCGTTGCGCCAGGCCTCGGCCTTTTACTTCCAGCGCAATCTGCCCGCGCCGCATCTCCCGGTGGGGCCGGACATCGGTGGCGGGAGCGGCGACCGATTCTATATTGTGTTTGTGGATGACACCCCTGGTGCCAACGGCATCGTCGCAAGTGGCTATCAGCCCAACAGTGGCCTGAGAGAGCATTCGGGTATCGGTATCGAAAAAGAGGTCGCCCGCGCCATCAACAACATCCGTGAGAACGTCACCGGCGCAGGTGCCCATCCGGTGTCGTTCGGCGTTCATATGGTCATCAGTCACGACAGCTACACCAACCCTCCCAGGGACGCTCCCTGGGCCGGGCAGAACACCCTGGCGCATGAACTGAAACACGCCATATCCGGCACAGGGGCGAAGCTGGCGAGGTTGCCGGCCGAAGCCAGGCAGCGCGACCCTCTGCGTCATGAACCGCATGTCAGGAGTGCGCGCGGCGCCAGCCATTGCTACGGAGACGGCTGAGGCAAACCGACGTCTCCGTGGGACATGACCTGCGTTGCGTGCGCGCTATGCCTCTGGCGCTTGCCGCCTGTGATTCCGGCGAGCCCGGCGCTTCGCCGGACAGCCCCGCTGCGACCCTTGCACCGGCATTCGGAGGCGAAGTCATGGGCACCATCAGCGCCACCATCGACGGTCAGGAACTGACCTGGGACACAAAACGGGCGACCATTCGCGGCGAAGCCAACGCCACCGCAGAGTTTGACGACGCCGGCTTCATCCTCATCCACGATGACAAGCGCGGCCAGGGTCCGCTGATCATCGTGCTGAACCACAATGCTGCCACCGGCCGGATCACGCTATCCAAGGTCGACCCCTTCCCCGCAGGCCTGAGCGGACCCTGCCGGACCTCAGTCGACACGGTCGAGCAGCCGGACATCAGTTTCACTACATTGAACCGCGACGGTGCCGAAGGTCGGGCCGCAGGCCGCTTCACGGCGGGGCAGTCCCGCAAGGACTGCGTGCGGATATCGACCGGAACAGGTGTCGCACCATCCGTGGAAGTTTTGTCACAGACCTGATGAAGAAGAACGAAGGCTGATCGCGGCATCGGGCGAGACGTCGCTTCGTCCGGTCGGCGCGCCCCTGCGAAACGCGCAATGAAACAAGGCAAAAGCAGGCGTGGGCTTTGGAAAGCGGCATCGGCGGCGCCGATCCTGGCATGGGGGCGAGTCGCCCCCGCTCGAAAGGCGGCATGGCCACCACGCTGGATGCGGATGGCCGATCGGTCGGCTTCTTCATGGTCGCCGGACCGCTCGCCGGGCCTTTTCGCGACCTAAACAGTCCTTGATATCCCACCGGCTCATCCTCTATTCCAGCCGGAATAGAAAAGGGGATAAACAAGGATGAGGATAGCTGAAAAGCCGCACGATATCGATGCCGCGTGGATGACGCAGGCGCTGGGCGGTGAGCACGGAATTCTGAACGGCGCGCGCGTTACCGATGTCTCCTTCCGGGGCGTGGGCCACGGCATGATGTCGGACAGCTTCCGCTTCGACCTGACCTACGACCGGTCCGATCCCGCGCTGCCCGCGACCGTGGTCGGCAAATTCGCCGCCGCCGATCCGACCAGCAAGGCGACGGCCACCAACTACCAGATCTACCGCACCGAAGTCGGCTTCTACCGGGACGTCGCCCCGACGCTCCTCGCCAATGTGCCGCAACCTTATTATGTCGGCCTGGACGAGCAGACGGACTATTTCACGATCATCATGCGCGATCTCGCGCCCGCGCGCGCGATCGACCAGATGGCGGGCTGCTCGCTTGAGGACGCCGAGGCCGCGATTCGCGAGGTGGCCAAGCTGCATGGTTCGCGCTGGGACGATCCCACGCTCGCCGACCTGCCCTGGCTCGCCCACAAGGCCAAGGTGATCAACCAGCAGATGATCCAGGCGCTGCCGGACCTCTTCAACGGGTTCCTGGACCGCTATCGCGACATGTTGGAGCCGGAATATCAGGCCTATGTTCGTCGGCTCCTGCCCATCTATCCAAAGATCCTGACCGACCAGAACGGGCCGCAGACGGTGCAGCATGGCGATTATCGCCTGGACAACCTGCTGTTCGACGTCGGCGGCGCGGGCAATGTGCATATTCTGGACTGGGGCACGGTCGCCCATGCCAGCGGTCTCACCGACGTCAGCTATTTCATCGGCGCATCGCTCAACGAACAACAGCGCGCCGATCATGAGCGTGATCTGGTGCGCATCTATTATGACACGCTGTCGGGCTTGCCGATCGGCGACTATAGCTGGGACGATTGCTGGCGCGACTATCGCCGCTTCTGCTTCCTGGGAATTTCCACGGGCATCGTCGCGCCGATGATGGTGGAGCGTAGCGACCGCGCCGACCGGCTGTTCCTCGATATGGTGCGAAACTACAGCCGCCAGATCGAGGTGCTGGACAGCTTTTCTTTCTGGGAATGACGTGATCCGGCCTGCGCCAGGCGGCGCGGGCCGGGTTCAACGCCTCCCGTCGCCCTGACACGCGCGGGCGACGGGAGATGAGGTCAGGTCGCGGGGACCGACGGGTTGAAGCGGGCGCGCAACGCTTTCTTATCGGGCTTGCCCACGGCGGTCAGCGGGATCGCCTCAATGAATTCGATCCGCTTGGGCGACTGGTGCACGCCCTTGAGCTGGCGGACATGCAGCGTCAGCTCCTCCGGCGTACAGCTCATACCCGGCCGCAGCACCACCGCGGCAGTGACGAGTTCGCCCCAATGGTCGTCCGGGGTGCCGAACACGCCGGAGGTGGCGACCGCCGGATGGCTTGACAGCGCATCCTCCACCTCACGCGGGAAGACGTTGAAGCCGCCGGTGAT
Organism: Sphingobium sp.; assembly: GCA_050251675.1. GTDB lineage: Bacteria > Pseudomonadota > Alphaproteobacteria > Sphingomonadales > Sphingomonadaceae > Sphingobium. Next base: position 14,285 of record JBFWMJ010000031.1, read on the forward strand.
GATCATGTCCTTGCTGCGGTCGACGATACGCAGGAAGCCGCCCGGATCGCGCACGGCGACATCGCCGGTGTGCAGCCAGTCATGGGCAAAGGCCTCGGCCGTCTGTTCAGGCTTGTTGAGATAGCCCGGCATTACCAGCGGGCCGCGCACGCAGATCTCGCCCGGTTCCCCGTCCGGCACTTCATTGCCATTATGGTCGAGCAGCGCGACATGGACCCATGGCACCGGCCGGCCGCAGGATGCGAGGCGCTTGTCGTCGGTCACGTCATGCTCGCCGCGGCGCAGCACCGTCACGGTCATCGGCGCTTCGGACTGGCCGTAGAACTGGAAGAAGACCGGGCCGATCTTCGCAATGCCTTCCTTCAGACGCGCGGTGGACATGGCCGAGGCGCCGTAGAAAATGGTTTCCAGGCTGGAGAGGTCGAATTCGTCGAAACGCGGATGATCGAGGATCGCGTAGATCATCGTCGGCACCAGCAGCAGGCAGTTGATGCGATGGGTTTCGATCGCCTTCATCACTTCGACCGGGTCGAAGCCGGGCTGGATGTACACCGCGCCACCGCGCATCAGCGTCGGCAGGAACAGCGAGGCGCCCGAATGGCTGAGCGGCGCGCACAGTAGCTGGCGGATCTCGGCCGGCCATTCCCATTCGGCCATCTGGATGACGGTCATCGCATGGGCGGTGCGGTGATTGGCCTGAATCGCCTTGGGCTTGCCGGTCGTGCCGCCCGAATAGGCGAGGCGAAACACCTCGTCCCCCGTCAGCGCCGGCGGGACCAGCGGTGCCGGCGTCTGCGCCGCGGCAAGCGCCGATATGTCCGTGCCGATCGTGCTGGGCCCGAAGGACAGGAAAGTCTTCACCTGCGGCGCGCGTTCCTTGAGCGCGGCGATCCGGTCCTCGAACTTCGGGTCGAACACGATCGTGTCGATCCCTGCATCCTCCACCACATAGAGATAATCGTCGACAGACCCCAGCGGGTGCAACGGCACGTACAGCACGTCGATGAACATCGTCGCATGGCCCAGATGCAGCACCTCAGCCCGGTTGCCCGACAGGATCGCCAGACGGCTGCCGGCGGATGCGCCGGCGGCCGGCAGCGCCTGGATGAAACGGCTGATCTCGTCCGCGACCTGTGCGCCGGTCTGGCTGGTTCCATCGGGCAGATGGATGATAGGGCGATTCGCATGGGTCTTCAGCCCATCCGCGATCATGTGCGGTTGAAAGACGCCCTGATGAATCCAGTCCATATAGCCTTGCATCCTCTGTTGCCGGTATTCTTTCGCCGGCGAACGGTCCGCGCCGCCGGCATCCCCGAAGTCCCGCTTTATACTGGCCCGGCTTTATCGCCTGCCCGCGTGCGACGCAATCGTCCCGCGTCGGTCACGCAAGAGCGGCGGCACGATCGGCGATTGCGAAGCCCGCCCCAATAAGCGTATACCGCACTATAACAATTCCGCCAGACGGAAAGGCCTGCCGGACGCTAGTGTCCGCGCGAGGGAGCCGGGTAGCGGACGCGCAGGGGAGGAGAGGCCGATGTCGCGGTGGGACGTGACGGAAGAGGATGGCGTCGTCGTCGCCGCGCTGAACGACCCGCCCGACAATTATTTGAACGGCGAGGCGATCGCCCAGTTCACGGCGCTGATCCCGCGATGGCGCGCGGACGACATCAATGCGATCATCGTCACCAGCGCGGTGCAGGACCGGTATCTGACCCATGGCAGCTGCGAGGAGATATTGGGCTTCGCGCAGGATCTGGACGCGATCGGGCTGGGCGCACCGGAAATCATCGGCGGCGTCCACGCCATGGTGCAGGCGCTGACGATGCTGGACAAGCCGGTCATCGCCGCCATCACCGGCCACGCCATGGGCCTGGGCCTGGAACTGTCGCTCAACTGCGATCTGCGTATCCAGAAGCGGGGCGACTATGTGCTGGGCTTTCCCGAAGTCTCGCTCGGCTTCATGACGGGCAGCGGTTCCTTGCTGCTGGCGCGCACGGTGGGCAGCGGCCGGGCGATGGATATGATGATGCGCAGCCGCCTGATCGGCCCGGACGAGGCACTGGCCATCGGCCTGGTCACGGAACTGGCCGACGATCCGCTGGCGCGGGCGCGGCACATCGCCCGGCGGCTCAAGGCGATGCCCCGCACCGCCGTCGTCGCGGCCAAGCGGGCGATCGTGCGCGGCGGCAATCTGCCGATTGCAGAGGGGCTGCGGATCGAGGCGGACGAATGGACCCGCACCTTCCGGGCGGGCGACTGGGTGGAACGGATGCGCGCCTACACCGCCGAGCCGTTCGATGCCCGGCCCGACTGGATAAGGCGCAACGGCGCCGCCTGACGGAAACAGGAAGGCGCCCCCGCCGCCGGGAGGGGGCTGACCGGTTGGCCGCTTCTTCGGGGAACGGCGCTACCGGGTGGCGACTGCGGGCAGGCAGGGGCCGTGCACCGGCATCCATCGTGGCTGGGCGGACGGGCGGCACCACGCCTCCGCCCGCATTATCACGGACCCGGCGATGATCGCTTGCCTCGCTCCGCCGATCGGTTACCATTCACCCTATAAATATGATGAGGTGAGGAGTGGATATGGAAGGCAAGGTAGCCGTCGTCACCGGCGGCGCGTCCGGCATCGGGCAGAGCACCGTCACGAAGTTCGTCGAGCGGGGCGGCCGCGTGATCATCGCCGACATCCAGGACGATACGGGCACCGCGCTGGCGAAGTCGCTGGGCGAACAGGCGCGCTTCGTCCATTGCGACGTCACGCGTGAAGAGGACATCGTCGCCGCCGTCGCCGCGGCGGACGGGAACTGGGGCCGGCTGGACCTCATGTTCAACAATGCCGGCGCGGGCGGCGACCCGGCATCGATCGACATGATGACCGCCGATGGCTGGGATCGCACGATGGACCTGTTGCTGCGGTCGGCGATGCTGGGCATCCGTCACGCCTCCACCATCATGAAGCGGCAGGGATATGGATCGATCGTGTCGACCTCATCCTCGGCGGCGCGGATGCCGGGCCTGGCCTCCATCGGCTATTCGGTGGCGAAGATGGGCGTGCTCTACATGACGCAATGCGCGGCGCTGGAACTGGCGGCGCATTCGATCCGCGTCAACTGCGTGTGCCCCGGTTTCATCGCCACGCCGCTGATCGGCCGGTCGCTGGGGCTGGCTGTCAAGGACGCCGAAGCGGCCGTCGACACCGTCGCGGAACTGGGCGTCGGCTACCAGCCGCTCCCTTATGGCGCGCGGGCGGACGACATTGCCGAGGCGGTGCTGTATCTGGCGGAGGATCGCAGCGCCTTCATCACCGGCGTCGCGCTGCCGGTGGACGGCGGGCTGACGCTGGGCCGCACCGTGCAGCAGAACGCGGCCGCCTGGGGCGGGATAGCCACGGCGCTGGGCGGCAGCAATCCGCTGGACTGAGGATCAGGGTGGAGCCCGCGAACAAGAGGGCCGGAAAGGAAAGACCATGGCAGGGAAAGAAGACAGGGCGGGGTTCCGTATCTTTCGCGCGGCGCAGGCGCCGTCGCTGGAGGACAGCGGCGCGATGTATTATGAGGAAATCGGCCAGGGCGTTGCCACCCAGGTGGAACGGCTGCGCGATGCGGGCATCGATGACGGGCACCGGGTGAAAATGCTCTTCAGCATGCCCGGCTTCAGCCTGAGTCACAGCTGGTTCAAATGCGGCTTTCCGTTGCCGCTGCACAGCCATAATTCCGACTGCCTATATTATATCGTCGCCGGATCGTTGCGGCTGGGGACAGAGGATCTGGGACCGGGCGATGGCTTTTTCGTGCCCAGCGACGTGCCCTATGGCTATACGCCGGGGCCGGACGGGGTGGAGATACTGGAGTTCCGGCACGACGAAAGCTATAGTTTCCGCTTCTTCGCCAAGGAAGGCGCTCCGTTCTGGGAACGCGCGCTGCAACAGCTGCGGGACAATCATCCCGCCTGGGGCGATGCACGCATGCCGTCCGAAGCGGCGCATAGCTAAAGTCAGGACCTGTCGACCTGCGGCGGGGAAAAGGCCGGCGGGGCGGCACCGTAAGGCCCCTTGCATGTGCGCCGGGATTGCGGCATCCACATATTGGATAAACGTCCAATAGCAGAGTCGGGCCGCCCCGTTATGGGGCGTTCCTGGGTTTGCGGGCAGGAGAGGATGCACATGAAAGTCAGGGCCGCGATCGCCGCGCCGGGAGCGCATGATTTCACGATCGCGGAGGTCGATCTGGACGCCCCGCGCGCCGACGAGATACTGGTGCGCATTGCTGCGGTGGGGCTGTGCCATACCGATATCGTCGCGCTGGAGGGCGGCTTTGGATTCGAGATACCCGCCGTGCTGGGCCATGAGGGCGCCGGCGTGGTGGAAGCGGTGGGAAGCGCGGTGTCGGGCTTTGCGCCGGGCGACCGGGTCGCCCTGTCGTTCCAGTCCTGCGGCACCTGCCCCAAATGCGACAGCGGCCATCCGGCCTATTGCCATGTGATGCCCTTGCTCAACTATGCCGGGATGCGCCAGGACGGTTCGCGATCGATCCGTCGCGACGGCGCGGAACTGGTTTCCAACTTCTTCGGCCAGTCCAGCTTCGCCAGTCATGCGCTGACCTATGCGCGCAATCTGGTGAAGATCGACGATGATATTCCGTTCGAGATCGCCGCGCCGCTGGGCTGCGGTATCCAGACGGGCGCGGGCAGCGTCCTCAACGTCTTCCGGCCCGAACCCGGGTCCTCGATCCTGGTGACGGGCGGCGGCACGGTGGGGCTGAGCGCGGTGATGGCCGCGAAGATCGCGGGATGCACGACGATCATCGTCGCCGAACCCCATGCCGAACGCCGGGCGCTGGCGCTGGAACTGGGCGCGACCCATGTGATCGACCCCGTCGCCTCGCCCGACCTGGCCGCCGCGGTGCGCGATATCGTGCCGATCGGCGTCGACTTCGCGTTCGATACCTCGGCGCGCGAGACGGTGCTGGAAGCGATCATGAGCGCGCTGGCGCCGCAGGGGACGCTGGGTTGCGTGGGCGCCGCGACGGGCGAGCCGAAGATGACCATCCTCATGAATCAGGCGGTGTCGCTGGGCCTTGCCGTTCGCGGTATCATCGAAGGCGACAGCGTGCCGCAGGATTTCATTCCGCGCATGATCGGATATTATCGCGACGGACAGATGCCGCTGGACCGGCTGATCACGACCTATGCGTTCGAGGACATCAACCGGGCCGTCGCCGATCAGCATGACGGCAAATGTATCAAGGTCGTGCTGACGCTGGACTGAAAAGAGACGCCTGCCCCCATTTTGAGAGAGGATCACCCGATGGACGTTTTCTCCGACTATATGATGACGATCGGCGGCCAGGGCGTCGCCGGCGCCGCGCAATTCGACGTCGTCAATCCGGCGACCGAACAGAGGATCGCCAAGGCCCCCGACTGCTCGCGCGAACAGCTGGACGAGGCGGTCGCGGCGGCGAAAGCGGCCTTCCCTGGATGGGCCGCGACGCCGATGGACGAGCGGCGGAACTATATCCTCAAGCTTTCACAGGCGATGCAGGACCATGCGCCCGACCTCATTCGCCTGCTGACCATGGAGCAGGGCAAGCCGCATCCCGATGCCGAGCAGGAACTGATGGGCGCGGCGCTGCTGTTGCAGGCGCAGACCACGCTGGAACTGCCCGAGCTGAAGGCCGAAGATACCGACGAACACACGGTAGAAACGCATTATGTGCCGATCGGCGTGGTGGGTGCGATTGCGCCGTGGAACTTCCCGATCGTGCTGGCGATCTTCAAGATCGGGCCGGGCCTGCTGGCGGGCAATACGATGGTGGTGAAACCGTCGCCGTTCACGCCGCTGACCACGCTGAAGATCGGCGAGATCGCACGCGACATCCTGCCGCCCGGCGTGCTCAACATCATCTCCGGCGGTGACGAACTTGGTCCGTGGATGACGTCGCATCCCGGCTTCGACAAGATCAGCTTCACCGGGTCGTCGCAGACCGGCAAGCGGGTTATGGAAAGTGCATCGAAGACGCTGAAACGCGTTACGCTGGAACTGGGCGGCAACGACGCGGCGATCGTGCTGCCGGACGTGGACGTGGAGAAAGTGGCCGAGCAGCTGTTCTGGTCCGCCTTCGGCAATAATGGCCAGATCTGCATCGCGACCAAGCGCATGTACATTCACAAGGACATTTACGAGCCGCTGGTCGCGGCGATCGCGGCTTATGGCAGGACCGTGCAGATCGGGGACGGGTCGCAGCAGGGCACGCAACTGGGGCCGATCAACAACCGCGCGCAATATGAGCGGGTGCTGGACCTGATCGCCGACGCGAAGGCGAAGGGCTACACCTTCCTGCTGGGCGGCGAGACGGCGCAGACGCCGGGTTATTTCGTGCCCGTGACGCTGATCGACAATCCGCCCGAAGACAGCCGCATCGTGCGCGAGGAGCAATTCGGTCCGGTGCTACCGCTCATCCGGTTCGACGACATCGACGACGTGATCGCGAAGGCGAACGACAGCGATTATGGTCTGGCCGGGTCGGTGTGGTCGGCGGACGAGACGAAAGCGGTCGAAATCGCGCGCCGGCTGGCGACGGGGACCGTATTCGTCAACCAGATCCAGTATCTGTCACCCTTCGCGCCGTTCGGCGGGCACAAGCAGTCGGGCCTGGGCGTGGAAGGTGGGGTCGACGGCCTTATGGAATATACCAATCCGCAGACGATCGTGCGGGCCAAGGCCAGTGTGGGGTGACATGCGTTTCTTCCCTTCCGCCTGGGCGGAGGGGAAGGGCCGGCCTGCCCGGCCTGCGTTGGTCAGCGCCTTTCCGCTGAGCCAGAGCACGCTGCGTTAAATCGGACGCAGGACGCGTGCTCTAATTCTTTGTTGTCGCATCGTTTTTTGCGCAAAACCGGTGCCCACTTTTGCGCGCGATGCTCCAGTGTCCAAGGCGGAGCAGGCATGTCCAATCGGGCGAACCCGGCGTCAACGACGGCCGGCCCTGCTCATAAGGCCGGGCGTCGGCCAATTGCCGTGCGGATTTACGCCGTCGCGGCGCGCCGCTGGGCGAAGGCCATGAGATCCTGAGCCATCAGGGCGAACTGGGCGCTCACTTCGGGAAACAGGCTTTTTCCGTCGGCGTCGAACAGGGGTTCGCGGCTGTTGAGGGCGATGCCCAGCGGCGTGGGCCAGCCGCGCAGGGCGTGGACGACGCTGCGCAGGGCCGAAAGGGTGGTGTTGGCGCCCTGCCATCCCGCCCCCGTCGCGACGCACCCGACCGCCTTGCCGGTGAAATAGGCGTCAGCGTCCTTCGCCATCTCCTCCGTATAATCGAGTGCGTTTTTGACGAGGCCCGAAATGCCGCCATGATAGCCCGGCGAACCCAGGATGATCGCATCGGCGGCGCGCAGCGCGTCGATGAACCCGGCCGCGGCGTCCGATCCGCCCGGCGCATACATCGGCAGGTCGAGTTCGGGCCCGGCGAACATATGCGTCGTCGCGCCCAGCGCCTCCGCCTCCGCCAGCACGGCACGGATGGCGAGTTCGGTCGACGAACGCGGACGCAGGGTGCCCCCTACCCCGACGATCCTGATCTGCCTTGCCATATGCGCTCCCTTGTCCATGGTTGGGGCAAAGCCCTATTCCGTACTTATATTCCTGTCTATAGGACTTTTGAAAAACAGTCCGCACCTGTTGTGTGACAGCCATTGATAGGGGGCTTTTGACTGTATAGGCAATCAACCGGACAAGGTTGAGGGAGAGAAGAATTGGCGGAGCAACGCAAGCCGGCCATCGCGCTGTACGGCGTGGGCCAGTACGGGCTGGAAGTCGCGCGCATCGCGATTTCAAAGGGCTTTCCGATCGTCGCTGCCTATAATCGCGCCGGCGAGAAGGTGGGCCGGGACGTGGGTGCGCTGGCGGGCATCGGCCGCGATCTGGGCGTGGTGGTGCAGGATGCGGAACTCGCCGATTATACCGGGTCGGGCGCGGACATCGCGGTCGTCACCGTATCCGACAGCCTGCGCCGCAACATGCCCGCCTATGAACGGCTGCTGGGCAACGGGATCAATGTGATCTGCCATGGGACGGAAAGCTATTATCCCTTTGGCCTGGACCCGGAAAACGCCGCGCGGATCGACGCCATCGCAAAGCAAAACGGCGTCACCTATACCGGATCGGGCATCTGGGACGTGTCGCGCATCTGGTCGGGCATTTTGGCGGCGTCGGCGTCCACGCGGATCGACGGGCTGTTCCACAAGTCGATCACCGATGCGGAACGGATCGGCCTGAAGCTGATGAAGCTGTGCGGGGTGGGCATGTCGCAGGACGAGTTCGCGCAGAAAATGGGGCAGAAGGACGGCAAGCCGACCGGCCTGTACATGACGATCCCGCACCAGGTGCTGGACGCGCTGGGCTATACGGTGACGGACGTGACGGAGCATCGCGAGCCGGTGTTGTGGGATGAGCCGATCCATTGCCGCCTGCTGGAGCGCGACATCCCCCCGGGCGAAGCGGCGGGCATCCGCATGGTCGCGGTGGCGCACACCAAGGAAGGCGTGACCGCCCGTGCCGAGATAGAATTGCGCGTGTTCCGTGAAGGAGAGGTCGAGAACATGCTGTGGCGGGTCGACGGGCGGCCGGGCACGAAGCTGGTGTTCGAACGCGACGATTCGGTGCATTTTTCCGCGGCGTCGCTGTTCAACCGTATCCCCGACGTGATCGCCGCGCCGCCGGGAGTTCAGCCGATCCGCACGCTGGGCATGATGCGTCACAGCGCGCTGGTGGGTTGAGGCGCGATGCGGGCATTTGACGCGGAAGCGATGCTGTCCGCCGCGCGGGCAAGGACCGGCCTGTCCGATCTGGGCGCTCCCGACCCGACCGAGGCGTTCGGGGTACTGGTCGCCGCGATGAACGAGCAGGCGCAGATCGCGCCCGACCGGCGCGACCATGCCGAAGCGTTCCTCGTGCGGCTGCTCGCCAACCGCCTGTGGATGACGCAGGATCTGAAGGACAATCCGCAGATAGAGCGCGCGCCGCTGAAGACGCCGGTGGTCATCCTGCCCCTGCCCCGCACCGGCAGCACGAAATTGCAGCGGCTGCTGGGCGCGAGCGACAGTTTCCAGACCATGCTGTGGTGGCAGATCCATAATATCGCGCGGCGGCCCGGCCTGTCCGACGGCGGCGCGGCGCAGCGGCGGGCGGAAACGAAGGCATTCGACGACTGGGCGCTGTCGGTCGTGCCGGATCTGGTCAAGGGGCATATGCTGTTCGCGGACGAACCCGAGGAAGAGCAGATGCTGAACGAGGAGACCTTCTGGTCGCCCAAGCTTTCCATGCAGTTGAGCGGCCTTGGCCTGGCGCGCTGGCTGGACGGGCGGGATGACAGCGGGGTCTATGACCGGCTGGTCACCCAGCTCAAATATATCCAGTGGCAGCATTATGATGGGTCGCGGCCGTTCCTGCTGAAATCGCCGCTGAACGTCGGCAAGGAGGATCAGCCGACGCGCGTGTTCGGACGGAGCTTCCGCTCCATCTGCCCACATCGCGACCCGGTGAACATCGTCGTGTCGATCGCGCAGACCTGCGATTATTACCGGCAGATGTTCAGCGACGTACCCACGGACAAGGTCGCGAAGATATTCGGCGTCATCTGTCTGCGCGGTTTTTCCACGGCGGCCACACGCCACATGGCCTGGCGCGACGCCAATCCCGACATGGCGGTGCTCGACCTCGCTTTCCGCGACATCAACGCGAAGACGATGGACGTGCTGGAACAGGTCTACGCCTTTCTCGACCTCGACCTGACGGACGCGATACGCGGGCGCGTCGCTGCGTGGGAAAGCGACGGCGCGCGCAATAAATTTGCGCGCGGCAGTTACGAACCCGAACAATTCGGGCTTACCAAAGCGCAGATTCACAAGGCGTTCGAAGAATATCTGGACCGGTTCGGGTCCTTCATCTGACAGCAGAATCAGGCACGCATACACAACGACAAGGAGAGGAGACGAGCATGGGACATTTTTTGACCGAGGATCAGGCCGCATTCCGCGACGCCGCCGAAGCGTTCGCCCGCAAGGAGATCGAGCCGATCGCCAACCAGATCGACCAGACGGAAAGCACGCCGCCCGAACTGTACCGCAAGGTTGCCGAACAGGGCTTTTTCGGCCTCTACATTCCCGAGGAATATGGCGGCGTCGGCGGCGACTTCGTGTCGACCTGTCTGGTGCTGGAGGAACTGGCCAAGGCATCGCCGGCGCTTGCGGGCGTGCTGGCGGTCGAAATGATCCTGTGCCCGCGCATTATCCTGCACGCCGGCAGCGAAGAACAGAAACGGCGCATCCTGCCCCGTTCGGCCAGCGGCGAACGGGTCATGGCACTGTCCCAGACGGAACCGGCCGGCGCGCTCAACACGGCGTTTCACCAGACCCGGCTGACGCCGGACGGCAACAACTGGCGCCTCAACGGCGCGAAGCTGTTCTGCACCCAGGGCGAGGGCAAGACCTATCTGGTCTTCTGCCGGACCGAGCAGAATGGCGAGCAGGGCTATGGCTGCGTCATCGTGGAGCAGGAGCAGGACGGATTCCACGTCGCCCCCTATGAACAGAAGCTGGGCTGGCGCGGCACGAACACCGGCGGGATCAGCTTCGACGACGTGCTCATCACGCCTGACAATATCGTCGGCAACCTGCTGACCGCGAACATGGAAGCGATCATTCCGGGCGCATCGCAGCCCAACACCGTCGCTCACGCGGTGACGTCGCTTGGCTGTACCGTAGGCCTGTTCGACAAGACGCTGGCCTATGTGAAGGACCGCAACCTGTACGGCGAACCGATGAGCCGCCTGTCGCCGGTCAGCGACCGGCTGGCGTCGATCTGGACCAGGATCGAGGCCATGCGGGCGCTGTGCTACACGGCGGCGCGCTATGTCGATGCGGGCCAGCCGGGTCATTACGGGTCGATCTGCAAGAGCTGGGTATGCGACACCGCATTCGAATGCTGCAGCACCCTGCTGCAAATGTGGGGCGGCAGCGGCATGATGGATTCGACCGGCGTCAACCGCTATTTCCGCGACGCACGCGCAAAAATGGTGGCCGAAGCGTCGACCGAGATGCACCATGACATGATCGCCAAGGAACTGCTGGGCCTGGCATAAAGGGAGACGGGGCCCTGGCATAAAGAGGGCGGAGGCCGGCAGGACCTCCGCCCTTTTCGCTGCCCGCGCCGCGCCCCTCCCTATGATCCTTGCAGGAAGCGCGCGCCCGTCATCTTCGGAGCAGCGCATTCCTAAAGCCGATGTCGCGATCCAGCAGCACGGCGGCAAACCGGTCACCGCAGAATGAATTCGATCGGTACGACCAGTTCCAGCGTCTCGCCCGGGCGGTCCTTTGGCGGAGGCGGGAGCGGTTGCGCGCGCCTGGGCAGGGTCACCGCCTCGCGGTCGAGCAGCGGATGGCCGCATGAGCGTTCGAGCTGCGCGGAAAGCACCTTGCCCTGCCGGTCCATCACGAACCGGACATAGGGGACGCCCTGCTGTCGGCGTATCAGGGCAGGGGCAGGATAACGACGCCGGCCGTTCAGCGCGGCGAGGACGCGGCCTTCCCAGCTGTCGGGCGCATCGTTGGCGATGACCGGGGCCGTGGGCGCAGGCGTCACGGGCAACGCGGCCGTCTGGGGTTGCGGCACGGGGCCTGCATGGTCGGCCTGGGCTATGGCAGGCGTCACAGGCCGCAAGGGGACCGGCAGCGTGACGATGGGCGGTTCGACCGGCGGTGGCGGCACCGGCTTTGCAGGAGGCTCCTGCCTTGCCACAGGCGCGGGCGGTATTTGGTCGTCCGCAGGTACTTCCGGCGGCGCTTCGAGCGGGCGGAGGTCGATGAGGGTGAGCGTGCCCGGCGGCGGCGGCGCAGATGGTCTGTCGAACGGAACGATCCTGATGAACAGGGCCGCAAGGACAAGGGAATATAGCGTGCAAAGCGTCAGAAGAGCCACGGCGTGGCGGCGACGCGGCGGCGCATAGACCGATGCGGCATTACCGGCCGGGGCCTCCCCCCGTCGTGCGCGGCCCTGCCCGCCGCGGGGATCATCCACCTCAGGCATGATGCCCGCCCGATCGCAGCGGTTCGACGCGGCATCCAGGACTTGTAACGGTTTTGTGCCGGTCACCAATCTCATTATTCCACCATGGCT